>SKQC01000071.1 GCA_007119175.1 Myxococcales bacterium | reverse complement strand
TGGCCGCGGGCCCCAAAGGTGGCCAGGCTGGCCGCGGGCTCCAAAGGTGGCCAGGCTGGCCGCGGGCTCCCAGAGGCAGAACGCTTACGGTCTTTTCCGTATAATTTGGGCAAGGTTGTCGCTCGTCGAATATGTTATCTTCATCAATAAAAATCGTTTATATTCACCATCGGAAACCTCCCGGTCATATTGATCTATAATGTGGAATCCAAGCCGTCGGTTGAGATGAATGTTGGCGGAGTTGTCAGCCCGGGTCTGAATAATGACTTCCCGAAAATCAAGATAGTTGAAGCCGTAGAGCAACCATCCGGCGAATGCCTCTTTGGCCATTCCCTGGCCGCGGCTGTCGACGTCGCCCAGCAATTTCCCCGCCTCCGCTCTCTGTTTACGACCGTCGATATTCTTGAAGTTGACGACACCGATGGGGCGCATTTCGTCTTTTCTGACGATCATATAGTCCACTCGGCCTCGCCGGGGGCCATCAAACCACGATCGGTGCTGTTGGAGTGTGGGCGGAGGTAAAAAGAACATCGGCGCCGCCGCGTTGCGCCAGGCGACGACGAGTTCGGCGTCGTCCTTTCGCATCGGCCGTAGCCGCAGCCTGGATGTCTCAATCTGGGTCAAGCGCTCGTAGTGGGTGTGCGGATGCATCTAATGCCCCCCGGCAAAATTTGAATTGATAAAAACCTCGTGAATAATCCGGGTTAGCCCGCGATTCTGGAGCTGCCTTCTGTCATTTCTCCCAACCGATGGATGACCAGATCGGGGCGCGCGGCGACATCTCCAGAGTCGAACCACTCGTGGTACCACACCGAGTAGCTCAAGGTGGGCCACAGAATCCAACTATTGGTCCACCGGGGCTTTTCTATCGCGCGGGCCACGGCATCATCCATTGGCGACGGAGGTGGAAAGCGCTGGAAGATCTCGCGAAGCGGCCCTTCGGTGAAATACCAGGTGCGCGGTAGTCCGCTGGCGAGTTTGGAGCGATTGACCGGGTATTCCGGCAGGTTTTTCGACAATAGGGCCTTGAGGACCGGCTTTGTCTGGTCTGCGTCGCGGTATCTGGTCGCCGGATCACAGCGGTGAAAGCTGTCGATGAGCGCCCTGGCAGTAAAGGGAGTGTGGACGGTGACCGCCTGTGAAGAGGCGAAGTCGCGGACGTATTTAACGCAGCCCACGGTCAGAAAATCGATGAGATGTCCGTACGTCAAAAACTGCTCCCATCGTCGATCCGATCCTTTTAGTGTGGGTGACCATTGCACGAGTTGTCGGGCCCGCCGGCTGCGCCGCAGGTGGGCCTCGTCAGTCGGTCCGTAAATTTCTTCGAGCCTCTGATCGAAGCACTGATCCTGGTCGCGAGTACTCGCCAGAGAGAATTTACGGCTCGCCGCAGCGGCGGGCTCCAGCACGGTTCGAGACACCCAATTCTCAAGGCCAGGCGCGGCGATCAGAGGCAGGCCGAACGTGCCGTCGCCGAGCTCTCCGTAGCAGACGGAACCGTCGGCGTGGGCGGCCACTCGGGTCTGTAAGACGTGTTGCATCGCCGGACAGGGAAGACCGGTTCGGCGGGTGATCTCCACTAAATAGTCGACAAAATCGTCGTGATCTACATCGACATAGCGATGGTCGGCATCGAAGTGCGCTGCCGCTCGCGCCGCCTGTTCGACCTCTTCGGCAAATTCCTTTTCAGGAAGACGGCCGCTCAGCAGTTCAATATTGCTGCCGAGTATGGTTTTAAGGAGTGTGGAGTCGACGCCACCGGAAAATAATAAGTATTTCGGAGATAAAGATCGCACAGCTTGTTGAAGACGGGTCGATATATAATCGATAGATTCTCGCCAGTATACGTCATTATTATGATAAAATGCGTCGTATCTGTTGCGACTGACGATATTCCAGCGTTCGCCGTCGCTCTGCAAATATACGCGTTCTCCGTGATCGACGACCTCGAGTGCCGACAGCAGTCCCACCCCGGGAGGTCGTCCAAATAAGAGGTGATCTAATTGGGCCGAGGTATTCAGGCCCACCTCTTCCCGTCTTGCGAGGTCGTGTAAAAATCCCATTGTGTCGGAGATCACGACATCTCCGGACGGCGAGACGTGAAAGTAGACCGGAAAATACGAATGAGCCGGTCTTTCGAGCTCGATCGACGAGGGCATGCCGTCGTCAGTGCAGCGTACGCAAACGGCCGTGCGCTGAGGCCGGCTGGGAGCGTCGCCGAGGATAAATCGATGGGTTGATTCTGTGCGGTTGACCTCGTGGAGATCGCGTCTGAGTCGAAGGGTCACTTTCGGTTGCGAGCGCGCTCGTTTTTTTTCCATATCTCCCCCCTGGAGAAATTGTCGTATATATATGCGGCGACGGTTGTCGTACCGACCTCGGTAGCATTATCGACGAGTTGTCGGCAGCGCTTTGCCATTCGGCGTAATTTTTTCGGCTTTTCGATCAGATCCTCGAGGCGCCGATATAGATGCGACGAATCGAGATCCTCGAGCCTGCCGAGGAACTCGATGGCTCCGGTGTCGGCGACCGGTCGCGCCACATCGACCTGATGATCGGCGATGGCCACCACGAGCGCCGGCAATCCCAGAAATGCCCGTTCCCAGGTCATGGTCCCGGCGCCGCCAATGGCCAGATCGGCGCAGGCCATCAATGACGCCACCTGATCGGTGTCGATCACCACATCGACGTTTTGGCGTGCCTTATATCGGCTCTGCAACTGCTCGACGCCCGCCGTGGCGCTCGTGCAGACCGCCGTGATCTGGAGGTTTTCAATGGAAAGGCGGAGGGCGACATCGATGGCGAGTTCCGTAATATCGCCGGTATCACCGCCGCCGAAGCAGATAAAAATAGACGGGATGCGTCCCGGGCGCTGAGTTCGACGGTGCAGGGCGGACTCGAAATTCGGGCGCAACAGGGCGTATTTCGGTCCGCAGAGCAATTTCGTATGAGATGAGACGAGATCTCCCCAGCGGCGCCTGGCAGGTTTTTCGGAATAGGTGGGATCGATGAGCAGATCGCAGTGGTGACGGCGGGTTGCCAGCCCGTCAATTGCGACGACGAAAGCCCCCGTATGCTCCTGAACGATGCGCTCCCATCGGTGGTCGAGACCGTATTGATCGACGATCAGGAGGCGAATCGATGTGGTGTCGATGGCCTCGGTGGTCCGCTGTGCGTCGAGCTGCGGCGGGACGTCGAGCCACCTATTCGTGGTGGATTCGCCGGGCGGAGCCATGAGGACTGTGGCCCGGTGGCCGCCGGCCTCGACTGCGGAGACGGCACTTTTGGACTGGCTTCCGAGTAAAAAGGTCGATGACAGCCGGTGGCTGCGCAATGCGTCGGCCAGGGCCAGGCAGCGACTTAAGTGGCCGCCACCGATCTGGGGTGATGCGTCGACTCTGAAACCTACTTCCATGCTAAAATTCCCGACGAAAACCAGTGAACGCGGATAACGGTCACCGCGATTAGGGACCTTTTTGAGGAATATGAGAGTTGATTTTTTGCCACTGTGGATGGCGCTCCAATAGCTTCAGGACCTCGTCGTATTCGAAGATATTTGAGCCGTGGCTGAGGGCGTCATAGATCTTGCGCACCAATTCGAGGTCTTCGGCGGTGTCCACGGTCCATCGATGGTGATGTCGGTCCCGTCGGTCGTAGATATTGAGCAGATTAAATTGTTTGGGGTTCGACCAGATCACCACCGTAACGTGCTCCCGCTGGGCCCGGGTCGTGGCCTGCTTATGGGCCCGCTCTAAGGTGTCAAACCCCATCACCGATGTATCCAGGCCCCGGGGAAAGGTTCGCCGCAGGGTATTGGAGACGTAATCGCAGAGGGTTCGATTTTTTAGATACGCCTCCAATACGTGGGTGCTAGTCCTCGGCGACAAAAGCGGGCAGTCGCCGGTGATGCGCATGACGATATCGGCCTCGAAGGCCGCAGCCGCTTCGTAATATCGGGTCAAAACATCGTCTTCCGGTCCGCGAAATAGGGCCACCTCCGGCATCGACGAGACGTGCTCTACCAGCGGCCCTTCGGCGGCATTTGTGGAGGTGGCGACCACAACCTGATGGACCCCGGAGATATTGCGGGCGCGCTGGATGACGTGGTCGATCATCGGCCGTCCGGCCACCGATTTCATCACTTTGGCGGGAAGGCGGCTTGAGCCCATGCGGGCCTGAATAATGGCCACCACATGTGGAGGCCGCATCATTGGGTACCTCGCATGGCGTTGCCGAGCTCGGCAATGACGCGTTCCACATCGGCGTCGCCCATCGCCGGATGACAGGGGAGGCTGATCATGCGCCGGTAGTTTTTGAGGGCGACCGGCGTTTCTTCGGGATGATGTCCAAGGCGCCTGTAGGCGCTGAGCATATTGACCGGCACGTAGTGGACCTGAACGCCGATTCCGCGGCTGCGGAGTGTGTCAAAGATGGCGGCACGCCGCGCGGAGGGAACGCGGATGACGAATAAGTGGTAGGCGTGCTCACACCAGGGCTGGTCGGGGGGAAGCTCGATCTCGTCGAAGGTGGCGAGTTGCTGGCGGTAGGTGGCGGCGATCTGTTGTCGGCGTTCGATAAAGCGCCCCAATTTTCGAAGCTGGCTTATGCCGAGCGCACATTGGATATCGGTGAGACGGAAATTAAAGCCGATCTCGTCGATATCGTAGCTCCAGGCGCCATCGTCGACGCCCGGGCTGTGGCGGTCGATGCCGTGGTTTCGAAAGCGGCGCATCAGTTGTGCTTCGGCGGTCGATCGGGTGGTGACGGCGCCGCCCTCGCCGGTGGTGATGGCCTTGACCGGGTGAAATGAAAAGGTCGTCAGATCGGCGACGCAGCCCACCGCTTGGCCGCGATAGGTGGCGCCCAGGCTGTGGGCGGCGTCTTCGACGACCCGGGCGCCGGCCCGGGCGGCCATTGCCGTGATGGCGTCGATATCGGCGGGGTGGCCGGCAAAATCGACGGGAGCCACCACGACCGTCTTCTCGCTCAGGTGCTGCTGGAGCGACGCCGGGTCGATGGTCAATGTCTCGTCGGTGATGTCGGCAAATCGCAGCGTCGCCCCCAGATGGTGAGCGGCGTTCGCCGTGGCGCTAAAGGTCAAAGCCGGGACGATGACCTCCGTGCCGGGTCCCACTCCAGCGGCGCGATACGCGGCGTGCAGAGCGGCGGTCCCGGAATTGAGCGCCACCGCGTAGGGGGCGCCGCAGCGCTGTGAAAGAGCATCTTCGAAGGCGTCGACGGCGGGGCCGGTGGTCAGCCAATCGCCGCGCAATACGGCGAGAACGGCCTCTATATCGTCGGCCTCAATCGACTGGCGTCCGTATGGAATATGTTGGTCGCTCATCGGGACCCCGTCGGCAGATCGGTGGTGGTGGCCAGGTTGGCTCGAAGCTCCTCGCAGCTAAGCCATCGGTCATTTTCGTCGGAGCGGTAGCAAAAGCCGTCGTCGACCTCGATTCCGCTCTGGCCGGTCCATTTACCCTCGTCGGTCCATCGGGAAAATTCGGGGGTGATGACGAAAAATTCGCCCAGATCCAGGGTGTGGCGGGCGTCGGCTCTGGAGATCATGACCTCGTGGAGTTTTTCGCCGGGGCGAATGCCGACGATATCGATCTCGCAGTCCGGGGCGAGGGCCCGGGCCAGATCGACGATTTTCATGCTGGGAATCTTGGGCACGAAAATTTCACCGCCGCCCATTCGATAAAAGGAGTTGATGACAAAGCGCACCCCCTGCTTAAGAGGGATAAAAAACCGGGTCATCTCCTCGTGGGTCACCGGCAGCCGACCGACGCGGCGCCGCTTTAAAAAGTAGGGGATGACACTGCCGCGGCTTCCCACCACATTGCCGTAGCGCACCACGGAAAAGCGAGTATCACTGGCCCCGGCATAGGAGTTGCCGGCGGCAAAGAGTTTGTCGGCACATAATTTGGTGGCCCCATATAAATTGACCGGATTGCAGGCCTTGTCGGTGGACAGGGCGACGACGCGACGAACCCCGCGGTCGATGGCGGCGTCGATGACGTTCTGGGCGCCGATAATATTGGTGCGTATGGCCTCGAAGGGATTGTACTCGCAGGCCGGGACCTGCTTTAAGGCCGCGGCATGCACCACGTAATCGACTCCGCGAAAGGCCCTTATTACCCGCTGTTTGTCGCGGACATCGCCGATGAAATAACGCAGCCGCCGATCGTCTCCCAGGCCGGCCTCCTGGCGCATTTGATATTGTTTGAGTTCGTCTCGGCTAAAGACGATGCATCGCTCCGGATTGTGTTCTGCTAAAAGCGTTTTTGCGAATTGGCGGCCAAACGAGCCGGTCCCGCCGGTGATCAACACCGAACTTCCTTCAAACATCGATTCTCCCCCTGACTGCGATGGGTTCCGTATGCTGCAGACCCAGTTAAATCTTAACGCTGGTGATCGATGGGCAAATGCGAGCGGACTCTTCTTGTGACTGCTCGGGTTCGATGACCCTCCTCCCCTCGCGAGGGGAGGTGCCGCGAAGCGGCGGTGGGGTTCGATGACCTCCTCCCCTCGCGAGGGGAGGTGCCGCGAAGCGGCGGTGGGGTTCGATGACCTCCTCCCCTCGCGAGGGGAGGTGCCGCGAAGCG
>SKQC01000105.1 GCA_007119175.1 Myxococcales bacterium | reverse complement strand
TGGTTCGGGCTCCGGTTCTGGTTCGGGCTCCGGTTCTGGTTCGGGCTCCGGTTCTGGTTCGGGCTCCGGCTCCGGCTCCGGCTCTGGTGCTGATGGGGTAGGTTCGGGCTCGGGTTCTGGTGCTGATGGGGCAGGCTCCGGTTCTGGCTCGGGCTCCGGTTCTGGTTCGGGCTCCGGTTCTGGTTCCGGGCTTTGACTTTCATCGCTGGATGCGTCGGCAGCGTCGGTACCAGCGGCAGCCCGTGCCTCATCGACGGCTTCGCCGAGGTCGACGACAGCCAGCGGGTCGAGATCGAAATGGTGCTCGTATCCACTATCGCTATCGAGGTGGAAATCATATTCCGCGTGCCCATCGAGTTCGAACTCGAAATACGTTTCTGTCTCCGGCTCCGCCATCTCTAAGGTGATGGGAGTGATGCCCACGAAATCGCCATCTTGATACACCCGTGCCCCCTCGGGTGTGGTGTCGAGGACGACATCGACATGCTCAACTTCGTCGTCGTCGGCCATGCTCGGATCGTCGACGATCACACCGGGGGGGAAGGTGTGTTCCTCTTCATCTGCTTCGTCGTCGTCGACAACCAACATGACGACGATAAGTGAGGCGACAACGACGCCCATCAGGCTCACTGCGATGGCCGCCGGCGGCAGCGACGATGGGCTCTCGTCGGGGACAGCACCGGCGGGAGATGGCGTCTGGCCGGCCGGTGCCTTGGAGATATTGAATTGCCCGGTATCATCGTCGTCGACAGTAGTGCGCAGCTGCTTCGGCGGCTCTGTGGGAATGCCCGGCGGTGACGGCGACGGAGGACTATTTCCAGAGATATTCTCTTTGATCTTATCGGGGCGCCGATGGTCTACCGTCTCCGAAAGGTCTTCGTCATCGAGAGGTTCCGGGATGAGCTCTACGGGCTCGTTGGCGGAGTGCTGGTCGGTATTGACGTTGTTGGCCGACGGAGTCTGGGGGGCCAGGTTGCCGGGATCGGAGCCGGCGCCGGGAGCGCTGCCCTGGTTTTGGTTGGCGAAGTTTTCGTCGACGAACCGGCTCAGACGATTGACTGTATAACCGGGGGCCACCTGGTGGAGGGCGCGGTCCAGGTCCTGTTTTGCTTCGTAGCCTTCCTGGTAGCGCTCGTCCATGTCGCGGGCCAGCAATTTCATGACGATCGCATCTACGACTTCCGGCACGTCGGGATTAATGATCCGCGGAGGAGTGATCTGTTTTTTGAGAATATTATTGTAGATCTCAAATTCGTTTTCACCCTGAAATGGCAACCTGTTGGTCAACATTTTATACATGATCAGGCCAGCGGCGAAGAGATCGGAGCGACCGTCGATATTCTCCGCCTTTGCCTGCTCAGGGGCCATATACAACAATTTGCCCTTGATGACCCCCATCTGAGTATGGGTCTCTTTTAGGGACGCCTTGGCGACGCCGAAATCAATGATTTTGACGTCCCCCGCAAAGCTGAGCAGCACGTTGTGGGGGCTGACGTCGCGGTGAACGATATTGAGGGGATTGCCGTCCTCGTCGGTCTTTGAGTGGGCGACGTGTAATCCGGCACAGATACAAGAGCCGATATACGTGGCGTGGGCGACGGGGACGGTGCGGTCTTGTTTTGCCAGGGTCTTGATGACCTGCGACAGGTCCGGTCCATGGATATACTCCATGGCGATATAGTAGCTGTCGTCGATCCGGCCCAGATCGTAGACCTGGGCGATATTGTAGTGATCGATGCTCACGATGATGCGCGCTTCATCGATGAGCATGGTGATAAATTCGTCGTTCTCCGCCAGATGAGGCAATATCTTTTTGATGGCGACCGTCTTTTCAAAGCCCCCGATCCCGGGCATCGTCGCCCGATAGATCTCGGCCATCCCCCCGCGA
Source organism: Myxococcales bacterium (assembly GCA_007119175.1). Taxonomy (GTDB): domain Bacteria; phylum Myxococcota_A; class Bradymonadia; order Bradymonadales; family Bradymonadaceae; genus SLJM01. The sequence continues at coordinate 18,626 of SKQC01000105.1, read as the reverse complement.
GCGATGAGCTCGTGGAGAGTATAGGAGCCGAATTTCTGGGGGAGTTGTGGAGCCATGAATCAACCGTTCAAGAGACCGGTGCACGCCCGAAAGACTAGCAGTTTACTCGATATCTAATAAGTGATTTTCATCAATTTACGTCTTATTACCATATCACGAGCCCTGGCTGTAGGCCATGCGTTTGGCCTCGCTCAGGGGCCCCATGCAGCCTCCACAATCGCCTCGTCGTGAGCTAGCACCAGATGCCACCGCGATTGTTCGGCGGGCAGATGGGGAAGATAAATCCAGATATCCGGGGTCTGATTCCACCGGCTCAACAGTGCCATGGCCACCGGCTGATGTCCCAGCTCCGGGGTGCCGCCGGCTGCGCGGTACAGCGAGGAGGTCACGGCCTCGACGGAGTCGAATTCGGCTCCCACAGCGGCGTTTCCATGCGCTGTCAGCCCGCCGTTACGGAGGTGGTGGATGATCCGCTCGCCGTCGTCGATGGTGGCGAATGTTAGAAATTGATCCTGAGCACTGATGGCTTCGATACCGGACGTGGCCCCCGGCAATAGCTGCACTGATTGATCTTGCTCATTGAATAGATAGCCGGTGGCACATTCGCGACAATCCGTGTCGGCGGCCAAAAAGGCGAGCTGGTTGCCGTAGAGATGGGAAAACCAGATATGATCGAAGCCGGTGGGAATCTGGGTCATCTCAAAGGATGGATCGGGGATGACGCGAGAGATAATCCAGTCCTCGTCGTCGGTGCTGCCGTCGGAACTGCGGGTGATGACAAAGTCATCGTCGGCAAGCATCGACACTGAGCGCAGCGGTTGGTTGGGAAAACTCGGCAGGGCCTCATCAGACCAGATATCCTGGTTGAGGATCACCGCCTCTTCCTCGAGATCGTAGACCACGAAGCGGTTGCTCTCGCCGGGAGGGCCGGCGAGAAATACCAGTCGCGTATCGTCAATGCCAAACGATAGCCGATGGGGAATGATCTCGTCCGGCAACTCCACCGCCGTAGCCTCCTGTGGGGCGTCGAAGTCGCCGACGTAAAGCGTGCGATCGCCGTCGTCATCTTTGACGATGTAGGCGAGTTTTTCGGCGACCGGCAGGCTCAAGAATCGGTAGGGGTCGAGTCCTCGCTGGCGAAGGTCGTCGTCGGCATATTGGTTGCCGCTGGCATCGTTGGTCCAGCGGTTCGGCGTTCCATCATTGGAGGAATCCAGGGGGAATCGATCATAGCGGTTTGGGATGCCGTCGCCGTCGATATCGTCGTCGTCTTCGTTGGGGATGGTGTTGTTGTTGCTATCCTCCGAGAGATCGAGAATCTCCAGCTCTCCCTCGTTATCTTCGACCTCGATGGTGTCGTCGATATTGGGAATACCGTCGCCGTCGATATCGGGATCGCAGGCGTCTCCCCAGGCGTCGTGGTCGAGATCGAGCTGGTCCGGGTTTTCCTCGAGCGGGCAGTTGTCGACGAAATCACCGACGCCGTCACCAGATGTGTCGAGATCGCCGGTGCGAGAGTGGCAATCGAAGTAGACTTCGCGCACGTATACCGAGGTCGAATCGGCATCCTGACGGCCGACAATGCCGAGTCCGCGGGCTTCAGGCAATAGATATAGAGAGAAATCCTCGAAAATATCCAACTCGCTCAGGTCGTATTCCGGGATTCGCTCGAAGTCGTCCCATGAGCGCGTATAGATATTATTCTCGTTTCGTTCGGCGAGAAACCGTCCGGCGCGGCCAGTGTTGCGATCGAAGACGTAGAGTTGACCGCCTGGAGCGGGGACGACAAATGGGTCAAAGTCGGAGAGGTCTTCGATGCTACCGTTATCGCCACCATCGCCCTCGTCGCCACCATCGCCCTCGTCATCGGTCTCCTCCCACTCGTCGGGAATGGGCAGCTCGTGCAGTCCCGCTGAAGCCTGAGAAGGGGACAGCGGTCCCGGCAGGTCAACCAGATATATCGTGGAGTTGTCGTCGTGCCACAGCGCGACTCCTGCGGAGCCATCGGGATGGCGCAGAGTCTGTGGCGGATGGTGAAAGTCGCCGTAACTCATCGGGTCAATGGAATCGCCCAACGAGCCTACCGACTCTCTATTCGAAAATTCGAGATCTGCATTGAGGCGGGAAAGCTCCAGGCTGATGCCGGCGTCGAACTCATCGACCAATAGTTGCCATCGCTCGCCGTTAATGAGCTGAAGCGGAGGCGCGTGAGTGGTGATGTCGACTCCCTCCACGGGGTGATAGTCCGGGCCATAAGAGACCTCGCCTGTGGGCGAAATAATCGTCCAGGGACCGATGGGACCGGAGTCTCCCCGAATTCCCGGTGAGACCGCAAAGCCACCGGTGTTGGTGGGCACGACGGCCCGGTCTCGGCCGGCAAATTGAAGCGTGTCTGCCTGCGTCCATTCGCCGCTGTGGCGGTCGAGTAGATGCAGGGTGCCGTCGGGATCTTCTTCATCGTCGACCGTGCCGACGAGGGGAAGCCATCGGCCATCGATCACATCGGGGATGGAAAACCTGCCGAGGCGAAAAGACGTTGCCGTATAATCGAGGACCCCGTCGCTGGAATCGACGTGGCAATATGGCGTGTCCGAGCAGGCGTCGCCGATACCGTCTCCGGCACTGTCGCGCTGGGCGGCGTTTGCCGTATCGGGGCAGTTGTCCAGGGCGTCGAAAACGCCATCATCTGCCGTGTCGGTCAGGCAGGCTCGCTGCAGTTGATGCGGTGAGGCGCCGAGTTGCCGGGTTTCGACGAGATAAACACAGCTTACGTCGTCGTGCCCATCGACGTGTTCGCAGCTCTCTGTGTCGCTGCACCGAGGAGCGCATATCGTGTCGTTGCCAATCGGAACACAACCGGTTCCCGTGGGACAGTCATTATCGTCGCTACAATCGGAGAGGCAGACCTCGCCTTTGCAAAAGGCGTCGCCCACACAGTCGTCATCGTCTTCGCACTGGGCGCCGATATCGCCGGGTTCGTCCGGAGGGGCGGCGTCAGCGTCGTCATCGGGTGGAATATCGGGTAAATCAGCGTCTGGCACGTCATCGGGGGGGAGTTCTACATCGGCGTCCGCTCCGACGTCCGTGTGGTCTCCACCGTCGGCATCAGCAGCACCGTCGAATTGGTCGAAGTCCAGCGTACATCCAGAACTCCACCAGATAAGGAGCAGGCATACTGCCAGTACGAAAAACGGGGTTTTGTGTTGCGGCGTTGGGTTCATACGGGAAGAGCTCGTCAGACGATAAGGATAGAATGGCTCGGCAGTTGGTCTCGGCCGCGCAAGTTTTGTGCGAGCAGACTTATAAAGTCGATTGTAACATGGCGAAAAATTTGATTGCAACTTAGGGCGTTCGTCACCCCCGCCTCTCAGCGGGCATTGCCGACATGCTTTTTTCGTGACAAACGCCGGGCGATCCGATGGAAAAAAAGCGCAAAACCTCTTCGGTTTCGGCGATAATAAGATCAGACGAGAAGCGATGGAGTCGACGAAAATCAGGAGAGGCCATGCACAAATACGACACGAAGACCAGCAAGACTGCTGATTCACCGCCGCGACGGCGGTCGGCGAAAAGACAGAGCGACGCGGTTGGTTTCGATATCATCCCGGAGGGCGTGACGATCGCTTTTTATCCGCGCAGACCGCCACCTACGGCCGGACCCCACTGGCTGTGGTGGGCCCTGCCGGCGAGCACGGAAGTGGTCGCCGATGTCATCTTCCGAGCCGGCGATGGCTCATTGCCGGTGGATGCGATTGTCATCGGCGGCCTCGACGGGTATCTCGTAGCCATGCACCAGTGGCCGTGCCTTCTGGCGCAGTGGAGTCGCATGGCGGCCTCCACGGAGATTGTCGTCGACACTCGGGGGTTGACGCAGAGAGGGCGTCGACGGTTGATTGATGCGACGCGGCGACAGCTTGCGTTGATGGAAAATGATGACCCGGTCGCGATGGTCGTGGCCGGTGTGAAGCGATGGCTGACCGGGAGACGGCGATGAATCTCGAGATTATTAAGAGCAATATCGGCGATAATTTCTTTTGTCTTATCGCCGACGGCGAGGGCCGGGCGGCGCTGGTTGATCCGGTTGATGGCGAGCAGGCCGTGGAACGGGTCAGGAGAGCGGGCTATGAATTGGAGCTGTTATTAAATACCCACTTTCATCCCGATCATGTCAGTGGAAACCCCACTGTCCTAAAGGCGTTTCCACAGGCCACTGTCATCGCCGGAGAGGCGGACGCCGAGGCCATCGATGCCCAATTTGCGGGTGACGGCGAGCGCGGCGTCGACGAAACGGTGACCGGCGGCGATATCGTCGAATTGGGCGGTATTTCATTGGAAGTCCTCGATACTCCCGGTCATACGCCGGGACATATTAGCTTTCTCACCGACCACCACTTATTTAGCGGTGATACAATCTTTGTGGGCGGCGCCGGAAATTGCCGCTTCGGCGGTGATCCAGGGGTATTGTTTCAGACCTTTCGCGATGTGCTGCGCAAATTGCCGCGGTCCACTGTGTTTTATGCCGGTCACGATTACGCGGTGCGAAACGCGGAGTTCCTTCTCAGCATCGAACCGGAACATCCAGAGACCCTAAGCGTGTTAGAGGAGGCGAAGCGGGCACGCGACGAAGGGCGCCTGATGCAGACCACCCTCGGTCGTGAGCGAGCCTATAATGCGTTTATGCGCTTTGATGACGAAGAGCTCAATCGGGCGTTGAGTTCCCGGTTTGCCGACGAACTCGACGCAGCGCGTGAGGAGTCGGAGGGCGAAAACGAGGCGGTGTTTCGCTGCCTGCGATCACTTCGGGACAAGTGGTAAGGCGAGTTGAGCGATGATATCTTCAAATCTGAAAATGGCTCTGATGGCCGCGGGAGCAGCTATGATTGTGGCGGCTGCCGTATACCCCTGGAGCTTTTTTGATGACGCCGACTTGATGGATGCTATCATCGATCTCGACGGACAGTGGGTCGATCGGCCAGCACCGAATTTTGAGTTGCCCGACGGGCAGGGCGACGTCCACACGTTGTCCCAGTATCGTGGTCAGGTGGTATTTTTGAATTTCTGGGCCAGCTTTTGCGAGCCCTGCCGCAAAGAGATGCCCAGCATGGAATCTCTGGTTCGCCAGTACGAGGCACAGGGGATGACGATGGTGGCGGTCAGTCTCGACGAGGGGTGGGAGGAGATCGACCGATTTATGAACTCCTTTCTTCCCGGCCAACGCAGCGCAATGACGGTGCTGCGCGACGATCAGGAGGCGACAGCTCAGGCCTACGGCACAGAATTGTTGCCCGAGACCTATATCATCGATCGCGACGGTCGGATCGTGGCTCGGTTTGTCGGCGATTACGACTGGACGAAACCGGAGGTCAAGCAGATCATCGAGGGTTTGCTGTGAGTTCAATCTTTTTGCCTTCAAGGGTGGGGGGAAAGCCGATGGCCTGGCTGGGGTTTGTCGCCGGGGCGGCAGCATTGATCGCCAGTGCGACGGCTGTGGCAGCTACGCCCATTGCCGAGCCCGAGGAATTGGAGAGGTTATGTGGGCTGGGATCGGCCACGATCGACACTGATGACCCCGAGGAGCATGCCGAGTATCATCAGGCGCGCCGCAGCGCGGTCTACGAAATCTATGAGACGCCGCTTCCGAACCTCGACCCCGGTCTTCTGGGCTACGACCGGGTGACGGGAGTGTTGACCATCAGCGGATTTCGCACCTATCGCCCGCAGAACGAGGGACCGTCGGTCCGAATACGAAATGAGTGCATCATCGGGTTCGAGTTCGACGAAGAGCAGGCCAACGACCTGATCGCTCAGTTTCGAATGGGAACCGTAGAGGTTCGCATCGGCTATCAGGTGGCCGCCCGCAGTGATTACGAGACCGATTTTTGTCCCGCTGAGGATGGTAAAGACGATGAGGACGCTTCGCATCTGAAGGTTGATCTGCTCTACGCCCAGCTCGTTGACCGCGAGCGTGGAGGCGATAGCGGCGAGGTGATCGACACGTTTTATACTCAGCTCGGACATCGGCTCTCGCTTCGCCGAAGCACATCGATCATCGACCAGGCTCGCCAATCGGTGCCCGAGGTCGAAGTGAGCAGCATGCAGTGGAGACCGCAGGGACAGGGCTGGGGAGAGGCCGTCGAGGCCGACGACGTCTCGGAGGGGCTTGACAAGCGAGAGGCTCATCTTCGCCCTCTAATCGAGCGCGCGCTCTATCCCTGTTATGTGCGGGCGCTGGGCGCCAATGCCTCCCTTCAGGGGGCGCTGGTGCTCGAAATTCCGTTGGGTGATACGGAAGAACCAAGTCCGGGTTTTTTGATGGATACACTCCGCACTCAAGGCCTGCGCGGCTGTGTGGAACAGCGGCTTCGCGGCATCGATGGACTCACCGCCGCCGGTACGGACGAGGGAGTCGATGCATTGAAGACAACTATTTTGATGCGGCGCCGATGATACGGGGCCACGCGGCGATGGCGTATAAGAGGTTTTACAACCGCAGCAGATCCCGGGGGAGTGGGTTGAAACTCCGCCCGCAGCCGATGTCGGTGGGTGCCACTGATGGTTCCTTTCAGGGGAATATGGTATGCCCGGCATTTGACGTAGACGTCAGTGCGTCGGGTGGTATCGACGAGGTCGCATGGGCGGAAAGCTAAAACGCGGAATCGAGGCGGTCGGGGAGTATACCGTTGGCACGATCGAGGAGATCGGCCGGTTGTTCACGATGTTGGTACAGACCATCGTGTGGGCATTTCGCCCGCCCTATCGGTTGCGGGTCATCTTTCAGCAACTGGAATCCGTGGGGGTGGGCAGTCTGCCCATCGTATTGTTAACCGGCATCTTCGCCGGCCTTGTGCTGGCCTATCAATCGGATCATGCGTTTCGACTCTTTAACGCCGAAACGCTGGTGGGAGCCACCGTGGCGGTGAGCCTGTTGCGCGAGCTAGGTCCCGTTTTTACGGGGCTGATGGTCGCCGGGCGCACCGGCAGTTCGATGACCACTGAATTGGGGACGATGCGGGTCACCGAGCAGATCGACGCCATGGCCGTCATGGCCATCAATCCCATACAATATCTGGTGATGCCCAGGGTGCTGGCCACGGTCATCATGCTTCCGGTGCTCAATATGTTATTTAATTTCGTGGGCATCGGCGCCGCCTACGGATTGTCTGTGGAGTATATGCAGACTGACCCGGGAATCTTTATTCATCATATCACCCGGTTTGTGAGCGTGCAGGACTTTCTCTACAGTACCATTAAGGCTGCAGTATTTGGGCTGATCGTCGGACTGGTTGGGTGTTATAAAGGATTCTACGCCTCCGGTGGCGCCAAGGGCGTCGGTGAGGCGACGACATCGTCCGTGGTAGTGAGCAGCGTGCTGATCTTGCTCCTCGATTATCTAATGACGACCATGATGTGGTCGCTTTGAATGTGACGGTGCAATGAGTTTCCACAGGGAAACCACTGAGCGCTTTTTCGCCGAAATATTGGTGAGGGGCGCGGCTGACGACGGACATAAGCCATGAGTCTAAACGAATTTTTTACACCGCTGAAAGTGGGAGTTCTGGTCATCGCCGGCGTGGCGGCGGCGATCTCGATGATGACCGTGTTGAGCGATGATTTTCGCCTCTCCGATACCGAACAGGACACCTATTACGCCTATCTCGACGACGTGACCGGACTGGCGACGCGGTCGCGGATCAATATGGCGGGCATTCCCGTCGGCTCTCTTGAATCCATCGAATTGGTCGGCGAGCAGGCCCGGGTGGAATTGGCGATCGACAGCGATCTGACCTTATATGAGGGAATTGAAGATGGCGGGGTCTACGTCAACGGAGCCACCATTGCCAAACGTCAGGCGACGTTGATCGGCGATTTTTATCTGAAGTTGACCCCCGGAGAACAGGGGCGGGTGCTGGAGGACGGCGATACGATTCACAATGTCGTAGAAGCCGTTCAACCGGAGGAGATGTTCGATCAGCTCCACCAGATCACCACCGATATCCAGGAAGTCACGGAATCACTGGCCGCCGTCTTCGGCGGAGAGGAAGCCCAGGATGTCATCCAGCAGATGGTCACTGATGTGCAGACCATGTTGCAGACGCTGACCCGTTTCGTAGATGTCAACACCGTGCAGATCGAGCGGCTGGTCGCCGACGCCACCGATATCAGCGACGAGATGAGCAACCTGACCTCCGCCGGAGCGGAGTCACTGGATACGATCCTGCGCGACACGGAGGCCATCGTCGAGGAGGTGCGATTTATCATCGGCCAGTCCACGACCGACGTGCAGGCCGGACTAGGCACCTTGCAGGGGACGCTGGCCCGCCTTCAGCGCACCCTCGACTCCTTCAATTATAGCCTACAAAACGTCCAGGACATCACCGAAAAGGTCAACGAGGGCGAGGGCACGGTCGGCGAGCTTATCAACAACCCCAATATTGCCTATCGCACCGAGCAAATCCTCGACGACAGCGGCGATTTCCTCAATCGGGTGATGTCGCTGCAGACGATTTTAGAGCTGCGCACCGAATACCATATGTCGAACCGACAATTGAAAAACGTCTTCGGGCTTCGGCTTCAGCCCTCGGACGACAAATATTATATGGTGGAATTTATCGATGATTTTCGCGGCACCACGTCGGTGGAGACGGAGCGTATTAGCACCACCGAATCGTCGGCCGACGATCCGCTCTACCAGGAGACGCGGACGACGACGACCGACGAGTTCAAGTTCAGCCTCCTATTGGGACGATCGCTGCAGATTTCAGATTGGCTTCGCGTCGGCGGGCGCGCCGGGATTTTGGAGAGCTCCGGCGGGTTCGGTGCCGAGCTCGGATTTTTAGAGGGCCAGCAGTTGAGAGTTCATACCGATCTTTTCGATTTCACGGCGGCCCAGAACCCGCGATTGCGCTCTTATGGAACCTATAAATTTCTGCAATTCGCCTACCTGTCGGCCGGCATCGATGATGTGATTAATCCGGATCGGCGCGATTATTTTATCGGCGCCGGAATTCGGTTTAATGACGAGGATATTAAGGCCCTGCTGACGACGACGGGAGGAGTCCCCTGATCGAGGCCGACGGACGGCGAAAACGGTGGCGGGGATGACTCTTAGCACCGGACGAATTATCACCACCGGCATTGTGGCGGCCGTATTGTTGGTGGCCGTCGTCCCGCTGTGGGCTCAGGAGTCGCGCGACGGCGAGCGCATACTCCATCGCTATTTCGACATCTCGGAGTGGGACGAAGGTCAGCAAAGCGCAGCCGGCGATGGACCGCCGTCAGTGGGCGATCAACGACAGGCGCAGCATCCGCCGGCTGCGCCGGGCGATGCTCCCGGTTTGTGGGCATCACCGCTGGACGGCGAGTGGATCTTGACGCCCGACGGGCCTGAGGGACCGGCAGACGTCGATTCCCCTCACGGCGATCTCGACGATGGTGGTGGAGAGACCCCACTCGACGCCAGCACCGATCGGGTCGACGCGCTCGACTATCAGGCCAATTTTCAGCCCAGTGTCGTTCCCTTTAAACGCGGCGTGGTTCAAGACCAGATCCGCAGCGACGGTGCCGGCGACTACTCCGCATATCTCGGAAGCCGCCGCTCCCGCCCGGTCTCTGTGGGGGGAAGCCTTGGTGCCGGCGAGGAGCGGTTTTGGGGCTCTTTTCTGGTGCGTATGGAACCCGGTATGCGCCATCGAATTCCCAGTGTCTCTCCCCATCAGCGAGTCCTGAGCGTCGACACTGAGCCCCGCATCGAACTTCAGATCGAACGCGACGCCGCGGATAATTTCTACGTCTCCGGCCCCGAACAGGACCTGGTACGTATCAATATCGAGCTGGCTGTCGACCGGCAGTATTTCGATGGTGCTCTCGACGACTCTATTTCCTGGGAGGCTTTCGACCAATCCAACGTCGATCTGGGCGACCAACTGCGGGCGAAGACCGAGGAGGTGCTACAACTCATCGGCATTTCGCCTTCTGCGATGTCGCCTCGTCAGGCCCTGGAGCGCCTCGTCGAATATCATCGCAGCTTTGAGGCCAGGCCATTTCCGGAGACGCTTCGCGGCGACCGCTACGTCGAGATCTCCGAGCAGCAAATCGGTGTCTGCAGGCATCGAAGCCTGACTTTTATGATCACCGCCGGGGCACTCGGCATCTCGTCGCGCTACGTCTACAACGAAGCCCACGCCTTCGTCGAAGTCTACTGGCCGGGGCAGGGATGGCGGCGCATCGACCTCGGCGGCGCCGCCGATGCCTTCAATTATAGCAGTAGCGACGACTCCGAGGTCCACGATGGAATCTGGGACGACGAGTTTCCGCGACCCGATATCTACGAAGAAGAGATGGCCCATCTGGCCGGTGACGGCTCCGAAGGCAGTGGAGAGGGCGAAGGGCAATACGAGGCCGACGAAGGTGAGCAGCCCGGCGATAGTGGCGACGGGCACACCGACGAGATGCCTCCCGGCGATCATGAGCATGGTGACCTGGGCGATATGCAGGATATGCTGGGTGATACTCTGCCCACCGATGAAGACCCTGGCGACGCCCCGGAAATGCCGAAGGTGGTGGAGTTATTGGAAGCCGATGGAGAGGTCCTCCGAGGGGAGAGGGTACGAGTCCGCGGCCGCGTCGACGACGTGGAAGCTGGCGCGGAAGTGGAGGTCATGCTTTTTCCCAGCGGTTCTCGAGAGTCCGGACAGGGCGTCTCGCTGGGACGGGCCGTCGTCGACCAAGAGGGCTATTTCGAGGCCCGCTGGGAGGTGCCACGTCAGGCCACGCTCGGGCGGTGGCGACTCGTTGGCCGAGTGGTGGAGTGAGCTGGGGCAGAATGCGAAAGTAGAAATTGCTGACACGCATTGCTCTGGCGGTGCGCCTTTCCATCGACGGCGTGCGCTGATAGTCTGAGGAAACGGAAATTGTCGTAGAAGTTTGAGGGGTAGATCGAAGTCAATGGCGTATCGTCGGTATGCGTCGGTGGTATGTGCGGTCGTCTTATCGCGCGTGCCAAACCACCGATGGCGATGACGAATAGGAGGGGTAGCCAATGCGACTGCAAAAGCTGGAAGGTGAAGTCGTGGCCAACCGTTTTCGCCTGCGTGAGATGGTCGGAAAGGGCGGATATGGAGCGGTCTTCGAGGCCGTTCAACTGTCGGTCGATCGACGGTGTGCGGTCAAGATACTGCTCCCAGGGCGAAGTGACGACGTGGCCGTCGAAAAGCGGTTCCGAGCCGAAGCGCGCGCCACCTCGCGCCTGGCCCATCCCAATAGCCTCGTGCTCTATGATTTTGGTGTCGACGAGGAGTTGGGGTTTTTATTTTTGGCCACCGAATTTCTCGACGGAGATACGCTTCACGCCGTACTAAAAAAGGACGCACCGTTTACGGTGGAGCGCACCATAGCCATTCTCGCACAGGTCGCGGCCAGTCTGGACGATGCCCACTCCCAGGGGCTGGTCCATCGCGACGTCAAAACAAAAAATATCATGCTCGTCGAACGGGCTCAGCGCACCGATTTCGTCAAGGTCATCGACTTCGGCATCGCCAAGGCAATTTGCGGTGAGATGGACGGCCAGACCGCCCTTACACAGACCGGGATGCTTATTGGAACGCCTCAGTATATGGCCCCGGAGCAGATGCTCGGCGACGATATCGATGGGCGCACCGACCAATACGCGCTGGCCGTCGTCGGCTACCGAATGTTGACCGGGCGCAATCCGTTTCGCGCCGAAACACCGATGGAAACGGCGATGCGCCATCTCAACGACAAGCCGATGCCACTTCGCACCTATCGCCGAGAGCTGAAGGTCAATCGCAAATTTGAGGAGGCGTTTTTGAGGGCCCTCGATAAGAGTCCGGGCCGTCGCTTTAGCTGTGTTACTGATTTTGTCGACGCCCTCGAGCAGGCACAGAATTCCTCGAAGTGGGCGGGTACGGGGATTTCACTACCGGAGAGTGCGCGTCGCGCTCGGCAGGCAAAGACGGTGCAGGTCGATATCAATCCCGAGGACTACCCGGGGCTCTACGAGGAATCAGATGTGACGGTCGAAAAGCCCATTGAGCGCGATGCAGAGGAGACGGTCGAAGAGCCCATTGAATGCGATGCGGAGGAGACGGTTGAGGAGTTGCCGACTGAGTGTAACGCGGAGGAGACGGTCGATGAGTTGCCGAGCACTCGCGAAATCGTTCGGGCCGCGCCGGCATCGATTTCAGAGTCGACGATTGAATTAGAGATCGTCGACGATAACGACACCTCGACGAAGACGAAGACAAAGACTGCCAGTTTAGCGGAAATTCAAGACGATAAAGACCGGTCGACGCGACTGCCACATATCGGAATGCCGGCGCCAGCAGTGGTTGTGGCCGCCGCGGTTTCGCTGGTGCTCTTTGCCGGCAGTGCGATGGCCGTCATTCTGTCCTCCAGTTCGGCGGGAAAGACGGCGGACAGGCCCGCTGTGGCGCAGATAGCAATGGAAGACGGCGGCGATAATGCGGAGGACGACGGCAAGGAGGTCGAATATCGGCCATCGGCTGTGATGCCGACAATCGGCGAGGCCCGCGAATCGATGCGTCAGTCGTTAGGAAGTGCGCAAAAAGCGGCCCGAAAAGAGGCCAAAAAAAGGGCGGAGCAGCGTGATGAAGAGCGCCGCCGCCTGGCTGAGCAAAAAGCTGAGACGGCGGCGCGAGAAAAACCGCCGCCGAAAAAAGTTCGCCCTCCAGAGCCCGCAGAGGTGACGGCGACACTGATTCCCTGGGGAACGCTGTACGTCAACGGCGAGCGGCAATCTAACGCCACACGTCAGCAAGTGACGCTTCAGCCCGGGCGTCACGAGCTGACTCTCCGCCAGCAGGGAACGGTTCGAGCAACGCAAACGGTTGACGTGGCCCCGGGGGAATCTAAAATGGTCGTCCTCGAAGTGAATTTCGACCAATGAATCTGCGAAAAACGGGCCGCGAATGAGAGAAGTATGCGATAAGGCGGAGGGACTTGAGTTCGATGAGCCTTTTCCCGAGTTTGTCGGGATAAAGCGCGACGTAGAGGCGCACTTCGACGAGGGAAACGCCGACCGGGCGCGGCTGAAATTAGAGGAAGCTGCCGAGTTGGACGACGATGTGCGCTCGGCGGAGGAAAACGCCTGGCTATATCGACGGCTCGGTGATGCCTATGTGGCGATTGATAAGATCGACGAGGCCATCGAAGCCTACGAGCATGCATTCGATATCGAGCCGCGCAGCCGTCAGGTGGCGCTGACGCTGTCCGAGCTGCTGATGGAGCGCGAGCGCTACTCCGACGGGTTGGAAGTCGCCCGGGTGATGTTGCTCAATCACAAACAGGATCTGCCGGACAAAGAAATCGGGGCGATGTACCGGCGTATGGGCGAGTTGCAGGAAGGCCGTGAGGAGTATGAACAGGCGCGAGTGGCCTTTGAGAAAGCTCTGGTCAAGGTGGCCGATGACAAAATGGCGTTGACCGGCTTATTGCGCGTCGTCGCCGAGATCGGTGAGGCCGGCGATGTAGTGGAAGCGCGCCTAAAGTTGATTCGCAGTCTCGATGATGCCCGGGCGCGATCGACGGCGTTGGTGGCGCTCGGCAAGGACTGGCACGAAAAATTCAATGATCCCGGGCGGGCCCTCGATACCTACGAGGAGGCCATAACGGAGTGGCCGGAAAATCGCGATGCCGTCCAGCGGATTGCCACGGTGGCCGCCGAATTGGGCGATTGGCGACGGGTTTGTCGGGCCTATTTTACGCTCAGCGTGCTCGCCGAGGAACCGGAGGAGAAGGCGCAATTTTTAATTCAGTCCAGTAATGTGGCCCGCGACGAGTTGTGGGAGACCGAAAAGGCCCTTGCCGGCTATCGAAAAGCACTGGAGCTCGACGCCACGCGGCTCGACGCCTTTCGCGCTGTCACCTCCATTCTCGTCGACGCCCGAGACTGGGAGCATCTGGAAGAGGCCTACGTCCAGGTCATTGCCGCCAATCAGGACGATCCTTCCGCCGACCCGCAACTACTCGGCGTGTTGTGGCAAAAATTGGGCGATCTCTACAGCGATCATCTGGTGCGGCTGGGCGACTCGATTTTCGCCTATGGACAGGCATTGGAGCACCTTCCCGACCACCAGGAGCTGCGTCGGCGAATCGTCGACCTCGCCGAAGAAGAAGAGGAGCATCTCGACGATGCCGCCAAACAGCTTCGCATCCTCATCGAGCAGGACCCCGACAATCCGGAGTGGCGCGATCGCCTCGGTCGGGTCTATCTGCGCAAAAAGGAAGTCGATCGCGCCTATTGTATGTTTCGGGCGATGCGGGCCAGCGGCGATCGGCTCGACGCAAAGGCATCCGGGTTTTTAGAGCGATTCGACTCCAAGATCGCCCGCCCCATCAAAGGCCAGATCGATCCGGGGACGATGAGCCGGTATATCTTTGCCCCCGGCATGTCCTCGACTCTCAACGATTGTTTTTCGGCCCTCAAAGAGGGATTGCAGAAATGGACCGGTGAGAGTCGGCGAAAATACGGACTCCGCAGGCGCGACCGGGTCAAGCTTTCGGAGTCGCTGGCCTTCGTCAATTTTTATAAAAAAGTGGGCGCTGCCCTGGGATATGTCGACCTGCCGGAGCTTTGGCGAAAAGAAGATCAGGTCGGTCTCGTCAACGGCGCTCTTGTCCCCGAGGGACTGATCGTCGGTGATGAGCTCTTGAGTTCGGCGCGAGAAAAGCATATTGCGTTCGTGGTGGCCAAGCAGCTCTTCTTATTTTTAGACCCTTTTTATCTGGCCACGATCCGACCTATGAGCGATCTGCAGGGATTTTTCCTGCGCGCCATGGCGTTGGTAGGAGACGACGCCGAATTGCAGGCGCAATTTAAAAAAGACAGCGCGTATAAAGCGATACGAAAAAAGATCAAAGGAAACGATCGCCATCGCCTGGAGCGCGCCATCGAGCAGTTGACGAAGGGCAAATCCGAGGTCGTCCTCGGCCCCTGGCTGGAAGCCATTGAGGATTCCGCCAACCGAATAGGCCTTCTCTTCTGTGATGATTTAGAAGTGGCACGCGAGTGCCTTCGCAACGAAACCCAGACGCTCAGCCAGCGTTCAACGGCGGAGCGAATGGAGGCATTGATCGACTATTCGATCAGCAAAAAGTATCTGGCGCTTCGGCCGGAGCTCGGCATTGAGGTTGCCTGAAGTAATGAAAAATCTACGCAATATCGCCATCGTCGCTCATGTCGATCATGGCAAAACGACCCTGATCGACCAACTTCTCAAACAAACACAAACGGTTCCCGACCATCGCGAGCTCACCGAGCGAGCGATGGATAGCAACGATCTGGAACGGGAGCGGGGGATCACCATCGTGGCCAAATGCACGGCCATCGACTGGGAAGGTCACCGCATCAATATCATCGATACCCCGGGCCACGCTGATTTCGGCGGCGAAGTCGAGCGAGTGCTCAAGCTCGTGGACTCCGTCCTGCTTCTGGTCGATGCCTTCGAGGGGCCGATGCCGCAGACCAAATTCGTGCTGCGCAAATCGCTTCAGCTCGGATTGGAGCCCGTGGTGGTGATCAATAAAGTCGACCGCCCCCACGGCCGACCCCACGAGGTGCTGGATATGGTCTTCGAGCTGTTTATGGATCTCGATGCCACCGACGAGCAGCTCGACTTTCCAGTTGTCTATGCCTCGGGACTGCAGGGCGTGGCAATGCATGAGCTGGAGGATGAGCAAAACGATTTGACGCCGCTTTTAGAGGCCATCGTCGAATACGTACCGGCCCCCGAGGGCGATCCCGACGGGCCGCTGCAGATGCAGGTAGCCACGCTGGCGTACGACAATTACGTCGGACGCGTGGCTGTGGGACGAGTCTTTAACGGCACTATTCGAGTCGGCGACCAGGCGGTGCGCTGTCGTCGCGATGGTGAGGAGCAGACGGCGAGAATCAGCAAATTATACGGTTTTCACGGCTTAGAGCGTGTGGAGCAAGACGAGATCGGCGCCGGCGATATCGTCGCCGTCGCCGGCCTCGAGGGCATCTTGCCGGGTGAGACTATCTGTGACGTCGACGCCGTCGATCCGCTGCCCATGATCGAGATCGATGAGCCCACGGTGTCGATGATCGTGATGATCAACGATTCTCCTTTCTCGGGACTCGATGGAAAATACCTGACCAGTCGTCAGATCGAGGACCGACTCGACCGAGAATTGGAGCAAAACGTCGCCCTCCGCGTCTCCCGCACGGAGCGCGCTGAGGCATTTAAACTCTCTGGCCGCGGTGAACTTCACCTGTCGATTTTGTTGGAGCAGATGCGCCGCGAGGGCTTCGAGATGCAGGTCTCGCAGCCGGAGGTGATCTTTCGCACCGACGACAACGGCCAGCGCCTTGAGCCTGTTGAGGATGTCATCGTCGAGGTCGAGCAGGATTACGCCGGAAGCGTCATCCAAAAGCTCAACGAGCGCAAAGGCGAATTGGTCAGCGTGCAAAATAATAGTGACGGCTCTCAGCGCCTTGAATTTCGCGTCCCCTCGCGGGGGCTCTTCGGCTATCGCTCCGAATTTTTGACCGATACCCGCGGTACGGGGATCATGCACAGCAAATTTGCCTCTTATGCGCCGTATCGCGGCGATCTGGAAAACGATCGAAATGGCGTTCTGGTGGTCAAGGACGCCGGCGTGACCACGACCTACGCGCTGCACAATCTGCAGGAGCGGGGCGAGCTTTTCGTGGGACCCGGCGAGGAGGTCTACGGCGGTCAGATCATCGGACTGCATCAGCGAGATAATGATCTGGTCGTCAATCCCTGCAAGGGCAAAAAATTGACCAACGTGCGGGCTTCGGGAAGCGATGATTCGCTGATCTTGAGTCCTCCCCGGGAGATGACTCTGGAGCGCGCCATCGAATTTATTGAGGGCGATGAATTTGTGGAGATCACACCGGAGTCGGTGCGGCTTCGCAAAGAAGAGCTAAATCACAGCTTTCGAAAATAGACGGTGGGACAAAATCACTGATGAGCCAGCAATAGCAGACCGATAACGAAGTCTTGCCAGTCAGATATAAACAACCCCTAAAGCGATGCTTTAGGGGTTGTCAAATAAGTGCTTTGGTGGTTTGTCGCGGTTTTTATTTTGTCATTCGCCGCGCTGTGGCGTGTTTTGTGGCCAGCATCTCCAGCCAGGGGGCGTCCTCGCTTACCGGAGTGGCCCGGTAATGCCAGCAGACGCCTCTTCCGCTGTCGGCGATGGTGGGCCTACTCTCGTCGAGGTGCATGTGGAGGTCGTGGGACTCTCCACTATCCTCGATGACGATCGTCACCCGCACCACCTGGTCGGCGGGCAGGGCGCAGTCGCGCATAAAATGCAGGCCCCGACCAGTGGCTCCGGCAATGGCAGGCTCGGTGAGGTGTTGTAAGAAGGTAGAGCCGTCATCAAATCGGCAGATAATGCGTTGCATGGTTTCTCCCGGTAGCCGTCCGTGGCGCAGGTTACATGCGAAGCGAGCTCGTCGAGGTGGATGAGACGACTCGTCGAGCCCGTCGGTAGCCTTGTTTTTAGAAGAGTGATCGGGAAACGCAAATAATTTTTTGTTGTGGTGTTGCCGCGGAGGCATGTGTGGAGCTGGGACCCGAGGTGTACGCGCTGGTCGTGGGCGCCGGATGGCTGGCGGGGCTGATCAATACGCTTGCCGGCAGCGGCTCTCTGGTAGCGCTGGCGGCGCTGATCGCAATTGGTCTGCCGGCACCGGTGGCAAATGGGACGAATCGCATCGGGGTCCTGATTCAAAGTGGGGTGGGGCTAATGACGATGTCGGCCCACGGAACGGAGCGTCCCGAGGGCACCAAATGGATCGTGGCGGCGGCGGCGGTGGGAGCACTTTTCGGCGCCTGGTTGGCCACTGGAATCGATGCCGAGGCATTGGAGTGGATCATCATCGGCGTGTTGTGGGCGATGCTATTTCTGGTGATCTTTCGACCCGGTGACTGGTTGCGCGAAAAGAGCGAGGAGGGCTCGGGACGGCCGACGCCGTCGAAATTGGTGATCTTCGTTCTCGTCGGTGCCTGGGGGGGATTTTTGCAGGCCGGGGTGGGAATTTTGCTTCTGGCAGCGCTGGTCTTGTCCGCCGGCAAAGATGTGGTGGCGGCGACGGCCATCAAGCTCATCGTCGTGCTCGTGTATACCGTCGGTGCACTCGTGATTTTCGTGGTATACGACCAGGTCCACTGGGAACTCGGCCTGGTGATGGGTATCGGCCAGGCGTTGGGTGGCTGGATGGGAGCGCGATTTGCCGCCACCTCGCCCAGGGCGCCGATCTGGATTCGCCGGCTACTTATTGCCGTGATTCTGCTGGCCGCCCTGGAATTGATGGGAGCCTTTCCCTGGCTGCGGGCTGTCTTATTCTGAGTATGGGGCGGCGGCGTTTATTGAAATTGGTTGAGGAAGAAGCTCTCGCCGGTGTCCTCATCATCATCCGGGGCGTATTCGGTGGGTGCCGTGCCGACCAGAAAGACTTCCTCAAGGCCATCGCCACGAGTTAGTTTCCCGCTGGTGGGGTCGATGGTGGCGGTCGTGATTCCCGACAGGGGTTCTTCAAAGGTCAGCGGCTCGCGGTCGCCGAAAACCTCTTCTTTATAGTCTCGAAAAAT
>SKQC01000229.1 GCA_007119175.1 Myxococcales bacterium | reverse complement strand
TGCCGGCGGACCCCAGACATTGGCGGTCAGGCTGCCGGCGGGCCCCAGACATTGGCGGGCCCCGGTAATTGGGGTCCGCGGCCTGCCAGGCCGCCCAAAAGCAGCGGGCCTGTAGTCCCTTTCCACTTGTCTTCGCTTACGAGGTGAACAACTTGCACAGTACTTCTCAACAATTCGAAATTTTCTCCAAACGCCAAAGTTGCGATGGGATCATACGGCCGCTGTCTGCTAGCAGTCTTGTTGCTCGCTGCGTCTTGTTCGCCGCAGACGACGGCCCAGAATCGCGGGTTTGACCCCTATCTGCAGGGGGCTTCCGAGATAGGAGAGGCGCAGACAGACTGGCTCGACGATGAGGAGCGCCGGGGACAGCTCGAGGAACTCCTGGCAAATCCGCTCGGAATGAAACAAGCCCTTGAGGTGGCCTTACTCAACAATCCCGGCCTTCAGGCCGACCTCGCTGAGGTAGATATTCGAGAGGGGACGCTGCGTCAGGATGCGGCGATTGCCAATCCCGATTTGCACTCCGAATTTTATATCTACGGTCCCGACTCCTCAGAGCTCTACCGGGTGGAAGCGTCGTTGGAGTTTGATCTCACCTCTGTGCTGGGTCGGGCGGCCCGGATTCGCGCGACAAGAGAAGGGGTAGAGGCAAGCCGTGTGCAGGCCGCCGGTCGCATCCTCGACTTTGCTGACGAGGTTCGCCGGGCCTGGATTTACCATGTGGCAGCCAGGCATTTTCTGGAGCACCAGGAGCAGATCAATCAGGCTGCCGAGGCGGCGGCGGAGACGGCGCAAATTTACCACGACGCCGGAAATCTGGCCGACGACGAGCTCTATCGCATTCTCACCTTCGCTGCCGAGGCTCGCGAGGAGCTCTTTCGAGCCCAGGCGGACGCCGGAGACCATCGCGACAAATTGGCATTGCTGTTGGGCCTGCCCGTCGACGGTAACTGGAGTACTCCTGGGCAATTGGCACAGCCACCTGAGGAGTCTCCCCTTGTTCATCAATTGGAAGACCAGGCGATCGAGCGCAGTACTCTCCTTCAGCAGTTGGAATCGGAGGGACAGCGTCAACGAGCATTGGCCTCGGCAAGCCGCTGGGATGGCTGGCTACCGGCGCTTCGGCTGGGAGCCATCGCCGACTGGCGCGAGGGAGAGGTTGAAATGGGCCCCACCCTGGGGGTAGCTATCCCAATTTTTGACCGCCGGGGAGCCGAGCGCGATGCCATCCGGGCGCGACAGATTCAGCTCGACTTTCAACGAGACCAGCAGATCAATCGGATCCGAACTTTTTCCGCCCGCGTCACCCGCCGTCTCCAGCAGAGTCGCAGTCTCGCCATGCATTATGGCGAAGAGGTTCTTCCCCTTCGAGAGCGTGTCGTCGAGGAGTCACTTCGCCAATATAACGCCATGAATATCGGCGTCTTCGAGTTGCTCGATGCGCGCCGGGCTCATCTGGAAGCTGAAGCCGATTACGTCGAAGCGCTGCGCGACTTCTGGTTGGCCAGCGCCGATTACGAGCACCTCGTGGCCGGCGGCACATCTGGCGCTGATCAGGCATTCGGCGACGCAGAGCACTGAGCGCGGGCCACACGCAGATATGAAGGGAGACTTAGATGGTAGATCGACGTGGTTTTCTCAAAATTTCGGCGGCCGCCGTGGCCGGCCTCTCACTTTCTTTTCCGGGTGAACGCAGGGAGGCCAGGGCCGGTGGCAGCGACCATCGTTCCAATGCCAACCCCGGCCAGGTCGTTACGCCAAACGGGTTTTCCACCTTCGGCCGCGAGGTCGACGGTGTGCGCGTCTTTCACCTAACTGCCGAGCCCGTCATGCACACCATGACGGACGGTCTGGATGTCCATATGTGGGGATTCAATGGTCACACTCCGGGGCCGACGCTGGAGGCATTTGCGGGCGAGCGAATTCGCATCTACGTCACCAACCATCTGCCTGCTCCCACCTCCATTCACTGGCATGGCATCGAAGTGCCCAACGGAATGGACGGCGTCAATGGCTTGACCCAGCCCATCATCGAGCTCGGCGAGACCTACTGGTATGAATTCGACCTGCCTCGTCCGGGGACCTTTATGTACCACCCCCACAGTGACGAGATGACCCAGATCGGCATGGGGTTGATGGGCGCTATTGTCGTCCATCCCCAACAGCCCGAAGACATCGACCGTGACTTCGTCATCATCTTGTCTGAATTCGCCATCCGAGCCGGCAGAAGCCGGCCCGACACAACGGAGATGGTGGACTTCAATATTTTGACCATGAATAGCAAGGTCTTTCCCGCCACGGATCCCCTGGTGGTACAAACGGATGACCGCGTCCGCATTCGGCTCATCAACGTCAGTCAGATGAGCCATCACCCCATCCACCTGCACGGCCACGTCTTTGACATCACCGCCACCGAGGGCGGCCCCATTCCAGAGAGCGCGCAGTGGCCGGAGACCACCGTGCTTGTCCCAACCGGCGCCGTGCGGGAGATCACCTTTGTCGCCGACAATCCCGGAGATTGGGCGTTTCACTGCCATATGCTCCACCACATCATGAATCAGATGGGCCATCCCGACCCACCCGCAGTAGGGGTAGATGCGCGGGCTGTAGATGAGGCTATCCAACCGCTGATCCCGGAGTTCATGCATATGGGCGAGGCCGGCATGGTCGGGGCCCACCACAATGGCCATGACGACCATGACCACGAGGCGATGCCCATGCCCCAAAATTCGGTGGCCATGCAGACCACTCCGGGCCCCTTTGGTCCCATCGAAATGGGCGGAATGTTCACCGTCGTAAAAGTCCGAGACCAGGCCGTCGGCGACGAAGATCCGGGCTGGTATGAGCACCCCGACGACACGGTGGCGCGTCCGGCCACCGATGAAGAGTTACAGCGCGACGGCATCGATATCCCGGACGCTCCAGACCAGGTCGACGAGCCGGAGCCGCCTCCACATGAACACCACGGATGACCTCATCTGCGAAGACATTCTTCACGAGGCGTTGGCAAGTGCCTTCGACGCTCTCGATGACCTGAATGACAAAAGACGCCTCGAGGCCTGGTTTCACCAGATCTTGCGAAATCGCGCCATGGACTTTCACCGTGAATACTTGGGCAATCAAAAGTGGGCACATCGGCGCAAGGGTGTCTTCGTCCCCGAGTTCCAATCCAATCACTGCCGGTGCATCCACGACGTTATTCCCACTTCTCGGCGGCCGGCGGGGCTTCGGTATTGAACCCCTGCCGGCAAGCTATGCTGCTACGCTCGCGCCTCGATACGCTTGATGATATCGAGTGACAGGTCGGTGTCTTCGACCGGCTCAAAGCCGGCTATTCGGACGTTTTCCACGGTCTGACGATTGATATGAGCGCCCCAGACTCGGTACGGCACAAAGTCGAACCATTTCATCAGGGTGTGGATCACCGGTTTTTCGCTGAGCACGTGCTCGAGCATTAGCAACTGGCCTCCCGGTTGCAGCACCCGGCACAACTCCCGCAGCCCCTGAACGGGATCGGGCACTGAGCAAAACACGAAGGATGTCACCGCCGACTCGAAGGAGTCGTCCTCGAAGGGAAGCGCCTGAGCGTCGCCCTCGACGAGCTCCACGTCCACGTTCAATTCCCCGGCGCGGCGCGCCGCCTGCTGGAGCATCTTCGGGGAGATGTCCAGTGCAGTGATATTAAGGTTATTCGGGTAGTACGCGAAGTTTTTACCGGTGCCGACGCCGACCTCCAGAATCGTCTTCCCCTCGACGGATTGCCACAACTCGGGGCGCCATTTCGAGAAGCGGAACCGCTCGGCAAACCACGCCATCGCGTCGTAGACCGGCGCAATTCGGTCGTAACGCTGCTTCACCAGCTCGGTCTCTCGGCGGTCCGGTAGATCCGATGTCGATTGCGAAGGAGCCGTTCGCTCGGTCGATGTGGACATCTGGATTCTCTCGATTCAGTGGGGCAGGCCATCGGAACTGGTGAGCCGGTTGCCCACCAACATAACCAACAGGCCGGGTGAGCGAAGGTCGCCATTATTCGCAGCCCGGACACGACGGACCGAGAACGCTCGACGGTTGTACACGATCTGGAGGTGTTTACTCTCGCTTCTGAAGCGTCACATACCCAATTCCATCCGCACGTCCGGATCGTCGGCGTCGTTGCGCGATTAGTGCGACCGGGCTCTCACTCAAATTGAGAACAAACGAGGAATGCGATGAAAATTCGCGGCATCACAACCCTGCTCTCCGTGGTTCTTCTCATCGGTCTGGCCGCCTGCACCTCGACCAGTCAGGCCGAGGCCGACGACCACGCGGCTCATCATCCCGAAGACCAGCAAGACGAGGCCGAGGAGCCTGCGGACAAGCACAAGATGATGGAGCAGATGTGCCCGATGAAGGTCGAGGACACCACCCGACAACTCGTCGAACTCGACGACGCGGTGGCGATGGAGTTCACAACGACAGGCGATGTCGACGAGCTTCGTCGGCGCGTCGAAAAGATGGCTGAGAGACACGACAAAATGCACGGCGGAGATGGCCAAATGCACCACGGTCCGAGGCACCGTCGTGGTGACGATGGCCAGAGACGGCGTGGTCGAATGCACGACGAGATGAGCGAAGAGCAACGTCAGATGCACCGACAGATGATGCAACTAATGTCTGACGTGACGGTCGTAACCGAAGAGATCGAAGACGGGATGCGCGTGAAGTTTATCCCGGACGACGCCGGACAGGTCGACGATCTCTATCAGATGATGGAGCAGCACATACAGATGATGGAGGATCAAGGCCGGTGCCCGATGATGCACATGATGGGCGAGGAGCCAGAACCGGAGCATGACCACTGAGAAGCGGTGCGAGTCTCCGGTGATATCGGAGCGAAGATGGCGTGAGGTTGAGACGAGTATTGCGTGAAAATCCCGACCGATATGTGGAGTAAGCAATGGAGTCCGAACACATCATTCACATCGCCGTCGGGTGTTTTGCGGGAGCCGGATTATTCGCGGCGCTTCTGATCTTTGGAGCCGGGATGCAGTGGGCGACGGCGGCCTTCGTCGTCGCCATGCTGCTGTGTCACGCCGGCGGATTTTATTACCTCAAAGCCAAGAATAACTCCGACGAAGACCGGTGATATTCGCCCGGTCTGGTTGAAAAACGACTCATCAATGATCGTCGTCGAGGCAAAGGAGAAGATCCGGGATGCGGATTGGGGCCCGCGGACCCCAGACATTGGCGTCCTGCCAGGCCGCCTAAAAGCAGCGGCGGTGGAAGGGGATTGGGGTCCGCGGCCTGCCAGGCCGCATAAGCGAAACTAGCCGAAGCGGGCAGGCTGCCCGCGGACCCCAGACATTGGCGTCCTGCCAGGCCGCCTAAAAGCAGCGGCGGTCGAAGGGTATTGGGGTCCGCGGCCTGCCAGGCCGCATAAGCGAAGGTAGCCGAAGCGGGCAGGCTGCCCGCGGACCCCAGACGGCGATGCGGGCAGGCAGCCCGCCAAGAAGCAGCAGTGGTCAAACAGGATTGGGGTCCGCGGCCTGCCAGGCCGCATAAGCGAAACTAGGCGATGCGGGCAGGCTGCCCGCGGGACCCCGGTCACCCGACGACTATTTCCGCGATTGTCGAGCCTCCCAAAAACGCTCCTTCCACCGCCGCCACCATCGCTCGATGGAATCGCGGTGCTCCCCATGGTCGTGGACGCTCGAAAAGGGCCAGTCGAAGGGGTTGTCCACCAATCCCGCCTTCACGGGATTGAAGAAGAGATAACCCTGCATATTGCACAGATGATGCTCGTCCCGGACGTAGCGGTCGTGAAAGCCGGCCTTCCACAGTCTTTCTCCATCACCGAAGGTCCCGAGCCGTTTCTTGATCTGATTCGACGTATACGACTTCCAACTGCCCACGAGCTGATCCATGGACACGGTCGGTCGGTCGTAGAGTGCGTGGACGTGGTTCGGCATGACCACCCAGTCGAGGAGTCGATATAGAGAGCCGTCGTGAAAGTTGAGGTTCTCGATGACTATCTCGGCGCAACCGCGCTGCTTCAGAACACATGAGCCGTGACCGTTATCGAGGAGTTTCTCAAAGCGGGCCCGTCGCTCTGGATCATCGTCGGTCTCGCGCAGGATCTGCTGGACGGCCTGGCGAGGGAGTGAGTCGGCGAGTCGGTAGGTGAGCATCTGGGGATATTTGTCGGTGTCGAAGTGCGGTAGATAGCCGCGGTCGTACCAGCCGCGGAATTCCGTTGTCGTCATTTGGGACCTCCAGGGTCGGTGATTTGTCGATGGTTTGTGGGTGAGACTGGCCCCCGTGGTTGTTATCGACAGATCGGGAGGCAGTTTTGCGTACGATCATGAGTGCGCTGCGCTTCTCATTGGCGGGCAGGCTGCCCGCGGACCCCAGACGGCGAAGCGGGCAGGCTGCCCGCGGACCCCAGACGGCGATGCGGGCAGGCTGCCCGCGGACCCCAGACGGCGAAGCGGGCAGGCTGCCCGCGGACCCCAGACGGCGATGCGGGCAGGCTGCCCGCGGACCCCAGACATTGGCGTCCTGCCAGGCCGCCAAGAAGCAGCAGTGGTCGAAGGGGATTGGGGTCCGCGGCCTGCCAGGCCGCATAAGCGAAACTAGCCGAAGCGGGCAGGCTGCCCGCGGACCCCAGAC
>SKQC01000030.1 GCA_007119175.1 Myxococcales bacterium | reverse complement strand
CGGCGGGGTTTACGCCGAATCCGACCTACCGCGAGGTCTGCTCCGGAAAAACGGGCCACACCGAGGTCGTCCGCATCGTCTTTTATCCCGACCAGATAAGCTACGACGAATTGCTGCGCGTCTTCTGGGAAAACCACGACCCCACGCAGGGCATGCGCCAGGGCGCCGATGTGGGAACTCAATACCGCTCGGGCATCTATTGCTATAACGAGGAGCAACTTCAGGCCGCCCGCCGCTCCCGGGACGCCTATCAGCGCCGCCTCGATGAAGCCGACGTGGGCGAAATTACCACCGAGATCGAAGAGGCGCCGGAGTTTTATTATGCCGAGTCGAATCACCAGCAATATCTCGCCAAAAACCCCGGCGGTTATTGCGGCATCGGCGGCACCGGCGTGAGTTGTCCTCTATAATCCCCCAGCTTCCGTACCTCCGAGATTTCCGCGGGTGGGCTTTGACGGTCTGGTGTCTCCGATCCCCCAGCTCCCTTTGGTCGCAGGGGGTCACGTTCTGGCTTCCGAACTTTCGGGATCGGTGACCACAAACTCCATCGGCCCCTCCTCCCTGACGGTCACCTCGAAGCGCTCTTCGGGGCGCTTTGAGCAGGTTGCCGAGGTGCCGTGGACGTCGATCTGCGAGGGGTGGACCTTTAGGCGCTGGGCGAGGTGATCTTTGATGGCCACCTGGCGGGTCATCTCCACGAGATCTCCGTCCACTTTGTAGATGGTGGCGATGGTGCCCTCGAACCAGTCGTTTTTGCGAAATTCGGGGACCGACAGGCGTGTTTTGCCGTCCTCAAAGTGGGAGACGCCGAAACCCGCGACGAATTGGGCGTCGCGTAAAAATGCGCGGCGTGGCCCGGGTTCGCCCTGGGCGATGCGTCCCTTCGGGAATAATAGCTCCACGAGCTGCATATCGGCCCAGACGCCGTCATCTGTCAGAAATTGGATATGAAATATGGGGAATCGCTCGCTGCCGGCAAAGTCGACAAGCCGCGTCTCCACACGGACCTCGCCGTCGGTCGGCGTCGGCCCGTGAAAGGTCAGGTGATCGATGCGATGCGGATAGGCCACCGTGTCGTCGGGAACCTCGTCGGACCAGCGCCGAAGCTCGTCGTGGGGAATGACGTGGAGCGCCGCGTCGAGCAGCGCCGGATGGATCTGACCGACCGGAACCGCACCGGCCCCGGCATCGAGGACGGCCCGGGAGCCGCTTTTGCCCATCTCGCCGGATTTCAACAACTGAAACGCCGGTCCGTGAAAGATGGCGCCGCTCTCATAAGGGTCATCCATCGGCTGTGGCGACGAAAGCTCAGATATCGCCTCCGGCGGCTCGGGCCATGTCGTGGCACAGCGCGCAACTCCGCGGGCGATCTCTTTATCCGGCGACGACAATCCGACCTCAAACAAACCGTCATTTTTGGACGCCGTCATGACCAACTCCGTCGGCCCGTCGACCACCGCCCAGCCGCGCAGATGAACGTCGCGTAGCTCCACCACCGGGCCTTCTCCCCGCGTCGCCGCCGCCTCGGCAAGGCAATCGGCGATGCTCATCATGGGCAGGGCCGGGCGCGTAAACGTCGGTCGATGATCTCTTAGCCAGGTATCGACCTCGGGGTCGAGCATCAGCGTCTGCCGCGACGGGCCCGGATCATCGCTGATTCGCATCCCCAGATCCGTAACCTCGTAGATTCTGGTGCCGTCGGCCCACAGCGACGCCGTGGCCACCGCGTAGGGCTTATCCGCACCTGGAGCAGAGCGCTCGGTGATCTCCATATCGAGCGTCACGCATTTATTCTCCGGCACCACCTGACCGCGGTATTTCCACGTCGTCGGCCGATCGGTGAGCACCGGCTCGAAGCGCGGATTTGCTATGCCCTCATCCATTCCGGCGGCGCGCATATAGACCTGCAGAAGTTGCAGCATGCCCTCTACGCCCAATGACCCGGGCTGGACGGGATCCTGGAAAAAATGGGAGCGAAAATACCAGGACGCCGGATCGACATCCTGCTCGGAGCGAATCCGGCCCAGACCCTCCTCGCCGCCCTCGGGCCACCAGCCGGTGATCCGATCGAATAGTGCCAGCGAGTCAGCCAGCCCGTCTATCGAGGCGTCCAGCGTCTCGTCGCAATCCCTGCCGAGTCGCTCGCGCATCTCATCGCTCGTCGCGAGTCCGTCCTGCCGAGCCAGGGCTTCCGCCGGGAAAAACCCGAATACGGTCTCCATCGAGAAAACGGGCTCGCCGTCGCCGAATACATCGACCTCAAAGCCGACGATGATCATCGAGCCGGATCGACTGATCGATTTTAAGGTCGATTCCGTCCGCAAAAGCGACGTCTCCGGCGTGACCTCGCCAAAGACGGTGCCCGTGCCATCGAGATTTCTGAAAAATAGCTCCTCGTCGGCGCTCAGCGCACAGCCCACATAACTCGCCAGCCAGCCACAGGGCTGCAGGCCGACCTCCATCAATGCGCAAAAGGGCATCGCCCCGGAATTGCCGGCCTCAAAATACCAGCCATCGCCGGGCACGTCGTATTCGGCGACCACCCGCGAGCCCTGCTCCATCGCACCCTGATCGGCGTCGACCTCGGCAATTCGCGACATAAATAAATAGGGCGGATTGGGAAGCCTGGGAGCTCTTTTAGCTCCGTCGAAGGGTCGGTACATCGGCCCGAAGGCCTTCGACGGGCGTCCGAGCGTGCAGGCCATCAGGGCAGCCTGATCGAAGGAAAACCCGTCGACGGTCGCCACGGGGCGGCCCGTATTTTCATTTTTCGCCACTTCCTCGTCGATCCACTCCGGATGCCACTGAAGCGGCCAGTCGGGAACGAGGCGAAGTCCCAGCCGCTCGCAGTGAAATGCCTTGAGTCCATCAACCGTACACAGCAGATCTGCATAGAGTACAGGCTGCTGTCCGTCCTCGATTTCGCGCACGAAGAGCTCGTAGACCACCTGTTTCGACGAGGGCGTCACCTGGCCGCGGCAGCGCATCGCACAGGGCTGTTCAGATACCGGCTCAAAGCGCCATCCGTCGCGCTCCAGCGTGTAGCCGAGCCCGGCCAGATAAAAGGACATCGCCTGGGTGCAGCCCTCGAGCATCAAGGTGCCGGGCATGCAGGGATCGTTTTTGAAATGACCGCCGAAAAACCAGGTCTCCGGCGTGATATTTTGCACCGCTTTTAGATACCCGCGCCCATGGGGCCCGCCGCCGGGGTCGAATGCCTCGACGGCGTCCAAAAAGAGCATCTCCTCTGTCTGAATCGACGGCGTCGACGTATGGGTCGCCGCGCGTTCAAAGCCCGGGCCAAAACAATCGAGCACACGCCCGTCGGAAAAGGCCCGCACGGCGTCTTTATCGAAAGACGTTTGCCGCGGCGTCACCGGGGGATCCACCGGCGGGCTCGACGGCGCCTCGATATCTTCTGGTTTCCACAATACGCCCTCAGAATTTGCCAGCTCTTCGTCGCTGAAAAAGCCGGCCTGACCATTTCGCATGCTCAGCCGCACCTCTCCGTCGATGATGCAATCGTAGTGGAAAAAGAAGATCCGAACCTCGCCCTGGCGGGCGTGCTCGTCGATATGAATCTCATATTCCAGCGTATCGCCAGGCTTCGGCAGCTCGCCGTGAAAGGTGAGTTCACATCCCAGAAGCCGGTAGACCCGCTCGCCGCGATTTTTAAAATCGGCGCCCATCCAGGAGATCAACATCAAATCCGCCTGGCCGGCCTCCACGGTGATCCCGACGGGCATTCGTCCTCGGTGTAAAAACCACGCGTCGTCGGCCACGTCGGTCTCCGTCCAGATCACGCCTTTATTTTCCATCGCCCCCGGCTCGGCATCGATCCCGGTGACCCGGTCGACCAGCAGTAGCGGGGGCTCGGGCATCCGCACCTGGCGCGGATAGGCGTCCTGGCGGGCGAATTCTTCGCCGAAGATTTTGGAGATGGCACCGGAGGCGTGGATTTCCAGATCATCGCGGTCGAATTGTGGTCCCCTGGGGCCTGTCTGTTGCGGGGGCTGAGCTCGGTGTTGCTCGCGCTTTTGAGTCTGTTTTTGAATCGGTTCACTCACTTGAACCCGATCCTGCTCCGGCACAGACGCGGGACGTCGAGCTCGAGTAGGCTCTCGCGTTGCTGGCCGGCTCTCTCCGCCACCGACCATTTCCAAAAACCACTGTGCCTGCCGCTGTTGCTGAGCCATAAAATCGCGATGGGCGGCGGCGCGTTCCCGCAGAAACTCGGTGTGCATCGCCGCCATCTGTCCCTCTACCGTCTGTAGCTGCGGCGGCGGCTGCGTTTGCGGCCGCTCAACGGGTGGCTCGGCATGTCCGTTCATCTGGGCAGGGTGGTTGACCGGTGGCTGCGCGTCGAAGGCCACAGACGGCGCCTCGACGAGCGTCGAGGGCAATACCGGCGCCAGGGTCATGCTCATCATGCCCGCCCCGGAGCGATCGACAGGCGAAACATCTTTCGCAACACCTTTTCGGGGCAATTTCACGGCCGGCAGATGAGCCGGAAAACTCAGCGTCCCCGCCGGCTTTTCTCGCTGTCGATCGCCCTTGGCTTTGAGTGCACGTCCGCCCTCGAGCCGCTGCATCAATCGCCGGTGGTCGACGTCGATCCCGGCGGCGCATAATTGAGCGGTGGCGTCGACGACCTGGGTCAGCGAGTCGCGCCCGGTGCGATCTAAAGACACGGCCAGGTGCTCTCGCTCGCCCAGAATTCGACCGATCCAGCGAGTGCAACCGGCCCGCGGTCCGTGCTCGATAAAGACGCGCACTCCGTCGTCGTAGGCCCGGTCGATCAGTTTAGGAAAATCGACGCGCCCCATCGCCTGACCGACCAATGCGTCGGCGACCTTGTCGGCGTCCACCTCGTAGTGATCGAGGGTGGAATGGGTATAAAAACGCACCCCCGGCACCGGCTCCGTGGGGCGGTGGTGCATATCATGCCACAATTCTTCGACGGGCCGCGTCGCCTCGCAGTGCATGGCGATATTATAGCCCAGAGGGCGGGCGCGTTTTTTGCCCACCTTCTCGATAACTCTGGCGCAGGCACTGGCGGCGCCGCCGACGACGCAATCGCCCGGGGCGTTGACGATGGTGATATAGGCTTGATCCTCCGTGTCGACCGCTTCTTCGACGACCTCCATCGGCGCCAGAAGCCGCCAGACCTGCCATTGAACGTCGGCGTCATCGCCCAACTCCCAGGCGTCGCGGACGGTGGTAAATTCGCCGCCGAGCCGGCGGTTGAAGATGCCTTCAGCCTCGAGGTCCTCGTAGAGGCCGTCGAAGTCATTCCAGGCGCCCATGGCGAATAATGCGTTCGTCTCGCCGGCACAAAACCCGATCGCTGCCTCGGCATCGATTCCCAGCATATCGCGGCTGAGTTGGGCGTGGACCTGGCATAAAAACGAGGCGCCCCACAGCTTTTTGCCCGGCCCCGGCTCCTCGTCGGTGGGCGGTCGATAGATCCATCCCGCCGCGCGATCGACGGCCCGGCAGCGCCGCGCAAACCCGTCGGCCAACTCGGGAAGAGCGAGCACCAGATCGCGGCCCATCCCATTATAAGAACCGGCCGGGCCGGTAAATACGAAGGCCGTCTCCCCCTCAAGGGTTCCGTCGCCCAGATATACCCCGCGGCCCAACTTGACGAAGGATTTTGGTTCCTCCAATTCGGCGATACCCTGCAGGGCCACTCGTCGGCGCACCTTTCGCTGCTCTTCGTCGGCGGCGACGATGACGAGGCGAATCGGCCCGGTGTCGGATTCGTCGCCGCTCTCCACAGCTCGTCGCAGGGTGGCGCGACTGGAGCCGCTATAAACCCGCATCACCGGCGGGTTGGCGTCGAAAAAGCGCTCCACCGGCGAGCCGTCCGGGGCGTCCACAATCGTCGTCGACTTATCGCCCATGACGGTCTTCATCGACACCGATGCGCGGCGCCGCCCGTGATCGGGAAGCCAGGGCACCGGTGGCTGTTGTGCCTTTGCCGGCAACGCCCGTCGCGATGCGGCCTCCACGGCCGCCGCCACCCGCAACAGCCCGGAGGCGGCGTGGGCATGGCCGAATTGTTCACTCAGGTCGGGAACCCGCCAATTTTCACCATCTTCCGATTTATCTGGCGCCGGCAGGACGGCATAAATCTCATCGCCATCTCGACGGGCGTCGTCGAGGCGTTTTACGACCATCGCCACGGCGGCGTCGCCCGGGATCTGGCGCTCCTTGCCGAGCACGGCGGCGACTGCCGCGCGGTGCACGGGCTCACAGCTTAAGTCCACGGCGCCCACGACGGCGGCGTCGAGCTCATCGTTTCGAAGGGCCGTGCAGGCGAGATCGAGAGCGGTCATCCCCGACAATTCCTCGCCGGAGATGGTCAAACTCGCGCCACGGAGATCGAATTGGCTATTGAGCCGATTGGTCACCAGATTCGGCATCGTCCCCAGCACACCGGCGGCGTCTAGAGCCTCAATCAGCCCATCTCTGTGGTCGCCGTCGTCGTCATTTAACTCCTGGCCAAGCCGCCAGCGAACGAGATAGCGCGCGATTTCGGCGTCGCATTGCATACCGAGTAAAATCCCGGTGCTCTCATTCGGCAATTTCTCGATGGAATCGGCCAATTGCAGCGTGGCC
The DNA here is from genome assembly GCA_007119175.1 of Myxococcales bacterium. Taxonomy (GTDB): domain Bacteria; phylum Myxococcota_A; class Bradymonadia; order Bradymonadales; family Bradymonadaceae; genus SLJM01. The sequence goes on along the minus strand of SKQC01000030.1, from coordinate 70 downwards.
TGCAGGATCATCAACTGCTGGGGGAGCGCCTTTTTTAGATCGAGCGGCGGAAAGCGAACCTCACTCAAAT
>SKQC01000284.1 GCA_007119175.1 Myxococcales bacterium | reverse complement strand
CGGAGGCGATGTGCGGCGACGATTTAAGCGGGGCCATCGTCGACGGTGAAGACCCACCGAATACGCCGGTTTATGTAGAGAATATCCCCGACGATACCCGCGATTATTTCGGCGTCGCCTTTGTCGAGGACACCGAAAAACTGCTACTTTTCCCGTCGAAAGGGGTCGCCGAGCTATATGATCTGGCAGAAGACCCTGGGGAGTTAAACGATCTTTCGAAGTCAGATCCCGAGCGATTTCGACAGCGTCTCAACGCCCTTCAAAGCTATTATGAAAAACGGGGTATGGACCCCGACTTTTATCACCTGGACGCCCTGATGGAGTGAATGTGAAGCAATTGATGGTGATTTTTTTCTCCCTCGGCTTATTGGTTGGCTGTGAGACGAATGGCGAGATCAGCGACGCTAATACGACGGATCCCACAGATCCAATCGATACCGATCTCGTCCCAAATTGGGAGTGGTTCCCCGAGGAATTCGAGGTTGTCCTGATGCGCGCCAATGCCACCGACCCGTTCGTGGCCGGCAATTCTCTCGACGCCTTCGAGGCCGCCTACGAGCAGGGCCTAAAATTCGTGGAAGTCGACTTCGTCATGAGTCAAGACGGCGAACTCATCGCCGCCCACCACGACCAACTCGGCGGCAATTGCGGCAACGCAAGTGATAGTACCCTCGATGAATTGCGCGACTGCCGGCTATCCGGCGATCGGCGCATCGGCACCCTCGAAGATCTTCTGGAATTTGAGTTTTCGTCGATTTATATCGACCTGAAGGCCAGCTCGGGAACCACGAGCGAAGAGCTCTATGATGTGGTCGAACACAACGTAGAGGCCATCGAGGAGGCCGACGCCGCCGACCGGGCCGTCGTCATGTTATACGACATTGACGAGGCGTCGGCACAACTCCTTGCGGAGCGAGAAATCCGGGGCGGAATCAAAGGTTATCCCAGCGATCCGGAGTCGGTGATGGCCATGATCGAGGAGGCCGAAGAACACGGCTTAGAGATGATGTGCATCAACGCCTCAAACCTGACCCCGGAACAGGTCCACGAATCAGCCCGTCGAGGCGTCTGGCAACTGCCCTGGGACCACGCCGAGGAGTCGAATATTCCCCACTGGGAAGATCTTATTGAGGCAGGGATCGGCGGGATGATCGTCGATACCGACGATATTATCCCCGACGACTCCATCGCTAAATGGCAAGACGTACGACATCACGTCGACGTCGAATCCGACGAAGATAATTGAAAAATCACTCACCGTCTCCGGCGTCGTCTTCGCCTTCGCCGTCGCTGCCCCGGAGCCGCCCCTCGAGCAATTCCCGGGCGATCTCCATGAAATCGCGGTCCGTGATAATCCCCACCAGGCGCTCGTCCTGAATCACGGGCAGACAGGAGATCTGCTCTTGTCGCATCAACTCTATGGCGTCCAGACTGCGGGTCTCCGGGGTGACCGTGATCACATCTTCGAGCATAATCGAGGAGACCGGCACCGGTTCGTCCTCTCGGAATTTTCCGCTCGCCAGGGTGCGCATCATCGTGCGCCGGGTGACCAATCCCACCAACCGATGTTCGTTGTCCTCGACGGGGACGTGGCGCAGGTGCTGCCAATCCATGACGCTGGCCACCAGGTCGATCAATTCGTCCTCGTTGACCGTGATCAGGTCGGTGCTCATATATTGCTCGACGCGCAGATAATTATCGCGCCAGCTCGTTCGCTCCTCGGCGGTGGCCGGCGTCCACTCGTGGACCGGCGTATTCTCCACCTGACGCTTGACGGCGGCCGCCGTCAGTGCGCTTAATTTTTCACTGACCGGAAGGCTGTCGCTCAACTGGTTAAACGAGTCCAAAAGCCAGATTGAACCGGTGCGCCGGCGCTTGACCCTCTCCTCGATAATACCCAGGTAGCGATCGATATCGCCGGTGTCGATATCGCCGGATTCCAGCCCTTCTCGGGCCAGGGGGATCAGCGTGGACTCGATGACCTCGCGGGCCGTTCCGCTCTCGCCGTCGACCCAGCTCATAGGCGCATCCAATCCGTGCCGGGCGGAGGCGAAGAAGTTATTTTTCGCCTCGTCGAAATCCATCCGGTTTCGAATATCGGGATAGGCTTTGGCGGTACCGGCCATCAGACCGAACCAGAAGGCGGCGTTGGCCACCTCGTCGGCCGGCGTCGGGCCCGCAGGCAATACGCGGTTTTCAATGCGCAGGTGCGGCTTTCCGTCGAGAATTCCGTAGCAGGGCCTATTCCAGCGGTAGATGGTCCCGTTGTGAAGCCGCAGAGCCTTGAGATTGGGGATGCCGCCCTCCTCAATGACCTCGAAGGGATCCTCGTCGATCTCGGTGGCAAATAGGAGGCGAAACCGGGCGATATCCTCGCGGAAAATCTCGAGCACCGACTCGTTGAGCCAGGCATTTCCAAAGGTCACCCGGGGGTTATTCTCGCGCAGATGATGGCGCGTCGGCCGGGTGTCGATCGATTGCTCCAACAGGGCAATCCGCGTTTCGTGCCACAGCCGCTTTCCGAAGAGCAGCGGACTATTGCAGGCCACGGCCACGACCGGGCCGGCCACGGCCTGGGCGACGTTATACAGATCGGCGAATTCGTCGGGGCCGGCCTGAAAGTGGACCTGAAATGAGGTATTGCACGCCTCGAGCATCACCGAGTCGTGTTTGACGATAAACTCGTCGGCGCCCTTGATATAAAATTCGTAATCGCTGCCCCGCAGCCGATTCAGCGCATCATTGAGCGCTCGATACCGGGGCATGGGAGTCATGCTATCCATGCCCAGATCGGATTTCTGCAAGGTGGGCAAGATCCCGGTGAGCATGACGTGGCCGTCTTCGGCGGCTGCCGCCTGACGGGCCTGCTCATAGAGATCGACGATGGATTTTTCCATCTTCCCCAGACAGTCCTGGCCGTATAGCAAGGGATCGAGATTATACTCCAGATTGAAGATCGCCAATTCCGTGGTGAATCGACGATCCTCGATCTTGTCCAGCATTCGCAACGCCAGCGGCGCCGGCCGGAAGCTGGAATCGAGCAAAAAGAGCTCCTGCTCAGCGCCGATACGTCGGACGTCGGATTCGATCATCCCTTCGTCGAGCATCCGCTCTAAAGCGTGGAGATCTCGCAATAGATGGCGCATAAAGTGGCGCAATTCCTCGCCACCGACCATCCCTTTTACTTCTTGTTCACCCATTCGTTGGACTCCATGGGTCCATAATTTGCTGTCGATGGCGACCAGTTTATCCGACAACGGATCTGCAGCCAAGATAGGCGATAACTCATCCGATCAGTCGGTGTCTGTCGTTTGTCCACTGTCTTCGGTCCTCTGTGCTGCGAGCGCCCTTTTTGAGTGCTCACGGCCCCCATGTCAACCTTCGTTACAAAGCCCGCTCAATGAGACGGTGTAATTCATCGGCGTCATGCACCCCGGGACTGAACGTATCGACCTCCCCTTGCGGGTCTATCACCACCAGGGTGGGAATGGTTCCCACCTGATAGGCACTCTGTACTGCCCCGGTATCCATCAGCGTCGGCAATGTGACGTCTACGTCGTCGAGAAATTGTGCCACTTTCTCGTCTCGCTCAGTCTCGTCGCGGTCGGTGTTGATAGACAATATCACCACATCGTCGGCCAGAGACGGATCGGTCGACACAGTCTGCAACTCCGGCATCTGATCTCGGCACGGAGGACACCACGTCGCCCAGAAGTCCAAAACCACAACTCGCCCTCGATATTTCTCAAGGGTCACGATTTTTTCCTCGCCAAAGACGGGAAGCTCGAAATCGGGCGCCTGCTCACCGACGATGGCCGCCCCCGGACTACTGTCAAAAAGGGCGACTCCCTGCTCGCTGTCATCGAAGAGTACAAAGAGATTTACCCCCAACATCAAAGCGATAATGGCCACGACGGCCACCACCACGATATCGCGGCCCAGAGACGGCTGTTTATTCGATTCTGCCATGGCCGATGTCATTGTGGACGAGGGGCGGGGACAACACTGCGAAGACTGTCGTAGCGAGCATTGGGCGTTGTATAATAGCCCTGTGTTCCTTCGCGCAGCACGGCGACATTATCCTGGTGCCACAATGAGATATAGGGCAATTCGCGGGCCAAAATCTGTTGGACTTCGGCGTAGATCTTTTTTCGCTTCTCCCGGTCGGTTTCCCGTTTTCCACGGTCGAGCAATTCGTCGACCTCATCGTTTCGATAGGCCCCGCGATTGGCGCCGGCGGCCCTGGCATCTGCGCCGGGCACATTGTCGGAGTGAAAGATCCAGCGCATCAGATTCGGCTCCAGCACCGAGGGCCAGGTCAAGGTGGTGAGCTCGAAATTGCGACTTTGCACATCGGCAAAAAACGTCCCCCATTCATAGGCGCGCACTCGCACGTAAATTCCCACCTCGCCGAGCTGCTGAGCGATCAGGTGAGCCAGAGAGCGCCGAAAATTATTTGCCGAGACCTTAAACTCCAATTCAAAGCGATAGTCGCCGTCGCCGGCGGTATAGCCCGCCTCGTCCAAAAGCTCGCGCGCACGCTCTGGATCGTATTCAAATTGCTCCACATCGCCCTCATAGGCCCAGTGTTCGGGAACTAAAATCCCCGTCGAATGCCTGGCGGTGCCCCGGAATTTATATTCGACAATCTGCTCGCGATCGATGGCGTGGGCGAGGGCCTGACGTACTTTTACGTCGCTCAAGATCGGATGCTCCAGATTGAGCCCCAGATAGCTATAGCCAAATGAGGGCGAGGACTGGATTTCGAATCCCTCAGCGTCCTCCACGACGGGCATCATCAGCGGCGAGACGGCGTTTTGCACCAGATCGGCGGTATTTCCCAGAAGGGCGAGTATCCGCGCATTATCATCGCGAATAACGCGAAAGACCAGGCGCTCGATAGACGGACTTCCATCGAAATAGTTCTCAAAGCGGCGAAACTCGACGTGCAATTCGCCGTCGCGCTTCTCAAATTGAAATGGTCCGGCACCGACGGGATCGCCCGGGCAACTGTCGTGACCCTCGCAGATATGTCGCGGCAAAATGCCCATTCCCAGATCGACTTCAAAGGGGGCATGGGGCTCTGTGATGGTGATCGCAAAATGGTGATCGTCGAAGAGTTCGAATTCTTCGATTCGATTCCCGGTGCCGGCAAACGGCGATCCCACCTCGTCGAGGGTCATAAAGGTATATTCCACATCGTCGGCGGTCACCGGCGTGCCGTCGTGAAATAAGGCGTCGTCGCGAAGCTCTATTTCGTATCGCGTGGGACTGGTCTGTTCGATTCTCTTCGCCAGCCGATACTCCATCGTCCCGTCAGCGGTATCCATGGTGATCAGCCCCTCGTGGAGCAGGCCGACCAATTTCGCACTGGCGTCAGTGGTGGCAAAGCGAGGATCCAACCCAGCCGGTGAGGCGTCCATCAACACCACAAAGGCGTCGCCCTCATCGCCGGGCACGTCTTCGCAGGACGGACAACCGGCGAGCACCACGGCGATGGTGGTGACGAGCAATAAGCTCCATCCCCTGATTTTCTGCTCCCATGACGCTCGTCTCATGTGGCTTTTTTGGCGAGAAACGAAAGACCGCGGAGTTACGATACGGCGCCGTTTCCAGCCGGTCAAACGGGGAATCGGAGTTATTATGCTTCCGACGGCGGTGAGATCTCGGAGTCGAAGTCCGAATGCCCCGATGCTCCCCAGACCCAGGCGGTGATCACAAGCCCGGCTCCGGCTAAAAAGGGCACCAATGTAGCTGGCGAGAAATTAAGCGCCACGTAAGGAGTGACGGCGGCGAGCAAGAAGGTGCCACCGAAGCCAACCCGCAACTGGCGAGCCAGTCGCACCCGCCGGCCACCGCCGATGAGGCGAAAGGAATGAGCCAGTTGCAATGCCAGACCGAGCAAAAGTGCAACGACGATCACGGCGCCGAGGCCGACGGCGGTATACATCGCCACCGACGGTTCTCCAGAGGTGGGGGTTGCCCAGGCGGTGATCGGGATCACAGAAATTGCCGAGGCAATTAGCGCCGCCGTCGTCCGTCGACGTCTCGCCTGTCGGCGCCGAGCTGTTGTCTCTGCCTCATTCATCGGATCGGCTCTCGACACATCGTCAGGTGATTCGATTCTCACTCTCCACCAAGAGGTTACTTCAAATTTCGTGCCACAGGGCGAAAAAGGCAAATTTTTCCCCGAAACTTTGCTCTCAGCTTTGGGAAGGGCTGTCGAAACGAATCACAGCGCACTGAGACTCAGCGATAGTGCTGATTTAGCTTCACCCCTGGATCGGAGTACGGCTTTCCCAAGATCGGTCAACCTTCTCCCACATCGGAGACTGTCGGCTGTTCGTCGCTTTCTTCTTCGCGATCATCCTCAGATTGCTGAGGGTCGAATTTGACGGCCCCCAACCGCTGGTCGAGATCGGCGAATAACGCCCGAATATTGCGGGCGTTGCGCCCAAAATCGGTGGGACTCCATCCCGAAGAAGACTCGCTGCGGACATGAATATGAGAGACGAATTCCGTGACCGGCTCCACGCGGATCGTTACCTCGTCGACGCCCCATAATGCAGCGCTACGAGTGGCCTCGATCTGCAATGACGACGACTCGGCATCGACCACCGACCACCGGGGCATCGCCTCCACACTGGCCAGCGTTTCCTCGTAGATCCGCTCCGGCTCGGTGGAGTAGTAGTGGGGTTGGATCTGCGGATATTCAGGCGTTGCGCCCGTCTCCACAGCGTCGATCACCGGCCACAGCCATGCCGAGACAAGCATGGCCGCCACGATCAATGCGGCCGTCGATCCGGCGGCGATATAAAGAATCCGTTTCACGACACACCATCCGTTAGGAATCGGAGACGACGGTGATGACTTCTTCAAAGGTCGTCACGCCCTGGGCCATCTTCTTGATGGCCGACTCGCGCAGCGACATCATGCCATTGGCCCGGGCCGCCTTGCGGATCTGTGGGGCCGGGACCGCATCGGCGATAAGCTGGCGGATCACGTCGTCGATCTCGAGCAACTCAAAGATCGCCGTGCGACCGTAATAGCCGGTGCCCCGGCAGCGCACACAGCCCTCTCCGTAATACACCGGCAGCGACTGCCCGGAGCGCGGCGGCAATTTGATATCCAACAGGGCCACCTGCTCCGGCGTCAGCTCGACTCTGGTCTTGCACTTCGAGCAGATGGTGCGCAAAAGCCGCTGGGCCATCACGCCGACCAACGTCGAGGACAGCAAAAAGGGCTCTACCTCCATGTCGAGCATCCGCGAGACTGCCGAGGAGGTATCGTTGGTATGGAGCGTCGAAAAGACCTGGTGTCCCGTCAGCGCCGCCTGGGTGGCCATCGAGGCCGTCTCATGGTCGCGGATCTCACCGATCATGACGATATCCGGATCCTGACGCAGTATCGAGCGCAGCGCTGTGGCAAAAGTGACGTCGATCCGCCGCTGAACCAGGACCTGATTAAACTCCTGGTAAATCATCTCGATCGGATCTTCGACGGTGGTGATATTGACGTGGGGACCGGCCCGATCGCGCAGCGTGGAGTATAGAGTCGTCGTCTTTCCGCTACCTGTCGGCCCGGTGACCAGGATCATGCCGTGGGGCCGGCTGATAAATTTTCGCCAGGTCTTTAAGTCGTCGCCGAAAAAGCCGATATTATCGAGAGCCTGAATCAAATCCTGGGGATCGAAGATCCGGATCACCGCTTTTTCGCCAAAGGCCACGGGCAATGTGGAGACCCTGAGTTCCACCTCCCGGCCGGCCCGTTCGGTCTTGATGCGACCGTCCTGCGGCTTTCGCTTCTCAGCGATATCCATCCGAGCCAGCATCTTAATGCGGCTGACCAATGCGGCGTGGATGGCCCGGGGAAATTGATAAATATTGTGCAGTACTCCATCGATGCGAAGGCGCACCAGGGTCTTGTCGCGCTTCGGCTCGAGGTGAATATCGCTGGCCCGCTGCTCAAAAGCATAATGCAGCAGGTATTCGACGGCATTGATGACCGGGCGATCCGTGGCCTCGATGCGGTCGACGTCCTTGAGCTTGATAAATTGCTCGAGATTGCCCAGGTCCAGGCCCTGGACCACCTCTTCTTCGGCCGCCGAAATAGATGAACGAAGTCCGTAGACCTCGGTGATGAGTTGTAAGATATCGGTCTTCGGACTCACCACCAGGGTCAGATCGCTGGGGATCACCGTGCGCAACTCATGGCGCAATAACTGGTCGTAGGGGTTGTCGATGGCCATCACGACCTTGCCCTCCTCTCGGCGCAGCGCCACACAACTATGGCGCTTTGCGAAAGGTCGGCTCATCGTCTTGGCGATCAGATCCATATCCAGATCGAGTGGATCGGGCTTCTGAAACGGCAGCCCCACATCTTTTGCGATGACCTGCATGATCTCGTCTTCGTCGACGAGCCCGCCCTCTGGATCGTGGAATCCCAGTCGGTCGACGACCTCCGCCGGGGTCACCTCGTAATGGGCGCGGCGCTGACCGTCCTCACCGGTGACTTTCTCGCGCAGGATTTCCTGGCGCACCGGTTGCTCCTGCTCCACCGCCTTTTTGGCCTGCTCTTTGGTCAGCAGGCCTTCGCGAAATAATAGCCGCACCAGATATTGGACGGTATATTCAACGACCTCCGTTTTGGAATTTGAACCCATTGGTGTCCGGGGCGAAAAATGGCCAAATCACAGAGTCTTCGCGACCTGGGTCTCACCCTAGATGGATTGCAGCAACGGAGCAATTAATTCCCGCCTGCGCTGATACATCGCTCGCCCCCCACATAGCTCACGGGCCAAGAACAGCGGAACCCCCCGGCCGATAATGGTCCGCCACCGGGGGGAACAAAGAGATGCGGTGCGTCTTCAACGATTGAACAAACGGAGGGCAGCGGCCGGAAAACGTCGTATTTTCGCCGCGGGTCGGTTCGACGAAAAGGCGTCGCTTCCCGACCGCTGCCCTCCGTCACTAATCAGCCGCCGCCACCGGTCTCCGCACAGGGATTGATGCCGTCCAGATTCAGGGCTCGCGCAAGGAAGATGGAGGCGTGACTGCGCGGGATATAGCCGTCGGGACAAAATCCGCTTCCGTCACCGCACCCCTGCGTGACACATCGATCAACAAGTGTCTCGATTCCCTCATAATGGGAATGGGATGTGGAGACGTCATCGAAGGTCGGCGTCGACGGTGAGACCTGCTCCCAGCTCATCGCTCGGCTTATCATTGACGCTGCCTGAGCGCGGGAGACCTCGTTATTGGGGCAGAACTCATCTTCGCTGCAGCCATTGATGATCCCCGCCGCGTGGGCCGCTTCGATTTCCGGAAATCCGAACATGCTGGGCTGAACATCGTCGAATGTCGCCGTCGATGGCGGGTTTGAGGTATCGATATCGAGGGCGCGGACCAAGAAGATGACCATCGCCCGGCGATGCGTCGGACAGTCGGGGCAGAACTCGGTTTCTGTACATCCATTGGTGATGCCCTCGTTGTAGAGCAATTCCGTTTCTTCATAGCCCAACTGGTCGGTGGGAAAATCGCTGAATACGGAGTCGTCAGTGCCGAAAAGCGGGGCCGGCTCGCAGCCGCCGGGCTGAGCACAGGCGTTGCTGTCCTCGAGATTAAAGGCCCGGGAGATGAAGACCGCGGCGTGAGCGCGGGAGAGATTATCGTCGCCGCAAAACTCGCTGCCGTCGCCGCATCCCTGAGTGACACAGCGCTGTTTTAGCGTCTCTACTGCCTCAAAATGAACGCTATCCTGGCTCACGTCATCGAAGCTCGGCGCTGTCGTCGGCACTTCGTCGGGCCAGTTGAGGGCGCGATGAATCATCGTCGCCGCCTGAGCGCGGGTGATCTCTTCATTGGGACAAAATTTGCCGTCACCGCATCCGGCCGTGATCCCGGCCTCGACAGCGGCCTCCACATAGGCATAGGAGCTGCTGCTGGTAGAGACGTCGGAAAAACTCGGCTGCGACGGCGGATTCGAGGTGTCCAGGTTGGCGGCGCGGACCAAAAAGGTCGCCATCTGCCGCCTGGTCAACGGGCAATTGGGACAGAACATGGAGTCTGCACATCCCTCGGTGATGCCGGCGTTGAGCAATTTGACGGCCTCGTCATAGCCGGTCGCCGAGGTCGGAAAATCATCGAAAACCGAGCCGCCGGCTCCGTCGTCGGGCGTCGGTGTACAGCCGCCCGGCTCCTCTGTTCCCGGGACATCGCCCGGCGCCGGCATTCCGTCGACGAAAAATTGAGTATTTCGATCCGCTCCGTCGTAGTTTACCTCCACATGCAGGTGGTCATGGTGGGGATGAACGCCGCCATAGGAGCGGTGCTTGGTGCCACTGCGCGAGCCATTCCAGATAACGCGATCCCAGATGATGAGTTGGACGCCGATATATTCCGCATTCTCCACCAGCCAGTTGGCGATGGGATCGCCGAGTGCGTTGGCGGCGGCGTCATCGTCATTCCAGCTTCCGTCCAGGGGCAACATGATGTCGATGGCCCGCCCGGTGGCGTGCAGCGACAGATTGTTGGACCCTCCGATAGTGCGACAATTATAGCCCTGAATTGCCTGAACGCCGTCGAAGTGATCGCCAACGAATTGGCCGAGCTGAGATGCGCCGGGGGTCATTGAGCCGGTGCATTGAGTGGCGCCATCGTAGCGCACATGCTGCTCTTCACCGGCCTGTTGGACGCTCGATGGCATCGACCACGGACCGGGAACTCGCAATTCGCCGATCATGGTATCGATATCGGCCTCGTCTCGGTGGGCTTCCCCATCGATCTCGGGCATCATCTCCACCCGCAGATAGCTGGCGTCGCCAAAGCCTCGCAGCTCAATGGTGGACGCTGTATTTTCGACGACAATCTGGGCGTTATAAAAACGACCGGCCTCAAAGGTCAGCTCCGCTTCCTTCCACTCTTCGGCCCCGGAGACCCGATATTCCAGAGTCCCCATATTTTCGCTGGTCACGATCACCATGGCCTCTACAAAACCGTCCTCGGAAGTCGCCACGAAGGTGCCATCTTGTGTCTTTTCCTGGACCTCCTCGAGCGTTTCGGCGCCGACAATTGTCCCGGAGAGATAGGCGTGGTCGTGAAATGAATCCACGACCTCCACGTCATCGTCGGTGTCTTCTTCATTATCGACGGTGACGTTTTGCTCACCGCAGGCGCCGAGGATCATTCCGATTAATAACAATATCGCAATATTGGAGAAGCGGCTCTTCATACAATCTCCCGGGAAATAAAATTCGGTGGACGTGCCATCGCAATAAGAAGCTACTGCATGATGCGTTCCACCCACGATTTAAAACCGAAGCGATCACCCTGATGCCGATACATAGCCCCGAAATATTGGCTCCCACGAAAAAGAGGTGATATACGATGATGTAGGATAATATGCGACACCGGGGACAATTGACCCCACCTATAAATGAAGGTGTGTCAACCGATCACACCGTCTCCCAAAAACCACCCGGCGGCAGGCCAACGCACCAGAGCTCCCCTTCCCCAAGAGGTAAGGGGAGCTCTGATGTCGAGAGGTTCCTATTGCACGCCTGCCGGTTCATCGGCGAGCTGCTCACGGATATTTTCCAGCTCGTGACGGTCCTCTTCAGAGACCTCCTCGGACTCCTCGAGGGTCTCTACGGTCTCCTGAGCGGCCGCGCTTTTTTCCTCTTCGGGAAAGAATGCGAGTACCCGGGAGACATATAATTCGCCCTCCGGCGACTCCCGGACTTCGACGGGACAATAGCGATCGTCTTCCACCCGTTCGGCGACACCTTCGGCCAGTGTTTCGATGACCTGCTCGTCTTCGATATATCCGTCGATGGCGTGGGTCTGAGTCGCTGTGGCAGCTTTGATTTCCTCGCCCAGATATTGAACGGCCTGTACTCGCGCTTCGCGCATGGCCAACGAACGAGCTCTGGACTCGCTGGCCACCGGCGGCGAGATGCCAACAAAATAGGTGCCTTCGCTGGAGGTCGGTACTGTGTCGACCCAACTGCAATCGGCGTCCTCAATGGCCGCATCGGAGACGGTAAATGCGAAATACATATCGTCGAAGGCCATGGCCCGGGTCCAGGCGGCGCCGTCGGAAAACTCCAGCGATCCCTCGGAGACGCCCGGTACGGAGGCGCCGGCGCTGAAGTCGCGTTCGGTTCCCACGAATTGGTAGATTTCACCGGTCCCCTTCCAGAATTCTGCCAGATAACGTCCGGAGCAGCCGGTCACATTCTCTCGGCAACATTCTTCGTATTCCGGCGTCATCACGCCACGCATCCGCTTGCTCAGTTCGTATTCGACGCGGACCATCGCTCCGTCCGACGATCCCATCGAGGCCTGACCACCGGCTCCGGCGGCCTGGGCCTGGGGATCGACGCCCAGCGAGGCTCCGGCGCTTCTGGACGCCTGATAGACCTCATCGTAGGTTCCGCCGGCGTTGACCTCGCGGTACTCGATAAATTGGCTACAGCTAGTCTGCACCCCTCGCGTCTCGTCGATCTCGTCGTCCGGGACGTCGTCGTTGATAAATTGGCCGATATAATCGGAAGGATCGTCGTCGAACCCGGCGCGAATATACACGCCCTTTTGCGGCTCAATATGCAGCGACGGCACTTCGTCGGGCATCTCCGTGCCCTCCGGCCGATCGGGGCTGCTACTGCAGGCGCCCAGTGCAATCATGATAAACACCGCCAAAACGGCGGGGCTTAATTGAAAGATACGTGCGATATTGAACTTCATCTCGTCTCCTGTCGAATCATTTTCGATTTCGTCGAAATCTAGCAGATTTTGGGTTCCCGCGTATAGTACTCATTGCGCATATTCAGCGCGGTTTCTGACTGCGAACTCGGCTCTTTGACCTAAAAGAGACGAGAATATTCAAAACACTTTCCTCGTCACACCAATCCGTTGACGAAGAGCGGGCAGTGGGGAATCCTCGTTGCCCCCGATGAGCCAAATAATGAATCACCCCATGCAGGAAACCGCCGATGACAATATGCAATAATCGAATACTAATTCGAATCTGGATCGTCCCCGTCTTTTTTGCTCTCAGTTTTGGGGCGCTCTCCTGCGGTAGTCAGCAAGCCGCGCAGCAGGCCGCCGAAGAAGATCTTGCAGAGCAGCCCGACGGCGACGCAGCGGCCCATGAAGCAGTCGACGAGGCGGTGGCTGCCGCCGACGGAGACGAGGAGAGCGAATGCCTGGGCCAGTTGGTGCCCCCTCGCGGGGCCCACGGGCGGCAATACGATCAGGAGACGGCGATTTCTCAGCAAGCCGGCTTCGATGAATTGACGGAGCGAGCCCGCAGCACGCTGCGCGATCGAATCTGCCAGGACGTGCTCTGCAGCCAGATCGAACAGAATATCAGTATCTGGGAGCCTCAGGAGAGCGCCGGCTATCGATGTGTAATGGCCGTCATCGAGAGCTCTCATATCGAAGCCTGGAAGGAGGAGGTGGAAACAGAACTGGGAACTCGCCTGCAGGAATCTGCCGAGGATCTGGTGGGCCGGCTTCAGAACTCGCTGGGCGAGGAGTCACCGCGAGTGACAATCGCCCAGATCGAGGATCACGGCGTTCCCGGAGGTCAGCGCGCCGAATGGATCCACCCCCACCTGCAATACGCGCTGGAGCAGGCGTCGGCCCAGGTGGTTCCCTTACAGCCCAATTGGAGTGGTCACGGGCTCCCAGATCGGGTCGACGGTGTGATCACCGCTCAGATCGTTCCCATGCAGGGCGTAGAGGCGTCGCTGGAGATGAGCTGGGGAATCCAGGGCGTGGACCAGATCTTTACGGGCCGTGCCCTGAGCTTCCCGGAGGCCGTGGCCCCCGATATCGACCGATCGACCTACCTTCCCTCACTCGATCTCCACAGCGACAAAGTGGCCCTTCATTTCGACAGCCGCGAGGGCGGCGGATTATGCCACGGCCAAAAGACGGAGGTCTGGCTGGAGACGGCCCAGGATATGCACGTCCGACTGATCAACCTGTACGGACGAGACGGAGGCCTGGTGATCCACCCGCCGACGCCAGATGCCGACACTCTCATCGAGGCCGGCCAACCGGTCTCCATCGGTGAATTCGAGGCCATGCAGGCCGGCGATATCGGTGTGGAGCGATTTTTGGTGGTCGCCTCGCCGACCCGGGAGGGACTGGACAGCTTCGCGTCGGTCGACCAATTCTGCCGCCTTCCCTCGTCGATGGCCGGCGACCTCCAGCGCGGCCACAACCTGCCCCACGGCGATGATATCCACCTCTTTGAGACCGGCTTTCGGCTAATGAGCGGCGATGAATGCACGGACTACGACATCAGCGACCAGCAGGTCGCGCAATTCCACCAGGCCATCGAGGCCGCGCCGAGTTGTTGGTAAGCGGGCTCAGACAGGGGTTAAATTTGCAGATAATGGCTATTTGTACACGGCCTTTGCGTTGACCGGATCTTCGGGCCAGGGGTGTTTGGAATACCTGGCTCGAAGCTCTTTTCGGACCTCCGGGTAGGTTCGCTCCCAGAAGCCGGCCAGATCGTCGGTGACCTGAGCGGGCCGATAATTGGGGGCCAAAAGATGCATCAGGACCGCCACCTGCCCTCGGGCGACGCGGGGCGTTTTCGTCCAGCCGAAGACCTCCTGGATACGCACCGCGAAGATCGGTGGTTCGCCGATCCGGTATTTTAGCCGAATGCGACTTCCCGTGGGGACTTCGATGCGGCGTGGCAATTCTTCCTCAAGAATCCGGCGCTGCTCACCACTGAGATAGGCGCCCAGTTGCGAGGGCAATGACATTCGCCTCAGATCTGCAAAGGAGCGCTTGCCCCACAGGATCTGCTCCCAGATCTCGGCATTCGCATTGCCGCGCTCTTCGTCCTCCATCAGCTTCGGAAATTCCGCCTCTTCGAACCACCGGCGCGCGCACTCCCAGCGGATCAGATATTGGTGGTCGTCTTTATCGAGCCCGAAGGCACGGGGGACGTCCTCCAGGGCTTTCGACGCGAGCAAACGAGATACTTCGCCGGGATCTGCGCCGTCATCGACGGAGACGATCTGAGCGTCGAGGCGCAATTCGTCGAAGCGCTCCACTCTATGAGCCATGACCCGCTCTCGCTGATCATCAAAGTCGACCTCGACGACCTCCTCGAAGCGCTCGGGAAATTCCTCGCGCAGCCACTCTTCTTTGACCTCGCTGGCCAGTCGAATCAGAGCCCGCGAGTCGACACCGCCGACGGCGGCCCGGGCTCGCGTCTTTCCGGCGATCACGGGGGCGACGATAAACCGGGCGTCGCGCACAATACTCTCGTAGGCCAGCGTCATCGGCTCGCCACCGACCATGACGAAGCGATCGCTTCCCTCGTCGCGTCGAATCGCCACTCGATCGGGAAACCCGGCCAATACGGCGCGAAGCGCATCATCGCCGGAGCCTCCGTAGCTATTATCGTCGATTAAATTTCGAAGCTGGCCGGTGACCTTTTTTACCCGGCGCGCCCCGCCGATATGGACCTTAAAGCCCAGCCGCCGCGCCGCCTGCGGACGCCCGGCGGCCACGTCGTCGAGAAATTCTGCTCTGGCCAGCACGTCGGATCGCCCGCCGGGGGCGTCGCGATCGACGGAGTTGACGAAATCGCGCTCCGAGATAATGGCCGCCATAGCCGCCGTCAATCCGGCGACGCCGCGGCGCTCTCCTTCGATGAGCATCCGGCCGATCCGCGGGTGTACTGGAAGCTCGAGCAGGCGTTTTCCTCGATCGCTTAATTGAAACGAGTCCGGCCGCAGGGCATGCAGCTTATTCAAAAGCTGCAATCCGTGGCCTACAGCATGCTCCGGAGGTTCATCGAACCAGTCGAATTCGCGGGGATCCGCCCCACTCCAGGCGATGACCTCGAGCACCACCGGCGCCAGATCGATGCGCCGTAATTCGGGCTCGTCGAATTCCTCCATTCGGTGCTCATAGGCGTGGGTCCACAATCGGATCGCCCGGCCCTCGCGCACCCTGCCGGCCCGCCCGGCGCGCTGCTTGGCCGATGCAATGCTGACGTGGGTCAACTCCAGGTTATCCAGGCCGCTGGCCGGCGACATCCGCATCTGGCGGACTTTGCCGGAGTCGACCACCACGGTGACCCCCTCGATGGTCAGAGAAGTCTCGGCAATATTGGTGGCGGCGATCACCTTTCGCCGCCCTCCCGAGGCCAGTGCCCGGTCCTGTTCTTTTGAAGATAGCGCAGAATATAGCGGCAATAGCTCCACGTCCTGCTCTTTACCCCACTCCTCTAGCGCGTCGAGGCAGCGGTGGATCTCGCCGCGTCCCGGCAAGAATACGAGAATATCGCCGCCGTCGTCGTCTTTGCTTCCCACCACTCGGCGCACCGCCCGGGCCGCCTCGTATTCGATGCGATCCTCCGGCGGTTTATCGAGATACTCGATATCCACCGGATAGGTCCGCCCCTCGCTTCGAAGGGCGGGAACGTCCAGATAATCGGCGATGGGCTCGGCATCGAGGGTCGCCGACATGACGACCACCTTGAGATCTTCGCGGACCTGCTGGACTTCTTTTAAAAACGCGATCGCCAGATCGGTGTGGATGCTGCGCTCGTGGAATTCGTCGAGGATCACCACGCCGACGCCCTCCAAAAAGGGATCGGATTGCAATCGGCGGGTTAAAATCCCCTCGGTGATCACGGCCAACTTGGTATTTTTTCCGATCCGGCGATCGAAGCGAACCTGATATCCCACCTCGCCGCCGACTCGTCCTCCGCGCTCTGCGGCGATACGGCGAGCCGTGGCCCGGGCGGCAACGCGGCGCGGCTCGAGCATCACGATTTGCTGGTCGGCGGCGATTTCGGCATCGAGCAAAGCCGGGGGAACCCGGGTGCTTTTCCCGGCTCCCGGCGGCGCCTCGATGACCACCCCGCCGTGATCGGTGACGGCATCCACTACCTCGGGAAGCAGTGGATCGATGGGCAATGCTTTCATGGTCACGCTCTCACAGCCCGGGGAATAGCGGCCTCCACCAGGGCATGGCCGCCAGAATCAACACCAGGCCGATGGTAAAGCAGATTGCCGAGCGCTTGTGTTTGGAAGCGTCCTCCTCGGCTTTTTTGGACAATATCGAGCCCAATTGCACCACCACCACGGCGATGATCATCAACGAGATATGCTCCACGAAGAAAAAGCGCAGTTCGCGAACGCCCATCGCCGATCCCGGATCGTCCATCGCCTGCTGCACCAGCGGACTCTGCACATATAAGACCAGGCCGAGCAAAAGCTGAATATGCATGGTCGCCACGTACATGACGGTGCGGATCCGGTCGCCCTTGGTCCACTCTCGCTTTTTGACGACGCCGTGCCAGGCCCCGCCGATAGCCGCCACGGCAGCCACCAGAACAGCCCACCGCAACACGTTGTGAATCACCACCAATACGTCGAATCCTTCCATCGCTACACCTGCTTATTTCGAGAACGAGACGACCGAAAAAGGCCGCCTCCTAAAGACGCCAACCCCGCGCAAGCGGGCACCGTAACGGCGGGCAGTATGCCCATCAAGGCCCTGTGCCGATCTCTTGGAGCCACTCCACACGGCAAAACAGCTGCGAACCGCAAAGGACGCAAAGAATACACAAAGATACCCTACGGTAGATTCCTCAAACCTCTGCGTCCTTTGCGGTTCCCTGTTTTTTTCACTGAGCTAGCACCACAGGCCGATGACGCCTCGCGGTGAACATGCCACCATGGGAAAATCCTCTGTGCTCTTTGCGTCCTTTGCGGTTCCCTGGTTTTTTCACTGAGCTAGCACCCATCGTCGAGCAATCCTGGGGAGCCACTTCACACACCAAAACGTCCCTTTCGCCGGGGCCCCACTTCGCGATAGGCTACAGGGGTCGAAATCCATTGCGGACAAAGCCATATCTCTCTTTAAGCAGTGAGTGCGCGTATGACCCCCGAGGGCACGATCCAACAGATCGAGACGAGTCTTCTGCTCGGAATTCAATTCGACGAATTCGATTTTCGGCTCTTTTTGCGTGAATATCACCGCAATCTCCAAAACCGACTTCCCTCAAAAGAGCTGCCGGAATTTACCCCCGCGGTGGTGCTCAACAAGCTGATCGCCAGATACGAAAAGGACTGCGATGACGAGCGGGCCGGCCGGCGATACGAGGCATTGAACCACTACGCAAACCGCGCCCACCGCCTCGATCTATCGCTGACAGGAAGTGACTACGGCCAACTCGAACAACGAGACGGGCCCTACGATTTCGATCGCATCTTCTACCACCTGGGCCGACGCCTCATCAGCGCCGATGTGCGCATGGAATTTCCGGGCTACAACCCCTATCGCTCAACGCGCCAGTTGAGCATCCCCTTTGTGCGCGACAACCTCGATGACCTTCTGGAGTTGGTCCCCGATTATCTGTGGTGGGCCATGCACGACCAGCGCGATATCATCAATGAGGTATTGAGCTCTGAGAAAATCGACGAAGTCCGCCGCCAGATCGAATTGGCGGGATTTAAACTCGAAAATTTCGGTCTCTATCTGACGACTCACGAATCTGTCTTTTTGCCGGGCGAACTCGACGACGAGGCCGACTCGGCAGTCGCCAAAGCAACGGCCGCCGTTGGTTAAATCGGAAAATCTCGAAGGAAGAACCGGCGTACTGAATGCCACCAGGTGGCGTTCATCAGATACGCTCAACCCACCTTATCAATGCATCGGCGAAGCGTGATGGCTCCCCACTTTCGGCGTGCACTTTTTCAAAAACCAGCCGTTATCGTCTGGCTGTGCTTCTGTCTCGTCCTCGCCTCCTGTGTGGTCTCCGACGAAGCCGATTGCACCAATGATGATGACTGTGAGGCCGGCCAACACTGCCTGTCCAGCGGAGGATTGCTCGTTCGCGACGGCGTCTGCGTCAGCGACTCGCCGTCCGTCGATCCAGACGCCGGTCCCCCCTCCGATACCGACACCTCCGACACCTCCGACACCTCCGACACCGACGTCGCTCCCCCCTTGCCGGACACCGAACCCGATAGCTCCCCGCCATCGGATGTCCCGCTCGACACAGACGCCACTATCGACACAGGCGCCTGCTCGTCGGATGAGATCTTTTGCGAGGACAGTTGTGTCGATCCCGACGAGGATATCGACCACTGTGGAAGCTGCCAGAATCCCTGTCTCCCCGACATCGACGGGTCGGAGATAAGCTGCCAGGACGGCACGTGTGTCGAGACCTGTCACGTTGACCGCACCCTCTGTGCCACCGAAGGCGTCTGTACCGATACGGACACCGACCTCGACCACTGTGGCGGCTGTGGGGATAGCTGCTCCACTTCCGTCGACGGTGGCGCCGCCGTCTGCAGCGAAGGCGATTGCATCGTCGAATGCGCCTTCTCCGGTCACACGCTCTGCATCGACCACGACGTCTGCGCCGACCTGCAAGTCGATAATGACCACTGTGGAGACTGCGGAAATAGCTGCACCACCGACATCCCCGACGCCGACGCTTTCTGCGATGACGGGTCCTGCACCGTAGTTTGCGTCGACGCAGCCCTGACACCCTGTACCGACTACAATACCTGCAGCGACCTGATGACCGACGATCACTGCGGAGGATGTGGAAACGCCTGCGACGGACCGGAGTTTTGCCTCGATGGGTCCTGCCTGCAACGCTATATCTACAGCGTCTCCCAGGACGGCTCGGTACAAAAACTCGACGCTGATGGCGAGCAGGTGTGGAGTCAGTCCATCGGTCCCTGGTTTCGAACCGTCGCCGTCGACCCCGACGGATATATCTACGTCGCTGGCGACGACGGCGTGGTGCGAAAGCTCGATTCCGACGGAGGCCAAATATGGAGCTTTAACGGCCATTCGAGCACGGTGTGGTCGATTGCCGTCGACGCCGACGGCTTCGTCTACAGCGGTAGCCAGGACGGCACCGTGCGAAAAATCGACGCCGGCGGCGACCAGGTGTGGAGTTTTTCTGACCACACTTCAGCGGTCTACAGCGTCGCCGTCGATCCCGATGGCTACGTCTATAGCGGCAGCCAGGATGGCACTGTGCGGAAAACCGACCCCGAAGGCGACCAGGTGTGGGATTTTACTGGCCACTCCGACATTGTCCGCGCGGTCGCCGTCGACCCCGACGGATTTGTCTACACTGCATCCGGCGACACCACGGTGCGCCAGCTCGATTCCGACGGTGCGCAGCAGTGGGTCGATAATGGCCACAGCGAGACAGCCCGCGCCCTCGTCGTCGGTCCCGATGACTCAATCTACAGTGCCAGCTATGACGGCACGGTGCGAAAACTCGACACCGATGGCAACGAGGTCTGGACCTCCTTTGAACACTCTAATTGGGTGATGTCCGTCGCGCTCGACCCGGAGGGCTCTCTATATACAGGCGTGTGGGATACTCAGGGATTCGTTCACCGACTCGACGACGAGGGAGAAGAGGTGTGGTTCAATGACGACCACACCGGCTTTGCCACAGGCGTCGCTGTCGACCCCGGTGAATACACGATATTTCCCGAGGCGTGGTGAATTGAAATACAAAAACTATCTAGTTCCCGTCCGGAAAGTCCGAATTTGAGCAGGGCCGAGATGAAATCGATGAGATGGCCATTTCGCGAAACCGCAGTCATATCCGTAGGTTATTTCAAGTGTTGAGCGAATGGCCAGATCGCGATTTCAGCCGGCATCTGCGACAT
>SKQC01000061.1 GCA_007119175.1 Myxococcales bacterium | reverse complement strand
GCGAGGGAGCGAGGATCAGCATGCGCAATCTATCACCGCCGGGATTGCAAAAGCGTTTGAAGGTGGGATGGAGCGAGGCCCGGTAGACGTCGCGGGTTCGAAAGTGATGTTCTCCGCGCGCTTCGTCTGCCGTGGTGCCGCTGGTTCGAAAGACGTGAGCTGGTTCGGCACCGGCAAAGAGGTCTGTGAATTTAAAGGCGTCTGTGGGGACCGCCGGGATCTCGTCGGGCGAGGGATCGCCGCCGGGGGTGACGCCACGTCCGTCGCAGAGGGTGCGGTATGCCTCGATATGGGTATACTGATGGGCGAATAGTTCCGCGGCTAGCGCGTCGAATCGCGCCCTGGGCCACCGGTGTGAATGGCCTGTCGGATCCCAGGACTCGATGGCGTCGATGACCCGTCGGTGCAGAGCGCTTAACGGCGAGTTGTCGGCTGGCGGCGGACCATTTGTCATTGGGTTTGAGATTGCTCAGGGAAATTGATGGCGCGCATGAGGTTAGCATGACGTTGACGGGGCGAAAACTGAGCGTCATCCTCGGTGGAAATACTATCGTCGAAAATGTCGATTTTCGCATCGAGGAGGGCCAATTGGTCGGTATCCTCGGCCCGTCTGGCTCCGGGAAGACGACTCTGTTGCGGGCCCTGGCCGGATTTCGACCCGCTCAAAAAGGGCGAGTGGTCTTTGACGGCCGCGATCTCTATGAGGAATTCGAGGAGCTAAAGCGCTCCATCGGTTTTGTCCCCCAGGACGACGTGGTGCCCCGTGTTCTACGCGTAGAGCGGGCACTGGGATATACCGCCGAGCTTCGACTTCGCGACTTTTCTCCCGAGGAGCGAAAGAGCCGTGTCAGCGGGGTCATTCGTTCGTTGGGGCTATACGACAGTCGCCGTCAGCGCATCTCCAATCTGTCGGGAGGGCAGCGAAAGCGGGTAAGCGTGGCGATGGAGTTGATCAGTCGTCCGCAGCTTTTATTTGCCGATGAGCCGACGAGTGGCCTCGACCCGGCGCTGGAGCAATCGCTGACGAAATTGCTCAAAAAACTCGCCGACCAGGGCCGGGGAGTGGTGGTGACCACCCATATTATGTCCTCGTTGGAGATGCTCGACGCCGTCTGCGTTCTCGATAAAGGACAGCTCGGCTATTTCGGTCCCGTCGACGGGCTCAAGGAGTTTTTCGAGATCGACGATTATATCAATATTTTCAGTCGACTACAGGCGGTGCCGATCGCCGAGTGGCAGCGTCGCTACGATCGCAGTGGCCTTCGCGCAGAGTATCTGTGAAGGTGTGACAAAGAGGTTTGAAGTGCAGCACAGGATTTCTTCGTGAGTGAAGAGAAATTACAGCCCGAGGAGGGGTACGAAGACGACGGCTCCAGCGATCTGATCGACAGTTATCAGGCGGGAGTGCTCTCCGATCGCTACCTGGAGATGGTACTCGGCGACTGGCGAAATACGGGGCTATTACTGCTTCAGGCGCCGGTTTTGGCGTTTGTGGCGGTCATGGTCTGGCAAAATGTGGAGCGCACCACGCCGACGCTATATTTCGTGATGGTCCTGTCCTTGTTCTGGATCGGCTGCATGAACGCCTGTCGCGAGATCGTAAAGGAGCGCGAGCTCTTTTTGCGAGAGCGTATGTTCAACCTCGATGTCGGCGCCTATTTGTACAGCAAGGTGCGAGTGCTGGCGCTGGTGGGGACCGTGCAGGTCGGTCTGTACAGTGTCATCGTCGCCCGGGCCATCGACGTTCGGATTCCCATCGGATGGTTGCTTATTAATCTATTGGCCACCGTGATGTGCGGGACCTGTCTGGGGCTCCTGATCTCCTCGGCAGTTCGACGAAGCGACTACGCTGTCGCCTGGGTGCCGCTGGTGATTATCCCTCAGATTATTTTCAGTGAATTTACGATTCCGGAGGATCAATTTCAGGGGGCGAGCGAGGTGGTTTTTAAGCTGATGCCCTCGCGCTGGTCCTATGAAAGCCTGCTGGAATTCGGCGATACCGGTCAGGACTATTTGATGGGAGCCAGCTATCTGCTTCCAGTGCTCGGTTATTGCGCGCTATTTTTGTTGATCGCCTATCCGATCTTGCGAATGCAGAGGTATTGAGGTGACGTGGTATCCAGCACCAGCGCGGGTGGCCGAGGAGCTTCGATGAAGTCCGCCGGGAGCTCGTATAGAGAGTGGAGCCGCCGCTTTTTCGGCCTCGCTCTGGTGGTGATCGCCGTGGCGTCGGGACCGCTTATCTATTGTCTGATGTGGGGAGAGGCGGCGGCGTCTGGAGAGGCGACGATGGGCTATTGTCTGGAGAGTCATCCGGCCCAATTTCCGGTCACACTCTTCATCGCTGGCTTTGTCCTGCTTCTGGGTGGGATGATTCTTCGAATCCAGGGCGACCAGGCAGACGAAAAAGAGGAGCGTAAACGACGCAAAGTCGATCGAGCCGCGGAGCGAATGGCCGGCCGCATGTCGGTCACGACACCCACTCTCCGTGCTCGGAGCGGCCGTGGCGAGGCGGGCGAGGTGCCCGACGAAATCGAACTCGACGAGGAGTTGGATCTGGGGCTGGATACTGACGACGAAGACGACGACGAGGAATACGACGAAGATCCCAACTCGGTGATGGCGTTTTTGCAGGAACAGCAAGAGTTTGAAGAGCGAGGCGACAGTGAGAGGCGCCGCCGAGAGCAGGCCGTTCAGGAGGGAAAATACTACGTGCCGCCCGGCCTCGAGGGGGCGCCGGTGCTATATCTGGAGACCAATGTGGAGCCGGCAGCCGTGGTCGATGGCTCGCGGCGAATCGATAATCCAAACCTGCCCCACGATGACTTAAAAGAGGTATTGGAACACGCTTCTCGCATCGTCATCAAAGAGAGCACGCCCGTGGTTGTCAGGGTCAAACCCGGCATCTACCAGGGCGCGGTGGAGATTCCCGATCGGGTGACCGTCATCAATCACCGCATGCCGACGGCGGCGACAGTCGATCAGCGCCTGGCCTGGCTTCGCGAACAGGACGATGTCGACCACCCCGATCGGGTCACATTCTTGGCGCCCAGTGACTCCGACTTCGGCGTGCGCATGGCGCCCGGGCAAAAACAGGGCCTATTTGGTTGCTACGTGGTCGGTCGTCAGGGAGTGGAGCAGACCGGATTACAGGCAAAGCACAACGCAGCCCTCGCCGTGGTTCACTGTGCCTTTGAGTCCTTTTCCGACAGCGGAAGCGTGGTCGTCGACTGCGGCGAAGATCTCCCCGGCCGGCGGGTGCAATTCGTGGGCTGTTTGTGGCGCTCGAATTCGTCGCGCACCACGGGCGGCGGATTGCGCATCGAAAATAGCGTCGTCAGCGTCGAGGCCTCGATCTTCGACAGCAACCGAGCCCCTTCCGGCGGGGGAATTGCCGCCCTGAGGACCGAGAAGCCGCTGACCGTCGTCCGCAGTTTTTTGCACCGAAACCGGGCGCTCACCGATAAATCACCCACCGATATCGAGACGATGCCCCTCAAAAAATGGCAAAAATCGGAAGGGGTGGGTGGAGCGATAATGGTCCGCGACGGGCTGGCAAGGGTCGTGGACTCAATTCTGGAGGGCAACGACGCCGCCGTTGGAGGAGGGGCGATCGCCGCCGTCGCCGGACGGGTGGTGGTCAAATCCAGCGGCGAGGGGCGCGGTGTCTGTAAGGGAAACCGCGCCGATGCCGGCGGCGGGATCATCGCCGTGGGCTGGTTCGAGGCGCCGGCTATGATCCGGGCGATGGGAGCGGAATTGAGACAGAATCTGGCGAAGTCTGTGGGCGGGGCAGTCGCCGGCGTTGGAAACGCCGTATTGCGCTTTGAAAACGCCAAAATCGAGACCAATCGCGCCGACGGCAAACAACGCGGACTCGGCGGCGGCCTTGTGGCCTGGCGGGGCGCCGGCGTTCAGCTCATCGACGGCGAGGTATTTGCCAACGAGGCCGGCGATGGCGGTGGCGGCGTCGCCATCATCAATGGGTCATTGAAAATCACCGGTCATTGCACGATTCGAAATAACCGGGCCGATGGGACGATCGGCGGCTCCGGCGTGCTCGTCGTCACCGCCGCCGATCGAGATCTGGCCGGTGTGATCGGCCAGAAGGGCTTTACGCTTCCCTTTAAGCTCAAGATCGAGGAGGCGCGGATTCGCTCCAATATCGGTGGTGGACCAGGCGGCGGGCTCCGCGCCGGAAACCTGGTTGACGGCACCACATTTCCGCTGGCCATTAAAATCGCACGGCCGCAGTGGATTAATCTAAATGAGGCCGACGTGGAGCGTCGGCTGGCGCAAAATGTATGGATTGAGTGGGCCGAGGAACTCAAGGTCAACGACGATACTCGATCCCAGGTCAAATTGGCGCTGAAATAAAATCAGTTCGCTTCGCTGCCCGGACTGATCAGCAGCGCTTCGGTCATCGAATTTCGAAGCTCCTCGGTGGAGCCCAGGTGGTAGAAATGACTCTGCGTTTTCTCCACCGCCCAGTCCCAATCCTCCGCGATATGGTCGTTTTCGCGGTATTTATTTTTCTTCCACATCGAGAGGGCGAATCCGCAGGGTAATTGGCGGGTGAACTGCGCCAATTCGCGGGCTTCGTCCTCACTCCATTCCGTGTTGAAATAGCCGGTATTTCGGCCGATATAGGGCGGGTCGAGGTAGACGAAGTCGTCGGGTCGGCAGCGCTTTAATGTCTCGCGCCAGTCACAGCATTTAAAGCTCCAGTCGCGGTCGTCTGTGATGTCACGGACGGCGCCGACCTGGTTGGTGATCCGCGTGACGTAGGCGGGCCGAAAACGCTCTGGCTTTCGACAAAAGGGCACGTTGAATTCCCCTTTTTGATTAAAGCGAACCATGCCGTTGAAACAGGAGCGGTTGAGAAATAAAAAATCCAGCGGATCGCCGGAGTCATTGAATCGGTCGCGGACCTCATAATAATACGATTCGTCGGCGTCGGGCCCGGTCTGGCGAAGCTTCTCACCTTCCCGCTCCAGGTGCTCGCGGACCGACGATACGGTCAGTTCGCCATCGGCAATCTGCTGATATAACTCGACGATATGGGGATTGACGTCGCAGGCCAGGGCCCTCGATGGCCGGACGTTAAATAAGACGACGCCGGAGCCCAAAAAGGGCTCGATCCAGCGACCTTCTCCGCTCCAGGCGATGCTCTTCAGGATAAAGGGGACCAATTTGGTTTTGATCCCCTGACATTTAACGGGGGGTACGTAGGGCTTGGCGCACGTCATCGGCAGCAGGGCCATCGAGTTTACTCCAGGTTTTGAAGCGCCTCGGCCTGATGATGGGCGATAAGCGGCTCGATGACCTCGTCGACGTCGCCGCCGAGGACGTTGTCGAGCTGGTGGGTGGTAAAGCCGATGCGATGGTCCGTAATGCGAGATTGCGGAAAATTATAGGTGCGGATTCGCTCCGATCGGTCGCCTGAGCCGACCTGTCCGCGCCGTTCTGCTTCGCGCTCCTTGCGCACCTGTTCGCGCTCGTGCTCCAGGAGTCTGGCCTGAAGCACTTTCATGGCTTTCGATCGGTTTTTATGCTGACTTTTTTCGTCCTGGCAGGTGACGACGATGCCCGTCGGCTCATGGGTGATCCGCACTGCGGAGTCCGTGGTATTGACGGACTGGCCGCCCGGTCCGGTGGCCCGATAAAAATCGATTTTGATATCCTGATTTCGGACCTCGGCCTCCACGTCTTCCGCTTCCGGAAGGATGGCTACGGTCACCGCCGAGGTGTGGATGCGGCCCTGACTTTCGGTATCAGGGACGCGCTGCACGCGGTGGACTCCGGCCTCGTATTTCAGGCGGCTATAGACCTGTTTTCCCTCGATGAGGGCAATGATCTCTTTGAAGCCACCGTGGTCGGTGCGATTGGCGCTGACCACGTCGACCGTCCATCCCAGCCCCTCTGCATAGCGGGCGTACATCCGGAAGAGATCGGCGGCAAATAACGCCGCTTCCGCGCCCCCGGTACCGGCGCGAATTTCAAGAAAGATATTCTTTTCGTCCAGGGGATCGCGCGGCAATAAAAGCTGTTTGAGAGTTTCTGTCAGCTCCTCGTGGCGGGCCTGTAGCGTTTCGATTTCATCGCGGGCCATCTGGCGGATGGCCTCATCGTCGTCGCTGAGCATGGAGCGATTTTCATCGATCTGCTCTTCGACGTCGCGATACTCGCGGTAGACCTCGACGACCTCCGCCAGGTGGGCGTGCTCGATGGACAGCTTGCGCAACCGATTCGGGTCGGAGCCCAGGTCGGGATCGGCGAGTTCGCTGTTGAGCTGGTGGTATCGGGCCTCGACTTCCTGAAGCTTTTGAAACATTGAAGGCTCAGCCGCTCATCGAATTGAGAAACTCCTCGTTATCTTCGGTCTTGCCGAGTTTATCGAGGAGAAATTCCATGGAATCCACCACATTTAGTGGGTGCAATAGTTGTCGCAAAATCCAGACCCGGTTGAGCTGAGACTCGTCCATGAGCAGCTCTTCTTTTCGAGTGCCGGAGCGATTGATGTTGAGGCAGGGAAAGATCCGCTTTTCCATCAACTTGCGGTCCAGGTGCAACTCGCTATTGCCGGTGCCTTTGAACTCCTCGAAGATCACTTCGTCCATCCGGCTGCCGGTCTCAATAAGGGCGGTGGCCACGATGGTGAGGCTTCCGCCTTCCTCGATATTTCGGGCGGCACCGAAAAAGCGCTTCGGCTTGTGCAGAGCGTTGGAGTCGACACCACCGGAGAGGATTTTGCCCGACGGGGGAACGACTGTGTTATAGGCTCGCGCAAGACGGGTGATGGAGTCCAATAAGATGACCACATCGCGCTTGTGCTCTACCAGGCGCTTGGCCTTCTCAATGACCATTTCCGCCACCTGTACATGGCGCTCGGCGGGCTCGTCGAAGGTCGACGAGACGACCTCGCCCTCGACGTTGCGCTTCATGTCCGTGACCTCCTCGGGACGCTCGTCGATGAGGAGAACGATCAACGCGATATCGGGGTGGTTGGTGCCGATGGAGTTGGCGATATCCTGAAGCAGCACCGTTTTACCGGTGCGAGGCGGAGCGACGATCAATCCCCGCTGGCCTTTGCCGATGGGGGTCAATAGATCGAGGATGCGCATCGAATAATTATCCTGTTCGGCCTCCATATCGAGCCGCTCCATCGGATAAAGCGGCGTCAGATTGTCGAATAGGATCTTGTCGCGAGCGCTTTCCGGATCTTCATAATTGACCTCTTCGACCTTGAGCAGCGCGAAATAGCGCTCGCTGTCTTTCGGGGGTCGAATCTGGCCGCTGACCGTATCGCCGGTGCGCAGATTAAAGCGGCGAATCTGGCTGGGCGACACATAGATATCGTCGGGCCCCGGAAGGTAGTTGTAGTCGGGGGCGCGCAAAAAGCCGAAGCCATCGGGTAAGATCTCGAGGACCCCTTCCCCGAAGATCGAGCCGTCCTTGTCGGCCTGGGCCTGCAACAGGGCAAAAATAAGCTCCTGTTTGCGCATGTTGCTGGCGCCGTTGATGCCGGCTTCCTTGGCCATCTGCGTAAGCTGGCCAATCTTTTTCTCCTTGAGTTCTTTGAGGTTCATTCGTGCTCCTAATCGCAAAAGCTGGAAGTAGTAGTTTTTAGTGGGTCAAGGGTATGGAATGGTGGCCGAAAAAGGCCGAGGAAAATAACGAGGCACGGCAGCGCCGGTGGAGTCCTGCAATAGACTGCCAGCCGAGAAATGATGGGCTCATGACGGTAGGATCACAGAGGTCGGTACCCCGGGCGGTGGCCGCGCCGGGAGCCGGAAATAATCAGCCGTGGCAAATCCAGTAATTGGACGTGACGTTCACGTTGGCCATCGATGCAGAATGGAGAAGAGAGGGTCGCAATATTGGCTGCGCAAACGATCGCGAGCGATCCACCCGATAAGTTGCCTCGGGCAACGACAGTGAACATCGACCAAATGAATTAATGATACCCGGTTGGTGATGTCCGCTGAAGTGAACACCGCAAAAGCGGTGTCTATTCGCGCATTCGTAAAAAGAAATAAGTGCTCGCTGAGGGGTTGTCAACAGGAGGAGACAAGAAAGTCGGTAAGGGTTCAATATGGGGAAGAAAAAAGCGCCCTCCAACAAATGTGGAGGACGCCGGTTTTGTTTGTCGTGCCGGACCCGGGAGCGTTCTGGAGTGTTGGGGGGGAACTTGCAGCCGCTCCATTGGGTTCACTCCGATCGATATGCACGGGCTATGCCAGCTATTAGAATATTTAAAAATGGGGCGAAAAGCCGTTGTGTTCTGCTCAATCGGCGATCGGAAAAGTCATCAACGAGGTGGTCGCTGGAGACTGATTTTCCACTATTGGGTAAAAGTTACTCCATTATGGGGCGAGAGTCGTGAGCGGCTAGTGTCGGGAAAGGCTCTGTGCTATAGACCGAAGATGAGATGACGAGATTTTGTCGACGCTTCGCAACGCCTGAGAAACGTCGACGAGCATAATTCACAGATTTTCACTGCTTTTAGACAGTTCGCGTTTGGCTCATAGTTGAAGGGATCGATTCGACGGGAAAGGCGGATTCGAGACTCTATTCGTGCCGTCGGCGTCACTGCGCCGTTCGGGGCGTTTGGCGTTGGCCCACCGGGGGACCGTAGGACCGATTCGTGAGACGAGCCGTCTCGCGATTCGAGGTATTATGTCCAATATATTGGTGGTCAATTCGACCCGTGCAGAAACGCGGGTGGCTCTGATCGAAGACGGGCTTTTAAGCGAGATCTACATGGAGCGGCGCCGCGATCGCGGGGTGGCGGGCAATGTCTACAAGGGGCGTATTCTCCGGGTATTGCCGGGAATGCAGGCCGCTTTCGTCGACGTCGCCCAGGAGAGAGCTGGGTTTTTGCACGTCAGCGATTTTTATAGCTTCGAAAAAGATCTCAATCTCCTCGACAAGGACGCCGATCAGTGGCCTCCTCCGTCGCGGGGTAAAATCAGCAAAAAGATCAATATCTCGGACTGCATGAAGGAGGGAGAGGAGATTTTGGTCCAGGTCGCCAAAGAGCCCATGGGTACCAAGGGGGCCAGGTTGACCGGACATATCTCGATTCCCGGACGGTATGTGGTGTTTATGCCCACCGTATCTCATATCGGTGTCTCGCGGCGCATTGGCTCCGAAAAGGAGCGAAAAAGACTGCGCAAGATCGTGGAGACCAATCGACCGCCGGGCACCGGGTTTATCGTGCGCACGGTCAGCGAAGATATCTCGGAGGAAAAGATCCTGCGAGATATGGAATTATTGGTCAAATTATGGACCGATATGCTGGAGCGCTTCAGCGACGTTAAAGCTCCCTATCTGCTCAATGAGGAGCCCGATTTGTTGCTGCGGGCGGCCCGCGATCTCTTTACCACGGATATCGAAGAGCTGATCGTCGACGACAAACACGCCTACAAGCGGGTCAGCGAGTTTACCTCCCATTATATGCCCAGCTTCAGCGACAATATTGAGTTGTACAAAGCCACGGAACCGATCTTTGATGCCTACGGAATCGAGGTCGAGATCGCCCGCGCTCTGTCTCAGGAAGTCCCGCTTGAAAGCGGGGGAAGCCTGGTCTTCGACAAGACCGAGGCCCTGACGGCGGTCGACGTCAATACCGGTAAATTTACGGGCTCCACCAGCGACCTGGAGGAGACGATCTTGCGCACCAATTTAGAGGCCGCCGAAGAGGTGGTCTACCAGCTTCGGTTGCGCAATATCGGCGGGATTATCATCATTGATTTTATCGATATGGAGGACGCCCGAAACCGCGAGCGGGTCTACCGCACGTTGGAGGCGGCCCTGAAGAAAGACCGGGTGACGACCAATGCCTTAGCGATCTCTGATTTTGGGCTCGTGGAGATGACCCGAAAGCGGGTCCGCGAGTCACTGGTTCAATATATGTGCGATCCCTGTCCCCATTGTCAGGGGCGCGGTCAAATCAAGACCCGCGAGACTGTGGCGGCTGAGATTGTCCGCGAGATTCGCCGAGATGCCCCGGTGATGGAGGGCAAAAATATCTACGTCGACGCCCACCCCGATGTCGTCTCCTATCTGCTCAACGTGGAGCGGGGAACGATTCAGGAGTTGGAGAATGTCTTCGAGCGAAAAATCAATCTGCGGGGAAGTCGCAACAAGCACGTTGAGCGCTTCGAGCTGGCCGACGCCCGCTAAGAGGATCACCGCTATTTCTAAGGGGGAAGCTGCCGTCGCAAAATGCATTTTGTGGACGGTTTTTGTCTAGTATGATATTCATACCACTCGCGAAATCTGAGGAGGAAGCGTTATGGCCCAATTCATCTGTGCGATCGATCAGGGAACGACGGGGACGACGATCATCATTCTCGACGACGAATTGCGCGTGCGGGCGAGGGTGACCGAGGAATTCGAGCAGATCTTTCCCAAACCCTCCTGGGTGGAGCACGACCCGGAGGCCATCTGGGCGTCGACTCAGTCCACGTTGGCGCGAGCAAAGCAGGAAGCCGGCATCAGCGCCGAGGATATCGCGGCGGTGGGGATCACCAATCAACGGGAGACGGCCGTGGTCTGGGATCGCAATACGGGAGAGCCGATCCACAATGCCATCGTGTGGCAGGATCGGCGCACCCGCGGGCGAATCCAGCAGTTGGTCGACGATGGTTATGAGCCGATGGTGCGAAGCCGCACGGGGTTGATTTTGGACCCCTATTTCGCGGGGACCAAGGTAGAGTGGATGCTTCAAAACGTCGACGGAGCACGACGACGGGCCGATGCCGGCGAATTGGCCTTCGGAACCATCGATAGCTATCTGGTGTGGAAGCTCACCGGTGGTGATGTCCACGTCACAGATGTCTCCAACGCCTCGCGAACCTTGTTTATGGATCTCGAAGAGGTCCGATGGGATGATGAATTGCTGGAGATCTTTCGGGTTCCCCGATCAATGCTTCCCGAGATCGTGGGCAACTCCGAGGTCTACGGCGAGGTGCGCGGTGTGGAGGGACTGGCCGATGGAACACCGATCTGTGGCATGGCTGGCGACCAACAGGCGGCCTTATTCGGTCAGGTCTGTTTTACGCCCGGCGAGGCAAAATGCACCTACGGGACCGGCGCGTTTTTGCTCATGAATACGGGGGATAAACCGGTGATGAGTCAGCATCGCCTGTTGTCGACGGCGGCCTGGCAGATCGACGGTGAGATGACATATGCGCTGGAGGGAAGCGCTTTTATCGCCGGCGCCATGGTGCAGTGGTTGCGCGACGGGCTGGGGCTTATTTCCGAAGCCTCAGAGATCGAGGCATTGGCCGAAACCGTCGACACCAGCGACGGGGTCGTGGCCGTACCGAGCCTGTCCGGGCTCGGGGCGCCCCACTGGGACCCCGGTGCGCGGGGAGTGATCTGGGGGCTGACCCGGGGGACGACGAAGGCACATATCGCCCGTGCCGCCCTGGAGGGAATCGCCCTGCAGAACGTCGATATCCTAAAGGCGATGGAGCAAGATCTGGGGGAGTCTTTAAAGGTGCTTCGCGTCGACGGAGGAGCCTGCGCCAACGATCTCTTAATGCAGATGCAGTCCGATTTCTTGTCGCGAACCATTGTCCGTCCAGAGATGACGGATACCACGGCGCTGGGAGCGGCTCTTCTGGCCGGACTGGCAGTGGGAATCTTCGACGATCTGGATCAAATTCGCGCTACCTGGCGCGAGGACCGGCGCTTTGAATCGGCGATGGGAGAGGAGGCGCGAGAGGTGCATCTAAAGCGCTGGAAACAGGGGATTGCGAGGGTCTGAGGATGACTCAAAGGACGTTGTTAAGTGGGGGTTTATGCCGACTTTAGTAACCCGGATTATTCATGACTCGTCTACTGCGGCTCATGAATAATCCAGGTTAGTTGAATCTCTTTGTAGTTTTAACGAACCGAGATCAACACTTTATGGCAAGTCTAAAACAGCGATTATTCTCCGGCGGTGATACGACGCTCCGCCAAGGATTGATGGGAAATGTGGTAGCGCTGGTGGTGGTCGTTGCCGGCGTGATCGGCTCTGTGCTGCTCGTCGGCAGTTATTGGGCGATCTCCGATGTCTCGGAGCGGGCCATTGAACAGGCCGGAGATAGCCTGGAGGCGCAGGTCTCCGGGATGTTTGGGCCCATCGAAAACAAGGGAGAAATAATCCGGGACTGGGGGGAGAGCGGTGAGTTAGTGCTTCATCATGATGAGATAGTCACCCTCAATACTCGGCTTCGTCCTGTAGTGGAGCGCGACGACCATATGATGGCCGTTGCCCTGGCTGATAGCGAGGGCCGGGAGTACGTAGCCTGGAAAGAAGGGGAAAACTGGGTCAGTCGGTATAGCTATGCCGATTCCGACGAAGAGCAAAATTCGCTGTGGCAGCGCTGGGATCAGAACGGGGATTTACGCGAGTC
This sequence comes from Myxococcales bacterium, assembly GCA_007119175.1. GTDB lineage: Bacteria > Myxococcota_A > Bradymonadia > Bradymonadales > Bradymonadaceae > SLJM01. The sequence goes on along the minus strand of SKQC01000061.1, from coordinate 8,370 downwards.
ATGGAGTGCCGAACGAGAAGAAGATACTCGCACTCGTCCGTGGTATGTGGGAGCTGTTTCCTCCGAGCAAGATGGGCCGTATTGGACGGAGCCATTTAACTTCTTTATGAACGAGGAGCCGGGCATCACTTTGTCGAGGGCTTATAAGGAGCCCGTCGACGACAGAACGCATGTGCTGTCGCTGGGGGTCTCGTTGGAAGATATCTCCCATTTTACCACCGAGATGCGGCCTACGGAGAGTGGTTTTTCTGCGGTGATGACCGGAGCGGGACAGGTAGTGGGTTTACCGGCGAGAACGCGATATGAAACCTCTAACTCGATGCACGCCGATATTTTATCTTCCTGGGATGAGCTGAATCTGGAATCTCTGGGCGAGGGATGGGAGCAATGGCGAGACGCGGAGGAGCAAGCGCATTCCGTGACAGGGCGGGCTGAGGAATTGGGGCGCTATCGCGCCGGATTTCGTCGATTCGAACTCGGCGATCGCCATCTGGTATTGGCGACAGTGATTCCGCGCTCCGATCTGACCGGTGTGGTCGACCAGCAGCGCAATCTTACTATCGTTTTGTCGTTATTGGCTCTGCTCTTGGCGGTGTTTGTCGCCAAACGAACTTCGAAGCGCTATCGCAAGCGAATGGCCGAGGCATTTGATGAAGCCGAGCAGTTGGGCCAGTACCGTCTGGAGGAAAAACTCGGTGTCGGTGGAATGGGCGAGGTCTACCGCGCCGAGCATGGAATGCTAAAGCGACCCACCGCGGTCAAGCTATTAAAACCCGATCTCTACGACAAGAGTTCCATCAAACGCTTTGAGCGCGAGGTCAAGCTGAGCTGTCAGCTCACGCACCCGAATACGGTGACCATCTTCGATTATGGGCGCACCGACGACGGGCTATTTTATTACGCCATGGAGTTGCTCGACGGCGTGACGCTGCGAGATTTCGTGTCCTATACGGGGCCGCTTCCGGAGGGGCGTGTCATTTATTTATTGCGCCAGATCTGCGGAGCACTGATAGAGGCCCACGAAATTGGATTGATTCACCGCGATATCAAGCCTGACAATATCATGGTGGGCAGCACGGGGGGCTGGGCAGACCGAATCACCGTATTGGATTTCGGCCTGGTCAAAGATATCGCAGCTCCGGACGATACGCGGCTGACCAACCAAGACTACCTCCACGGATCGCCGGGTTATATGGCGCCGGAGGTCATCCTCGGCGAGTCCGGTAACGATCCCCGGGTTGATATCTATGCCGTGGGAGCTGTGGGATATACGCTTTTATGCGGAGAGGATCCGTTTAGTGGAGAGTCGACGGTCAAGATCTTGATGGCTCAGGTGGAGGAAGATCCGCCGAGGCCCTCGGAGGTGTTGGACAGGGAGGTCGATTCGGAACTCGAAGAACTCATTATGCAATGTCTTTCCCAGCGGCCGGAAGATAGACCGGCCTCAATGGTCGAATTCCAAGAGCTTTTATTAAAGTCGACCGCCGGCACCAGTTGGAAAATACGGGAGGCCCTCGATTGGTGGACAGAATACGGTGATTCTGTAGTTCCCACGACGGAGTCTCCAATTACGGAGCATAGCTCACAGGCTTATGGGATGACCTTGTCAATCCAGGCGCGGCGAAAGGAGTCAATGACTCTGGACGCAGAGCCCGACGATCTTGTGGGACTACCGGCCACCGAAGAGGAGGGCGAAGCCGAAGCCGGTGAAGAGGTATAAGCTCAACAGGTCGAGCAAGTATCGCAGTTCTCAATATCGCCATCGGGTTCGAAACAGGGGAGTTCCTGGCAGCTCACTATGTCTTCGAGGTCATAGTCGACACTAAACTCTGCGTAGGCGTGGGGGAATTGGTTAGTGCTGCCGAATAAAAATACGCAGTAGTCGGCCTCATCAAAGCTTCGATCGCAGATATGAAAATGGACGTCATCGCCCTCAGTGCAGGTCTCGGCGATTTCGACATCACATCCGTTGGGGTTGTCCCTCTTTTGAATCTCGATACGGGGGCCAAATAGTCCTGCCGTGGTGACGGATGCGGTGGCGACGTTAAAACTATCTTTAGCAATCGTTGAGTGTTCCAATGCAAAACTAAGGCCGTCGCTGTCCTGATGGAGTGACGAGTAGTGGTCGGCACAGCCGATCTGGGGTCCTACGTCTACCGTTTGTTCAGCGTCGGGACCAACGTCGGGCTCATCGACTGGGGAGGTGTCTGGTTCCTGGTCTTCTACATCATCCGAGGTCTGATTATCGGCATCGGATGTCACCTGATTGGTGGTGTTGTGGTCCGCATCACCGGGACCCTCGACATCGTTTTCGGGATGACTATTGGTTCCATCCGGTGGCTCCATTTCACCGGGATTGCTTATGCAGCCAAATAATACGCATAGAGCGCTCAGCCATACGATGCCGATGAGGTAGATCTGCGTAGAGGCGATGGGAGGGCGATAATTTTGGAAGTGGTCGTTCATGATTTTGGCCGCATGGGTGGCTTGGGTTTCCCGCTTTATTGACAATGCCGAGAATAGTGACGAAAGGCAAACCACCATAGGCAAACCACCATGGATCGACTCCGATCCCCTCGGCCTCAGTGGGGAGTGAGGACGATCGTGGTCGGCATTTTCCGGATCAATGTTCGGGAGACGCTTCCCAGTGTCCACCGCTCGAATGTGGAATGCAGGATCTTGCCCAAAAAGACGATATCTACGTCGTGACTGTCGATAAAATCGAGGAGGACTTTCTGGGGCGAGCCGGAGTGGACCAGAGTGCTGTAGGAGAGGTCGGGAAATTGCTTCTCCAGTTCTTCCATCATTGACTCCAATGAATTTCTGGCCTCGGCAGTCAGGTGAGCGATATCGGTGTTGGCCAGATAGTTGACCAGGCCGCCGTGGACCGTTCCCGTCGGCGCGTCCTGAAGAGCGTGGACTAAGTTCAGGTGAGCGCCCGTCAATTCGGCAAGCTCAGCGGCGGCGAAGAGGGCGGAGTCGGAGCCGGGCAAAAAGTCGACGCCCACCGTAAAATTCAGGGGCGGATCGAATTGTGCGTATTCGGGGTGAATGACCGCCAGGTTGGCGGGCACCTGATCGATGAGGTCGTGGACCGTCGAGCCGACCAGGAGCCGAGCGAGGGGACCTGCCGAACTCATCCCCGTGACTAGCCACTCGATATCGTGACGGTCGCAAAAGCGGGATAGAATCTGGGCCGCCTCTCCCTCTTTGATGACCACTTCGACATCGTCGACGTCGTCGTCGACGGATTCCAAAAAAGTGCGAACTCGGTGGGTGATGCGGTGGTGGACGCCGGGATCTTCGGTGGTGTCGGGATAGGCCAGCGACTGAAACTCAAAGGGCTCTTTCGAAGAGGCAATGCAGACCGCGTAGCACCGGGTGGGGAGCCCCTGTTCCCGTGCCCGGGCGCGCAAATCCAGTGCCCACCGCACGGCGAAATATGACTCTGCGGATAGATCGACTGCAATGGCGATATTCATCTTCGACCTCCGATCCGGGACGTGACGCGAATCTTACGAGATCGAAGATGAACACCGACCACGATCGGCAAAATCGAGGATTGTCTACCACTCGTCGGGAAAGTAGCAGGGGGCGCCGCCGCAGACATCGATGATCTGGTCATTGTCGAAAAATTCGATCATCTGCTCGTTATGTTCGTCGAGCCGGCGTGGAAGACCGTGGGGGTCGTCGGGTTCATCGTCGGGAGGAATATTACCGGCCGGCGGCCAGGGGTTTCCGAAGTCGTAATTGACAATGCCCGAGCCCTGATGGGGGTATTCGGCAACGTCTACGCCCCACGGCTCGCCGCGATCCTGATCGTAATTTTCCAGGATGGGAATGCCGATTTCGCTGCGGGCGGTGATCTCTTTGGTGACTACGGCGACCTGGTAGTCACCTTTGGCGAGCCCGAATAGCCCGTATTTGGGCATTGTCTCATCAAAGGGATCGTCGCTGAGCCGCCGCAGGTAGCTGACGGGGTCGATCTTATCCCACAACAGTTGGATGACGGGGATGATCATGCTCTGATCGATGCGATCGGGAAAGGCGTTGTTGACCACGGCGTCGTAGCCGATGTCGCCTTGTGTACTATAATAATTCGATGAGCGCTCCAACAGCATTGCGTAGTTGTGTCCGGGGACGCCGAAGTGGCCGTGAGTGATGGTGGGATCGACGGCCAGGAAGGTGACCCCGTAGATGCCGCCCTGAGAGATGCCGGAGTAATAAATTCGGTCGTCGTCGACGGTCAAATCCAGATCGTCGGCCTCGAGTTCTTCGTCGTCGAAGGCCTCGTCGTCCGGGATTGTCTCCAGTTGCTCCTGCATGGCCTTGGTCAGTAGAACGTATTCCAGAACTCCCTGGTGCATCCGGTCGCTGATCTCCTCAAATAAGGTCGGGTCGCCCAGGGCTTCGATGGCCTGTGGGACGTCGGATTGGGAGAAACCGGTGAAGTCGCAGGCAAAGAAGATGAGCTCGTTTTCATAGGCGATTTTACTGTTGAAGTCTCCGCCTACCTGGCCACCTCTGCCGAGCATGCCATGGCCGTATTTGACGAGCCCGTGGGGCGCTCCGTCAATCGCCGTATGGGGAATCTGCAACCAGAAATCGGCTTCTCGCCAGCCGTTTTGCGCCGGATTTCCGTCCTCGTCGCGGTGAATGAGATAGGACAGCGAGCCGGAGCGATCCGACTCCTCCATAAAGTGGGGAACCCGGAAGGTGCCCTCGATTTCGTAGGCGAGATAAGGATCGCCTTCGGGGACGGAGACGTCGGTGATTTCGATGTCGATTCCCTCTTCGTCGGCGATGGCCACGCCCTCGTCGATGATATGCAGGAGGTCGGCGTGAAGGCCTTCGGTGCTGCCCGTGTTGAAATCCCAGGCCAGGGTCAGCTCGTCGCGGTCGACGCCGACGTCCTCGAGGAGGTCGAATATCTCGTCGAAGCGCTCCTGACGCCAGCCGAGGTCGGGATCGTTTGCGGCGTCGCCGGAGACGAATTTTTGGAATGCCTCAGAGGGCTCGAAGTCCTCGCCGTCGTTGTCGGTGAGGTTGCGAAAGCCAACGACATAATGGGCGTTTTCCTCGAGGATCACTGCCGGACGAAGATAAAGGACCTGTTCTTCGGGGTCGTCGGCGTGCACGTCGAGCTCGGCCCAGAAGGGCACCGGCTCCAGTCCATCTTCGGTGACCTTATAATAAAATGCCTCGCGGTCATCGTCTTCGACGGAATCCTCGATGGAGTCCTCGGCGGGCATCTGCGAGGTGTCGACATCGGGAAATAAGGCGATGACCGGCGTACCCAGGCCGTAGCCGTCGAGCTGGCGGTAGGCTTCGGGTTCGATGTGAGCACCGGAGCGATTATGGGGAAGCGAGGTGGGACCGAAGTCAACGGTATAACCGGTCATTCGCTCTTCGTCGGCCTCCAAAAAGTGATTCGACGGCCAGGGAAGCGAACATTGCTCCTCGATGAGGGGATCGCAGTCCGTGGTTCGGTATTCGGGAATGTCGACGGGACCGGTATCGGCATCCGCCTCTTCGGATACATCGCCTTCGTCGACATCGGGTTCGCCGGTGACATCCTGCTCGTCGACGTCTGGCATTCCAGCGTCGGGATCACTGCCGTCGTCGTCGCTGCAGGCGACCGTCAGCAAGAGGAGGATAGAAAAGAGGCCGATAAAGCGTGGGGTTTTAGACATGAATATCTTCTCCTGAATCGTAAACACGGTCCGTCGATCGATGATCGCCGGGAGTATAGCGGGAGAGCCGGGCAACTGGAAGGGCGACTGGAAGGGCGCACCCGGAGTAGGTAGCTTGCGCGCGACGCTGTCTCATGAATAATGCGGGCTAGCCGAAATGCCAGCAAGTTAAGCGTCTTAACGGCCCGCTTTTCGTGAACGCCACCGAAAGATGTCACCGACAACCACCGGATGGCAGGCCACCGCGCCAGATATCCCCTTCCCCACGGGAAGGGGAACTCTGGTGACTTTGATACCCTTCGGTGGTTGCTGGAAGACAACGGTTTTGTCTGGCTTCGTCTCGCACGAGCTAAAGAGGACGCATGGAACGGGTCGACAACAGGGTGTCCGTAGAGACCCCGGAGGCGGTGGAGTTTGACCTCGATCTGGCCGGCGTGATCCCGCGGACTGGCGCCTGGTTTGTCGACGGCTTTCTCAAGATGCTTATCCTGTGGGGCACGGCCTTTGCGTTTTTTATGCTGGAGGAGATCGGGGTCGGTCTCATCATGCTTGTCATGTTTGTCGTGATGTGGCTTTACAATCCCCTCTTCGAGGTCTTCAATCAGGGCCGAACGCCGGGGAAGATGATCTTCGATGTGCGCGTCGTCAATCGCGACGGTACGCCGGTGGGGTGGTACGGGGCGATCATTCGCAACCTGGTGCGCGTCGTCGATCTCTTGCCCTTTGGATATACCACGGGGGTGGTGGCCATGGTCATGAGCGGTCGCTTTCAACGCCTCGGCGATCTGGCCGGTGATACGGTGGTGGTCTACCACCGCGGCGCCTATTCGACGCGCGATAGCGGACAGTTGCCCGACGCCGATCCGGTGCAGGTACCGGTGCCGCTTCAACCCCACGAACAGGAAGCGATCGTCGATTTCGCCGAGCGTTCGCGCATGCTGGGTCGCGACCGGAGCGCCGAGCTAGCACAGATTTTATCGCCCATGACCGACGCGACGACGAGACCTGAGGCGGTGGACTCGGTCTACGGAGTGGCCCAGAGGATCGTGCGATGGGGATGAGCCAGGATGTATTTATTAAGCGCTACAGGGGGAAATGGCTCGATTTCGAGGAGATGCTCGATCGCATCGAATTTGGAAAGCTCGATCAGCCCGTCGATCATTTTCCCGAGGACTACCGGCAGATCTGCCGCCATCTGGCAGTGGCGCGAAGTCGTGGATATAGCCCGGCGGTTCGGGCGCGGCTTGAGAAGATGGTGGAGCGCGGGCACTCGATTTTGTACCGGCGAAGTCGCAAGGGCCCGGCCCGAAAGATCTGGCTTTATGCCGCCGGTGGATTTGCCCGCGACGTGCGCAAAAATTGGCGCTTTCTCGCCGTGGCATTGCTGGCCTTCGTCGTCCCTTTCGCGGTGATGATGGCCTGGGTGGCCACCGACGCCGATCTCGCCGTCGATGTGCTGGGCTGGCAGATGGTCGAAAATCTGGAGGCTATGTACGGCACGGAGGACGGCGAACGGGGGGCGGGCGACGATATCATGATGTTCGCCTTTTATATCTATAACAACGTTGGGATCGCCCTTCGCACCTTCGGCTCGGGGATCATATTCGGCCTGGGATCTCTGGCGATTTTATTATTCAACGGGATTTTTATCGGCGCCGCCAGCGGCTATATCATCGCCGCCGGTCACGGCGATCAATTCTGGCCCTTCGTCATCGGTCACGGCTCCTTTGAGTTGACGGCCATCGTGCTCGCCGGGATGGCGGGGCTGAAGATCGGCGCCGCGCCGATCTGGCCGGGGCGGCGCGGGCGCATCGATGCCATTCGCCAGGCAGCCCGCGATAGCGTGGGGATTATTCTGGGCTTTGCGGTGATGCTGATCATCGCCGCCTTTATCGAGGCATTCTGGTCGCCCCGCGACGTCGATGCCGGGCTTCGATACGCCGTTGGCGGCGGGCTGTGGGCATTTGTGATCCTCTACTTCGCTCTGGCGGGGAGGGATCATGGAACTCGATAAGGTCGCCGCCGAGCTGCGCCGCAGAAACGGGGTAGAATCCATCGACCTCGGCGTGCTTTTGGGTCGTCGATTTTGGCTGGCTATCTTCTTTCCCTGGTGTCTTCTGGTGGTGCCGGTTCTGGTCATCACCCAGGTCCTGATTGCCCTTGTCACGACACTCTGGTTCGCCGTGCTCGTCGGGTGGTGGCTAAAACCACTCTTCGACAGAGTGACGCTCCACGTCGTCAGTCGGGGGTTTTTCGGCAGTACTCCGTCGACCCGAGATACTATCCGGGCTGTCAGCAGTGGGTGGTGGAGCAAAGACGCCATTCTCGATCTGACGTGGCGCAGATTTTCACCTATTCGCACCCTGGCGATGCCCATCCGCCTGCTCGAGGGAAGCCGGGGAGCCGAAGCGCGAGCGCGAATTAAGTCGTTATATGGCAGTCTCGCCCCCCTTAACGGATGGCTGCTTCTGGTCTTTTTAGTGGGTTTTAAGTGGGTGTTTTATCTGAGCGCGATGGCGCTGGTCGTGATCTTGACGCCCACGGAGATGGTGGAAAACCCGTTTGTGATGTTGGAGTACGTCTTCGAGGAACTCGATGGCTGGCTACTGATCGCCATTGTTGTCTCCGTAACCACCCTGGCCACCACGGTGGTGGAGCCTTTTTTCGGCGCCGGTGG
>SKQC01000029.1 GCA_007119175.1 Myxococcales bacterium | reverse complement strand
TTCCGCCGGTGATTCCTCCTCCGCCGGTGATTCCTCTTCCGCCGGTGATTCCTCTTCCGCCGGTGATTCCTCTTCCGCCGGTGATTCCTCCTCCGCCGGTGATTCCTCGAGCTCCGGACCGTCCTCAAGCGCTTTTTCCGGTGCTTCAGTCTGCTCGACTTCTTCCTCTGCCGCAGCATCTTCATCGTCACCGGACATTCCGAATAGCGGCGTACCGTCGTGGGGACACTCATCGATTGATTTGTCGAAGTTGCGCCCACAGGTTGTACAAAAGCGTGTCATAGTGTGTGGCCTCCTGAAGATGACCAGATCGCCGCCAGGTGGTTATGGCGATTGCGTTCTTTTTCCGTTGGCATGGCGTGGCCACCATAACCCATTCCCGGCAGGTGGACAACTTGTCCAGCGTCGATCCCCATACCCCTCCAAAATACTGCCAGATAGGAGCTATGTGCATTAAGTGATTGCCCTTCGGCAACCCCAGTACCACAGGAGGCCGCGGAAAAATCCGCGGCCTCGCTGGGTAAAAAACCAGGTTCCGGCGTCAACTTAGGCCGGCAAGCCTGATGATTTTATTATCGGGCCTGGTAGCGGACCCGATAACTATTTTGATGGACTTCGCCACTGAGCGCTCCTTCGGCGCTCGAGGAGCTAAGCTGACCGGTGACGTTGACCGTATTTCCACCGCGATCGCCGCTGGCGTCGATGCTTCCGTCTTCGCTGACTTCGCCGCTGATGGGAATCATGAAGTTTCGCCCTTCGGCAGAGCCGCGAAGGTCTCCGGAGAGGTTGAAGTCACGCCGCACACGAAGCGTCAATGTGGTGTCTTCGAAGTCTCCACCGCGGATATTTGCAGTGAGCGTTCCGGTCTGTGCCGGTTCCGGACGGGGGGCTGGCTGCGCAGCGGCCGCCGGCTCATCGCCTTCGTCGGCTTCTTCGTCGGCCTCTTCGTCCTCTTCCTCTTCGAGCTCACCGGCGCCTTCGTCGGCGAAGCTCTCAGCCATTTCCTCATCACAGGCTTCCATGCGGGTTTCGAGCGCCAACTCGACGTTTTCTTCGTCGCCGTATTCTTCTTCGGCGGCTTCGAAGCTATCTTCGTCGAGGCCGTAACGAGCATAAATCTCGCCTTGAATCTCCTCGGCTTGCTCCTCGTCTTCGATTTCCTGCTCCACGCAGGCGAGCTCGAAGGCGGCAAGGATGAACATATCCTCGTCGATGGCGACTTCGTCCTCTTCGTCTTCTTCCTCTTCTTCTTCCTCATCTTCCAGGACAACCGGCTCTTCGACCTCCGGCTCCTCTTCGACGGGATCTTCATCGGGGAAAAGTATATCACAGCCGGAAAGGGTGAGGCCGGTCGCGGCCAGGACGACGATCAATGTCTGCGTACTACGCTTCATCGGATTTTCCTCCAATTTGAAGATACAAACGAGCAGGGGACATGACGGCTACTACCAACAGCGTAAGCGTTGGCGAGTTGTTAGAGCGCCGCAAGTTCGGACGCACCGTCTAGTCGACTTATGAGATCTCCTATCGAGAGATTCAGCTTCGTTACCGTTCCCGTTTAATGACGGGAACTCCCTGTGCTTTCTACACAACACTATAATCCAGCGCATACTACGACCGGCTTCTCGACGTTGTCAATCCAAAGCGGGCTAGCGCCCAATAGGCCGGTTCAAGCTGTAATTCGGCGTCGAACCGGCCACTGCTCCCCGGATTGATGTGATCGCTAGATGTGTGAATTTGTGAAACCATCGACGGCAAGCACCGTCCTCACTACAAGTGGTATTTGTCTGAGAGAAGCCAGCCGATTACCCTTCATCCCGCCTTCCATCAGCGAGTGAGCGATGCGGAGGTACGACCAGGGCACTCCCCGCCATTATTGGACGTCTTATGCATTACGTCATCGTCGGTAACGGGGTCGCCGGAACCCGGGCGGCCATGACCATCCGTCAACGCCACGAACCGCAGCAGGCCCGCATCACACTTATCAGCGATGAATCCCCCTATTTTTTTTCTCGCACCGCCCTGATGTACGCCTATATGGATCAGCTCCGACGCCGAGATCTGGAGCCCTATGAACGCGAGGTCTACGACCGCCAACAGATCGAACGCATCGAGGCACAGGTCGTCGATCTCGACGCAGAGTCAAAGAAATTGACACTCGACGACGGTCGGGTCATCACCTTTGATCGCTGCCTGCTCGCAGTCGGTGCCGGCCCGCGGATGATTGACTTTCAGGGGCTCGACGACGTCGAGGACGGGTTGGTCCATTTTGTATCTCTGCAAGATCTCGACACCTGTGAGCGGCTGACCTGGTCGACCGACCACGCCGTCGTCGTCGGCGGTGGCCTTATCGGCGTGGAGCTCGTGGAGTGCTTTCGTCACCACGGCCTACAGGTCACTTTCCTGGTTCGCGAGCCCTATTATTGGCCCGCCGCCTTTGCCGAAGAAGAGGGCCAGATGATCAGCGAGCATATTCGCTCCCACGGCGTCGACCTGTGCCACGAAACACAGCTCGCCTCCATCGAGACCGATTCCAGGGGCCGGGTCAGCGCCGTGGTCACTGAGGACGACGAGCAGATTCAATGTCAGATGCTGGGCATCGCCATCGGTGTCGTTCCCCGCGTAAACTGGCTGCGAGATGTCGCCACTCCGCCCGCCATTGGTGCCGGCCTGCGGGTCAATCGCGCCTTTGAGACATCGCTACCGGGCGTCTACGGCGCCGGCGATTGCATCGAGATTGAATTGGATCCAAAAAAAGAACCGCTGCACGAGCCGATCTGGTACGCCGCCCGACGCCACGGTGAGCTGGCCGCCCGCAGCATGCTCGACGATGACATAAGCTACGAGCCGCCCATCTTTTATAATAGCTCTAAATTCTTCGATATCGAGTATACAACGGTCGGTGAGGTCCAAGACCTGCCAGCCGGAACCAACACCTTATACCGCCGCAAGCCCGACGCCGCCGTCTCCCAACGCATCGTCGTCGATGGCGACAATTGCGTGCTCGGATTCAGCATGCTCGGCTCCCGCTGGGACCACACAGTGTTGACGCGCTGGATAAAAGAAAATCGCAGCCTCGATTTCGTCCGACGCAATTTGCCGGATGCCCAATTCGATGTCGAATTCGGTCGCGTCGATCTCGATAGCTTCAATGAAGAGATGAGGACGCTATGAGACAGCGAGGCGCCGTCGGCTGGCTGAAACACGATATCACTCATCGAGGTGTCACGGCCTGGATTTTAACCCTCTTATTGGCCGCGTTTTATTTTATTCTTTACTACGGCGGGCGAACGATCGGCGGCTTCGCCGTACCCGATCTGTGGACCGGGGCCGCCGAGGTTTTGGGCTTTCCCCACAAATGGCTGTTTTACGGCTTTCTGTACACGCTGGCCATCGTCATTGGCGGCGCATACGTGATGTGGAAATACAGCCATAATCGCTACCAACTGGTCCGCACCACGGTGGTGATCTTCGTCCAATGCACTCTGGCATTTGCCATTCCCTGGATCTTATTGGCCTTTGAGCAGCCCGAATTTTATTTCAGCTATTTGTGGCCATTGCAGATCGAGAATTTTTATCCCTCGAATGTGGTCAATCAGCCGCTGCCAATTATTTTGTACAGTGTCATCGGCTCCCTGGTCCTGGTCCCTGTGCTGGGGGTGCTATACGGAAAGCGCTGGTATTGCTCCTGGGTCTGCGGCTGCGGTGGGCTTGCCAATACGGCGGGCGAACCATTTCGCCACCTGGGGACGAAGACGATGCGCTCCTGGCGATTTGAAAAATGGGCCGTTCACCTCACCCTCATCGCCGCCCTGGTGGTCACCGCCGTGGTCATCGCCGCCTGGGCGGTGGGCGACAACTACCCTCAATTCGAGGAGACGGCAGCCTCGATGCAATCGCTATACGGCCTGCTGGTGGTGACGATGCTCTCCGGGATCATCGGCGTCGTGGTCTACCCGATCGGCGGAACCCGGGTGTGGTGCCGTTTCTTTTGCCCCATGGCCGCTCTGCTGGGACTGATCCAGAAATTCGGTCGCTTTCGAATCACCGTCAAAGACGATATGTGCATCTCCTGCGGGCTATGCACCCGGTATTGCGAGATGGGAATCGACGTCCGGGCTTACGCTCAGGCCAATACGGATTTCGTGCGCGCCAGTTGCGTTGGCTGCGGACTCTGCGCCGAGGTCTGCCCGCGAGGCGTATTGCGCCTGGAAAATAAGACGCCCCGAGATCCCCAGGAATTGACGATGTCATCTCTGTTGAGCGAGACCTACCGATAGGGGGTCGACAGGGGGAAGATCGCCACCACTTAACCCGTTATCCCTTCGATCACAGTATTTTTCACGCGGAGTACCGATTCATGTCGAAATCCCAGCCCAAATGCCCGATCTGTGAAAAAGAGGTCGCCGGGCGCGATGAAAACGAGGCATTTCCCTTCTGTTCGAAGCGATGCAAGCAGCGCGATCTGGGAAAGTGGCTCGGCGGCAATTACGCCGTCGCCGGCCGACCGGCAGGCCCCCACGAGATTGCCCATGAAATTCAGCGCGATTCGGACTGAGGCGCAGCCCTACGGGGTCGTCTGCAGCTTCTCACCGATGATCTCGCTCAGCACATCGTAGGGAAGGGCGCCCTGAAAGCGCTGCCCATTGATGAAAAAGGTGGGAGTTCCCTCAATGCCCAGGCGTCGGGCGGCCGCCACGTCCTGGTCGACGCGCCCTTCGGCGCGATCGCTGTCCAGGCATTCCCCAAACGCCTCCTGGTCGAGACCGATTTTGGCGGCGTAGCGCTCTAACTGCTGCGGTCCATGAGCCGGTGCGTGCTTAAATAACTCGTCATGCATCGCCCAGAACTCACCTTCTTCTCCCGCACAATAAGCAGCCCGCGCCGCCCGGTGTCCCTGGGGTTGATTGCCGATCGGAAAATGCCGGTATTCAATGCGCACATCATCGCCGTATTCCTCTGCGACCTGCTCCAGGGTAGCGGCCAATTCGCCACAGAAGGGACAGGGAAAATTGGAGAACTCCACGATATGGACCGGCGCATCTTCCGGCCCCTTCGCCGGTGCGTCGGAAACCCGATAGTCTGCCTGGTCGATTCTCATCTCAGCCTGGTCAGACGGCGCGTAAGCCCCTTGCCTCTCCGGCGGTCCCGGCTCGTCGGCCGGGCCGCCGAGCACCACGGTGCTGATGATGAGGACGGCGCCGAAGGCGAATGCGAAGACGCCGGTCCAGCCGTTGAAAAACTCGCGGGGCTGTTTTAGCTGCGCCACGATGACGCGGTGGGGCCCCTGACCAGCCCATATTGTGGAAGTAACCAACCCCACCAGGTTGACCCCATAGAGCATGGCACAAAATGGACAAATCGTCCCCAGATCGAAAATGCTAACCACGGCCAAAAAGACCGAATAGCCGACGCCGACACCAAATGTGGTAGTGGCGATGGCCGCCGGCCGAAACGGCCGGGACGAGGTGCGCGGCGCCGGACGGTCGAAGAAGGCGAGCATCAAGATGGCGGTGTAAAACGACAGACCGAGCACGGCGATGGGGATGCCGAAGAGCTCCGAATACTCGGAGTGTACGGCGGATTCGCAATCCATCGCCCCTTGAGCGCCGCAAAGCGCTCCATCCAGGGCCGCACCGTCGAGGGCCTGGACGTGGAGCCCCACCAGATGCCAGGCGGCGAATCCCCCGGCGATCGCCACCAGGCCTGTCGCCCAGCGAGCGATTCGCTTTCGCTTCCCCGACGCTCGATTCATTGCATCTCCACGTCCTGATCTTCCTGAAGATCCTCTTCTTCCTGAAGCTGGCGCTCCGTCTCTTCGACGCGCTGGGCGTCGCGCTGCTGGATGGCGGTTCGCACCCGCTGTCGCAATTCGTCGTCATTGGGCATCCGCACCGCGATCGCGTTGTATTCCTGCGGCGTCATTCCCTTCTCGACGATCACCTCTTCGGAGCGCATCGTGCTTTCCTCGACGAGCTCGTCTCGTTCGGCCGGCTCTGCTTCTTGCATCTGCGTTTCGTATTGCTGCTGAATGGCCGTGACTTCTACCCAGGTCTCGGCAAAGAGGGCCACCTCCTCGTCGCTGAACTCCCGCTCCATATCGTCTTCCCCCTCGGAGACCACCATTCCATCAACTTCGGTTGGCGGCGGCTCAGGGGACGACGAGCAGCCGATCACAAATAGGCAACTCATGGCGAACACAATGGACTTCATTCCTCGCATCATCTTACTCGCGGTTACGGATCGTTGGTTGTCACTGAACTTCAGCATCGGCCAGCAGGTCTCAGGGTTAGCCCGGATTATTCATGAGGCATCGTTCTGATGAGTCGCAGTAGACGAGTCATGAACACTCCGGGTTAGATAATCGACAAGCAGCGGTGCTGCATTCCCGTAATCTCCAATCTCAAGACGCAAATCAACCCACTTCCTCGGTGGAGGCCTCCTCGGTGAGCTGTCCCATCAGGCGATTGAGACGGCGCACGAATAGAGCGGGCGCCTCGAGGACGGCCCCGGCACTCAATCGGGCCTGCTCTAAAAACAACATCGCCCACTCGTCGAATTCCTCGCCCTCCACATCGCGGAGCCGTCCCACGAGTGGATGATCGGGGTTGAGCTCCAGCGTCGGTTTGCCCGCCGGCACCTGTTCGCCGGCCTGGCTGAGCAATCGCCGCATCCGCAAGTAAACCGCCCGGGTAAGGATATATCGCGTGCAGTATGTTACCGAAAACTCCGTACAG
>SKQC01000078.1 GCA_007119175.1 Myxococcales bacterium | reverse complement strand
TTGGCAGGGGCGACGGCGGCGGCGATGCCCGGCGATCTGGAGGCGGAGCTCATCGTCGACGGCCTTCAATTTCCAGTAAAGATGACCTCTCTGGGCGACGGTGATCTGTTGATCAACGAAAAGATGGGGCGAGTGCGTCTGATGCGCGACGGCGAACTCCTCGACGCTCCGGTGGCTCAATTTGATGTGAAGGTTCAGAACGAGGCGGGCCTGCTCGACGTCGTGCTTACCCCGGAGTTCGAAGACAGCGGCGAATTTCTCGTCTCCTATACGCCGGAAGACAACCTGGAGGCGATCTATGTCTCGCGGCTGGTGCTCGATGGCGATTCGGCAACGGTCGTCGATGATCCCCTCATCGAACTTCCCAGCACGCCCGGGGCGGACCGGCATTTTGCGGGTACCATGGCCTATGACACGACCGGCGAATACCTATACGTCTCCGTCGGTGAATTGCGAGATCCACCGCTGTCGCAAGATCTGGACACAGTCTCGGGCAGTGTCCTTCGCTATACTCCCGACGGCGAGATTGCCGAGGGAAATCCCTTCGGTGATGACAACGCCATTTATGCCTACGGAATGCGCAACCCCTTCGGGATCACCGTCGACGACGACGATCAAATCTTTATCGTTGAAAATAGCGGGGACGTAAACGACGAGCTCAATCATGTCGAAGCAGGCCTCAACTATGGGTGGCCGCAGGTAGAGGGGTATTGCGACAATTTCCCGATCTACGAGCCCTGCGAGGATGCAGAGCTATTTGAGGATCCGATCTTCGAATTTCGCACGGTCAACGGACCGACCTCGGTCATTCGCTATCAGGAAGAGATGATTCCTGATTTCGACGGCGATCTGATGGTGACGGGATGGCATTCCGGACAGGTCCATCATTTAAGCTGGGGCGGAGCGGGAGAGCGCGCCGAAGAACGCGGGATTTTATTCGAGACCCCGACGTCAGATGCGGGATTTACGGATCTCCATGTCGACGACGATGGCTCGATTCTCGTTTTAGAGAGCAGCTCCTCGAGCGGTGCCGTCTACCGAATTGCCCGCGCAGACGATATCCACGATCCCGATGCCACGGTGAATTCCAACGACGATGGAAGCTGTGCGATGGTTGGACTTCCCGGCCAGCCCGTGGGCTTGATCGCCGTGATTTTTCTGGCTCTGGGAATTCGACGAGACCTCAGGGGCGACGCCGAGTAATGTGGAATCTCATTTGTAAGCGTTCAGCCCCTGGGGCCCGCGGCCAGCCTGGCCGCCTTTCGGGCTGCTGGCCCGAACCTCAGGGACGTATTGGCGCATGATTTCGTCACCCAACAGAACGCTTACTTTCATTTGTCTACTGGTCGCTTCTATTATGGGGCGACGCTACAGCCGGTTTTTCCATGAGTAGTACCCTGTCGATTTTGTTGGTTCAGGCCCGCGATGCCGGAGATCCCATGGCGGCCCACGAGCGAAAATGCTTCGCCGACGGCTGCGCTTTGTCTGAAGACCAATTCGGGGTATTCAACGTTGCCACCGACGCGCTGATCGATTTTGATGTCACCGGGTTCGACGCCGTCGTTATCGGTGGAAGTGGTGATTTCTCACTGGTTGAGGGAGGCTTCGACTGGCACCAGGATATACTGACGTTGGTTCGCCGACTCATCGGCGTCGGGATTCCCACCTTTGGCTCCTGTTTCGGCTTTCAGGCCATCGTGCAGGCGATGGGGGGAGAGCTCGACAACCGGGATGCTCACTCCGAGGTGGGTACATTTTCTATCGAGTTGACCGAAGCCGCGGGAAGTGACCCGATATTCGGCGACCTGCCGACGCAATTCGATGCTCAGTTGGGCCATAATGACAGTGCCGTTATGCTCCCCGACGGACTCACCCATCTCGCCCGCAGCGCATGCTGTGAATATCAGGCTGTAAAGGTCGGCGAACTGCCGATTATTGCCACCCAATTTCATCCGGAATTGACGCGGGAGGGGAGTCTGGCGCGCTTTCGCAACTACGTCGAAAATTACAAGCCGCCGGAGCACGATGTAGAAGACGCCATGGCCTACGCCCGCCAGATGCACCGGCCCAGCCCCCACGCCAGCAGTTTATTGCCCTCGTTTATCGACGAGGTCCGGCGGCGATGTTCAGTCGCCGCCGCGCTCTGAGCGACGGCGAATTCCCATCAGGGCGAAGAGCGCCAACAAGAACACAAGCCCGGAGCCTGCGCCGGTGGTCGACGCACAGGCCGGACCGCCGCCGCTGATATAGCCCTGATCGACGGCGCCCGGTTCGTGGTCGTCGTCACCGTTGTCGCCATTGTCACCGTTGTCACCGTTGTCGCCGTTGTCGCCGTTGTCGCCGTTGTCGCCGTCGTCGTCGACGTAGAAGATGCGCTCGTCGACGGCCATATTGCCGGCCTCGTCGGTGGCTGTGGTGCGCAGATCGTGCTCGCCGGCTTCCAATCCATCGGGCAGGGGAATCGTCCACGAGCTGTCGTTAGCGGCCGTGGCACTGCCGGTTGGCTCTCCGTTGAGATTAACCTCGACCAGCGCATCGGGTTCGGCTGTACCGATGACCTCGACGCCGTCGGCGGGCACCGTGGCTTCGTCTTCCGGCTCGTGGACCACGAGCGACGGAGGAATGGTATCAATTGTGATTTCGATGGTGTCGTCCGTGATGTGCCCGTTGTCGTCGGCGACGGCGGTGACGATGTGGTCGCCTTCGTCCAGGTCTTCGTCGGACGTCCACTCCCAGTGGCCGTTTTCGTCGGCCGTGACTTCACCGACTTCCTCGTCGTCCACATAGATGACCACTGTGGCTCCGGGAGCGGCGCTGCCGGAAACGGTGGGCTGTGAGTCGTCGATGAGCTCGCCGTCCTGAGGTTGATCGATGCTTATCTCAACGACCTCTACGGTGGTGTCGATATCGAAGGTGACCGAGTCCTCCCGGTCTCCCGCTGGAGAGTCGGTGCGAGCGGTGACGGTGACCTCTCCATCGTCGAATGCCTCGTCGGGCTGCCAGCTCCAATGGCCGTCGTCATCTGCCTCGACGGTGTCGACGACCTCGCCGTCGACGACAATCTCCACCTCGGCATTGGGTTCGGCCTCTCCCGAGACGGTGGGCGTCGAGGTAGAAACGGTATCTCCGTCGCCGGGCTGCAAAATCACGACCTCGGCGGTGGAGTCGACGATAAACTCCACGCTGTCTTCGGCCTGATTTCCGGCCTCGTCGGTGGCGCGGGCGACCAATTCGTAGACTCCGTCGTCGAGGTCGTCTTCCAGTGTAAATGTCCAGTCACCGTTGCCATCGGCGGTGACCACGCCGATTTCGTCGCCGTCGAGCTCGAGTATAACGTCCACTAATTCCTCGGTATCGCCGTCGAATTCGCCGGGGCTTTCCGAAAAGACTTCGCCGTCGTCGGGGGTCCGAATCTGGATCATAGGAGCTACCGTATCGATCTCGAATGGGACGTCCGTAGAGGTTGTATTTCCGGCCTCGTCGGTGGCAGTGACCTCCCAGTCGTATTGGCCGTCATCCAAATCTTCGTCGGGCGTCCACTCCCATTCGCCGTTTTCGTCGGCCTCCACGGTGACCGGTCCATCGTCGGTCTCGATGGTGACGGTGGCGCCGGGCTCTGTGGTGCCGCTGAAGGTGGGCTGCGGATCGTTGGTCAGTTCGCCGGGAGAGTCGACTTCCAGTGGCGGTGGTTCGGTGTCGACGGTGAGCGTCACCTCGTCATCGCTGGTGCCGTCGCTGGCCTCGACGACCGTTGTTCCCTCGTCGAGATCTTCATCGGGGGTCCACTCCCAGGTGCCGTCGGCGTCGACCTCGGTGCTGCCCACGGCGACGCCGTCGATGTAGATGGTGACCGTCTCGCCGGGCTCACCGCTGCCGCTGAAGGTGGGGCGGGGGTCATTGGTCAGTGTTCCATCAGAGGGCGAATCGATGGCGAGATCGATGAGACATTCCGTGCCATCACCGCTGTAGCCATCATTGCATTCGCAGTCATAGCCGCCGGTCATATCGATGCAGGTGGCGTTTTCATCGCAATCGACCTCATCGGGATCGGCGCATTGATCGTAGTCGACGCAGGTGGTGCCATCGAATTGATAGCCGTCGTCACAGTCGCATTCGTAGCCTCCCGACACGGTGGTGCACACACCGGGGCCGCAGATCTCGGGATCTTCGGCACATTGGTCGATTTCGGTGCACCCGTCGGGAATGGGGTCGACGGTGCAGGTTCCGTCGCCATTGGGGTTGTCGGGATCATTATTGCACAGCGGCGTCCCCTCGTAGCCGTCGGGGCAGGAGTCGTAGTCGGGATGAAATTGGTCGCCGTCGCACATCTCGCCGGGCTGAACCTCACCGTCACCGCATTGTGAGCTGCCATCGCAGTCGCCGAAGCAGGCGTCGAATCCGGCGATAAATCCACCCGTATCGTATTCGTAGTCAAAGACGTCACAGACGACGATGTCGAGTTGGTGGCCCGTGCTGCCCGGATCGAGCTCGGCACGCGAGGTGAAAAGCGGGGTTGTACCCCCGAAGTTGGTCTCGTTCTCCGGGTGTTCGATGACCTCGTCACCGGTGAAAAACTCATTGACCGTCACCGGCGTGCCGTCGACGTCGAGGGCAATATTTTCACCGTTGACGAAGATGCCAAATCCGTCGTTGAAATTGCCGATCAGCCAGTCCGGATATTCCTCGGTGCCGACGATATGATCGATCTCGATTCCGTTGGCGCTGTCATCGATATCGAAGGTGACGCTCAGGACCGCCGCATCGAGGGTATTTGTCGACCCCGTGACATCTTCGCATAACGGGTGCCCGGGCATAAAAAACTCGGTATTCGCCGTCGTCGCCGGGTCGCGAAAGCTCATATCCTCGACGCGACCGCTGGAGATGACGACGCCGTCGCCAATCTCGAGGGGACCGTCGCTATAGGTGCCGACGGCGGCGGCGGCGCCGGTATAGCTGACGTCGGTGACCGTCACCGCTCCCGAGGCGCCGAGGAGAGCCTGGCTGAGAACGTCGGTATCCGTCGTGGGCTGAATATCGGTATTGGGCTGAGCCTCGGCGGGAGTAGAAAACGCGAAGACCAGCAGCACGGCGAAGCCGGCGCCCAAAAGCGATTTGAGTGGTCGAACAGGTGCTCTAAACATGACAGTTTCTCGCCTTTGGTCGGGTTAATCGCGTTGTTCGATATGAAATTCGACGCGGCGGTTTTCGGCGCGGCCGGACTCGGTATCGTTGTCGGCCACCGGCTCGTCGGGGCCGAGCCCGACGGCGCGCAGGCGGTCGCTATCGACGCCCTGGTCGATGAGATACTGGCGGACCGATTCGGCGCGGCGCTGTGACAGATCGACGTTGTAGTCGCGGGCTCCAGTGCTGTCGGTGTGGCCCTCGATGCGAATCAGCACCAATTCGGGATGATTGGTAAGCACTGTAGCGACCTGATTGAGCAGATTGTAGGAGCGGCCGGCGACATCGTCGGCGTTGACCTCGAAGTAGACCACCTCACTGATGTCGATGCGGTCACGTTCCTCGTCGACTTCGACGAGATCTGTGGCTTCTACGCATGCCGGGATTCCGGCGCTGAGGCCGCATTCCTGTTCCTCATCGCAGGGAGTCTCCACAGGCTCGTAATGGCAGCTACCATCGACACACTGGCCGGCGTGGGTGGTCAAGACATCGTCGATGCACGTCGGGTCGGGCTCGTCGGTGCAGTCGCCGTCGGCCTCGCAGTCCGGGATGGCCACGCAGGCGGCGACGCCGTCGTCTTCTTCGCAGCGCGTGCCCTCTCCGCAGGGTTCGTCGCTTGAGTGATAGGCGCATTCGCCCTCTTCGCAGGCCGCAGTATAGGTGCGCAGCGCGCCGTCCTCGCAGCTCGATGCCGGCACGTCCGGGCATTGCTCGGCGACGGTCTCAGGGCGGCACTCAGGTTCTGGTTCCGGCTCCGGCTCGGGGGTGACCTCCGGTTCTTCAGCCGGGGGATGGGGAGTTGCCCAGCCGACGCCGACGAAGGCGCGTGCGTCGGGCGTTCCGTAGCCATTGATCAGGCCGGCGCCGCCGCCACCGACGATCTGGAGTCCGTTGTGGACGAATTTGACACCCGCCAGTGCTTCCGTCGGCGATTCCACGCGGCGAATTTCGTCGGCGCCCGGCGTCAGGCGGCCGAAGACCTCGCCGGTAAGGCGCAACTCGTCGATCACCGGGACTTCGATGCCGACATTCCAGCTCAGTGTGTCGCGAACCGCCAGGTTTTCGACGGCTTCTTCGTCTCGATAAAGATAACCGACGTTGAGACCGATGCGGGGGCCGCCGACGACGGCGTCGAAGGCAAGCCGCGGTCCGATGCGAAAATCGCCGCCCTGCAATACGTCGCTGTTGCCGGTAGGCAGGTGGGAGTCGACGAGAAGCGCCATGGCGACGCCGTTTTCCTCGACGTGATCGCGGGTCGAGAAAAGCTGTACCTTCGGCACCAGGCGCAGATCGCCGATCGCGAAGCCGCCGTCGCCGGGGCTCAAGGCCGGAGCGTCGTGTTGAGCGCCGCTCTGCATGACGACCAGCGGCAGATCAACTCCCAACTCCACGCGCTCGATGATGCCGATGGACAATAATAGGTGGGCTGTGCCCTGGTGTTCGATAAGACTTTCAATAGCCTCGTCGTCTTCGTCGCGGCGCACCAGAGGGTCGTTATTATAATTAAATAGCACCATCCCCGACCACCCCAGGTGGGGGGCCACATCGGCAGAAGCAGTGTCGAAGAAATTGCCCTGGATATTGGGCATGGGTTGAAATTGCTGGACATCGAATCCGTCGGCCGCCGCGATCTGGGGGAATGAAAATCCCAATACGGCAAGTGATACCACCAGGATGTGGAAGAGGCAGTGCGTCGTTCGTTTATCCATTACAACCACTCGTTTAGTTCACGATCCGACCTCCGGACGGTATCCGTCCACAGGGGACGGCGCCCGAACGTGCGCTACTATTGACGGCAGCGACTCGACATAGAAAAACTTTGGTGTCGAAAATGGTAGCATCTTTTGGCAATACATCGCACATTTTCTTTAGTAACGAGCTGCAACGCTGGATTTGCTGGAGACATGATTTTACCGACCCATCGAGGTCGACGGGGTTACGGATCTGCGCTGGCGTGCGCTACGCTTATGACGTGATGCCATAAACTATTTGGATATGAGTTTTACGGAGTTCGAAGATGATCACTGAATCTAAATCGCTCAGACGCCGAGACAGGCGCCGTCCATCGGCGTGGCTGGTCGGTGTATTGATCCTGGGCATTTGCACGGGGTGGGGGTGTGCCGATCGCTCGTCGTCTGGCGACGATTCTGCGGAAGCGACGCAGGAAGTGCAGAAGTCAGATCGAAGCTCAGACAAGCCCGAAACCCGCCTGGGAGACATCGACTGGGAGGAGGCCGAAAAATACAAAGAGATTGATGCAAAGCGTCTCGATGTGACGGCGCAGCAACAGGCCAGCGGGGCGCCGGTTCCGGTATTATTGCCCGATGACGACGAATTGCTCGCATCGGCCCATATCACCGTCGGCGATGGCTGGTACGCCGCCTCGATGAGCGGCGCCGATCACACCGTGGCCCTTCGCGGAAGTCACAGAATGCATCAAATGCCGGGGGCGAGCGGCAAAAAGGAAGGCGACAAACGGCGCACCGAGGAGCATACGCTGAGTCGCACCCATGGAATTGTGACGCTGAGTTTCGAGTCTTTCGGTGTCGCCTATGCGATCGACGTCGAGTGCGAGCGGCCGATGGAAAACCCGCTATGTGTGGAGGACGACTACGTATTTTCTCTCGCCGAAGAAGCCGGGGTGCTGACAGGAGGCGATAGATGAGCAGCGCTGCCAAAAAATTTGCCGGGGCGCTGATCGTCGGGGCACTTTTTTTATTCGCCCTTCCGGGATCAGCGGCTGCGGAATTCGAGTATATGCCGCCGGGAGAACTCGTCGAGGGCAGCGGTACCGGGCTCGCCGACGCAACAGTGTACGTCCCGGGAATGCGTTTTCCCATCGAGGAGGCGCCGGCCTACCCCAATTCACAGGTCTGGGGTCACGGGGGCATGCACGGTCCCGGCGGCGGACAGTGCGACTCCGCCAATTACTCCTATCCATGGTGGGATAATTATTGCGAATCTCGGGACTGGGATATGCCGATGTGCCCGGCCGGCACAGGGCATCAGGGTCAGGATATTCGCCCCAGCACCTGTGCCGACAAAGAGCATTGGGCGGTGGCTGCCGAGGCGGGGACGATCACCAATATCGGCTCCTATTCGGTGAATTTGACCACCGCCGATGGGACGCGGCATCGCTACCTGCATATGGACCCCGCCAGTGTACCGGTCTCCGTGGGAGACGAGGTCCACAAAGGTGAGCGCCTTGGGCTGGTCTCCGACGCCTTCGGCGGCACGCCGACGACGATTCATCTGCACTACGATATTTTTCGTGCCGTCGATGGGCTCGGGCAGGTCTATATTCCGACCTATATGTCCCTGGTTGACTCCTATAAAGACCTCATCGGAGAGCCCTCGCAGCCCTGCGGAATGGTGGCTGCCGAAGGTGGCGTCGTGGATAATAGCGATGCCTGCTTTCGGCTCCTCGGAAACCTCTCCACCTGGCGAACTGAAGACGCCGGATACGAGGCAAGCCTGCACTGGACGTATGCCTATGATGGCGATGAGCCCGACGGCTACGCCCGCTGGACGCTGCATTTCGAGGAGGCCGGCGACTACCTGCTGGAGGTCTATGTGGAGTCCGATTTTGCCGACAGCGAGCAGGCGCGTTACGCAGTCCAGGCCGGTGGCGAAGAGCAAGAGGTCGTCGTCGACCAGGCAGCCAGCGGTGGATGGCGCGAATTGGGCGAGTTTGCCTTCGATGCCGACTCCGATCACTGGGTCGAGATCTATGACAATACCGGCGAGCCGCTCTCCGAGAATCTTCGATTCGTCGCCGATGCCCTGCGCGTGACGCTGGTGGCCGACGATGAAGAAGACGAAGAAGAAGAGGAGAACGGTGACGAGGAAGATGATGAACCAGACGAAGAAGACGAAGAGGACGAGGGTGAAAACGGAGACGTCGAGCCGGAGCCCGGTTCCGACGAGGATGAAGAGGAGTCGGATGTCGCCCTATTCGACGATGACTCCTCTGATATCAGTACCCGTTCCTGTTCGCAGGGACCGGCTCCCGGATCGATGCTGGTGATATTGATCGCCGCTGGCCTCGTTGTTTTTCGCGCCCGTTCGGTTCGCGTTTAGATTTGTCTCGTTGTCTTGCATCTTCAAAGTGGGTGTCGATGGACACCGGGGATGCGTCGGTATTTTGTTACCTCGGCAGCGAGCCACGACGATGAGAAATCCTATCCACAGTCTGCGTAATTTTGTCCGCCTTCAGGGAAGGAAAGCGCGAGATTTCGCGGAGAAAACCCGCGAGGTGACAGGTCTACGCGAAAACGATGCCGACCACCGTTCAGGTCAAACCGCTGATGCTGAGCCCGGTGATAGTGACGGGGAATTCGTTGAAGCACGCCGGACAGCGGCGAAAGCCGACGGTGGCGACGAGGAGGGGGCTTCTCTTGGGCAGGTCATCAGCGCGTTAAACGGTGGTCAGGGGCGCCCGGCCCAGCCGATACATACCGTATTTCGCACCGACGGTCGGCACCGCCATCGAGATTACCTCATATTTTCAGCCACAGGCGACGAAAAGGAGGCCTCCGATGCCGAGCCCGACGTCGTGCTCGACGTCTCTGATTTGGAGGTCGACGAGCTCGACCTCGACGTCGAAGAGCTCAAGGCCCGGGTTGCCCTCCACGCCGATGTCGCAGACCTGCTCAACGTCGATGTTGGCGCCGAGGTGGAGCTAGGCGAGGTCGACCTCACTGTCCAGGGGGTAGGGGCTGAAGCATTGCTCAAGGTGCGCCTCGACGAGGTCCGGCATATTCTCACCCACGCATTGGAGACGCTCGGGGAGCGGCCGGAGCTAATCACAGGGGCAACTAATTCAGACGGCCAGCTCGGCGATACTGGCGAGGGTGACGACGGTGAGGAGGCCTCCAGCGACGTCGAGCACGACGACTGAGCCTGTACGTCGGGCGATGCCACTCATTTCGTGTTCCGCCTTATCCTGTTAGCATTCTAAGTTCATCGAAAGTGGTGACCCGCGTGCTCCCTGAATTGATAGTGCGAGTTCTCCGTCTATGTTGTGGCTCTCCGGTTTTCAGCGCTGGATTCTACGCCTTATCTGCATAATTCCTTTATGTGGGGCGCTTTCCTGTATCATCTCCGATGAGGTCGATTGTCATGGCGACGATGAATGTGCGGCAAATGAGCGCTGTGTTCACGGGGGCGGAGTGCTGGTGCGCGGCGGGGTATGCGTCGTCGACGGAGTCACACCACCATCCGACGCCGGTCACGACGCCGACGTGACCGTGACCGATACAGACGTCGACCGAGATGCCGAGGTGGGCCCGGAGGACGACGTGGTCGACGCCGAGGTGGGCCCAGTCGACGCCGACGTAGGCCCGGAGGACGACGCGGATGCCGATGTCGATTCGGGGCTTGGGTTACCCGTTATCCACAGCGTTACGGCCGAACCGAATCCCGTCGATCGAGGTGGGGTTGCGATATTGGAGGTCGATGCAACGGCACCCGAAGGGGAGAGTCTGGATTATTATTGGTCCGTCGATCACGACGGCTGGACCATCGATGATCGGTTCGGTGAGACCACAGAACTAGTGGCACCGGAGACCCCCGAGGACTCGGCGGTGGTGACGATTCAAATCGCCTCCGGCCAGGGTGGAACGATTAGCGACGAGTTGGACGTATCGACGGCCGCTCCCGAAGCGCCCGAGCTATCGGCAATTGAAATTAGTACGGATGAATGGGTTGAACGCGGAGGCACGGCGCTCCTGGAAGTCGTGGCCACTCATCCCGACGGGGATCCGCTGAGCTATGACTGGTCGATTTCCAGCGGTTGGTCGATCAGCGGCGAAGACGAAACTGCGGAGCTCATCGCTCCCGACGAGAGTAATGCCCAGGGTACGGTCACAGCCCTTGTTGAAGATCCGTGGGGGGGAAGTGATTCGCAGACCCTGGAGGTGCGGACCCAGGATACGGAGCCCGATCCCTTCGGGTTTCAGGACCAGGATGACGTGGCCCCGGGGGTTCTCGTCACCTCAGACTCGGTGGGGCTCGACGGTTTCGACGGTCCGGTGACGGCGGTCTGTGATGGTTGTGAGGTCTCGGTCAACGGCGGCGGTTTCAACGAGGTCGCCCAGCAGGTAGAGCCCGGCGATATGCTCCAGATCCAGGTAGTATCCAGCGTTGAGCTTCTGGGCGAGGTATATGCCTCGCTGTGGGTAGGCGATACGGAGTCGGATCTGTGGACGGTGACGACCACCGACTGGGCCGGGCCGCGGGAATTCACCACCTGTGGTCAGCAGGGGCGATTGGGGCCTTCTCAGTCGCAATGCGACGGCGCCTATGCCGGAACTCCAGGCGGAAATGAGGTTGAGGTGAGCGAGGGGATTCAGCGCTGGGTGGTGCCGTCGACGAGGACCTACCAGATCGAGGCAACGGGCGCTGGCGGCGGTGGCAGTGCGGCCGGCAGTGGCGCTCGGATTCGGGGTGACCTGGAGATCGACGCGGGAACGGAGTTGTGGATTGTGGTCGGTCAGGAAGGGAGGACCCCGGGGGATGGGTCGGCCAGCGGTGGTGGCGGAACATTTGTCGCTAAAGTTGACAGTCAGTCGAATTATTCGATGTGGGATGGGACGCCCGTCACGCCTCTCGTCATCGCCGGTGGGGGAGGGGGCAATCACGGTAGTTTCGTCGCTGCGTCCGATGCCAATTCGGGGACGATCGCAAACTCCGGTGGCGGGGAGCATTCCGGTTCCGGCGGAAGCAATGGCGATGGCGGACAGATTGCCCACAGCAACAATAATAACCGCGGTGGCGGCGGCGGAGGATTTGTCACCGACGGTGAGGATACCGGGACCTGCACCGATGGGACGGAGTCGGGAATTGGCTTTTTAAACGGTGCCGAAGGTGGTTTTAGCGTCAACTGCGGTGACGGCTGGGACGGTGGGTTCGGCGGCGGCGGGGCGGCCATCTCCACTGGCTGGCGTGGCAGTGGCGGTGGGGGCGGCTATTCTGGAGGCGGGGGAGGTCAGCGAAATACAGTTTCTACCAATCATCACGCCGGCGGGGGCGGGTCTTATAATGCCGGAACAAACCAGGAAAACGAGGCCGGGGTAAATAGTGGCGACGGGTTTGTCATCATCGATAGCGTCGATTGACCTTGTCCCCAACGACGTGGTCATTGCACGATGACGCGGTGGTGCGAACGAATGGCGAGACTCTGGGACCAGGTGGTAGGTATTTTGAGGGTTCAACGAGTAAATTATGGTTTTATCGTAAAACTGCGGAAATTTTGCTTTTTGATGGGGCTTGCCACGATATTAGCGACGGCACAAGCTGTGGTTTTACCGGCCGAAGCTCATAGCTGTACATGTCTGCCCACGCCGTCTGCGGCGGAGGCGATGGACAATGCCGACGCTGTGTTCTGGGGTGAGGTAACGCAATTTGAAAGAGGGGAATGGCAGCACCGAGTCTATCTGAAACCGGAGCGAAGCTGGAAAGGTGTTGACGATGAGGTGGTGGAAGTGGTGACGGCTTCGTCGGCGGCAGCCTGCGGGTTCAACTTCGAGATCGGTCAGAGTTATCTGGTTTATGCCCTCGCCACAGACGATGACCTGGAAGTCACGCTTTGCGGTCGGACGCACCGTGCCGACCGCGACGAAGCACAAGCCGAGGTGGCGGGAGCGGGCGTCGACTGGACGGTGGTCGTCGACCCCCTGACGACGGTCCTGGGCTATGTCCACGTGCAGCTCGAGCGGCGGATTTCCGATCGCTTCACCCTGTATATGGGACCCCATCTGCGCCTATTTGACAGTGTTTTTAGCGACGAAAAGGAGCCCTATCGGGGCTATGGAGCGGAGCTGGGAGTGCGCTTTTTTCCCCTCGGCGGGGCCATCGACGGCTTCTGGGTCGGCATCCGCGGTGTGGCGGCCAGGGTCGTGACCCACGACCCGGCAGAGCCGGCGAGCGAATTCGGCGGGTATGTCAGCGCCCTGGCCGGTTATACGCATTTTCTGGGCAGCCGATTTGTCCTATCCGGCGGAGCAGGCATGCAATATATCCACTACGAGGTGGCCGATTTTGGCGTCAGCGGGCCTCTCCCTGCGCTACATACTGCAGCGGGGCTGAGGTTTTGAGCCGGACGGATCTGGTGTGGTCGCCGCGAGCGAGGCGGGTAAATAGCGGGTCAGTCTCGAGGCAGTCCCCACAAAAGGATGATATCCGCGGGGTCGCCCAACTCCTGAGAGACCGTCAGATGTGGGTTCTGGTCGCGGTTTTCGCGCCGTGCTTCTCGTGAGACGCGAGGAGTGACGTATTGATCGAGTTCGGCGAGGCTGATCTGGCCGTCGCCATCGATATCGGCGCGGGCCTCGCCGATGGCCCGCAGCAGATGGCGGGTAAATAAGCCCTGGTTTTCATCTGCGGCATTGCCAGAGATCTCGGAGGCGCTCGACGAGGAAAATAGGGCCACTTTAGGTTCCGTAGTGGCCTCCTGGACCGGGACCAGCGGTCGGGTGCCCTCCGGCAGCGAGGAGCGGTCGCCGGAGCCCGAAAAACAAGCATCGACAAAAGCCAGTACGTCGCGGGCCTCGGTCAACTCCAGTTGATCGAGGATCTCGTCCATTGGCAGGCCGCTGAACTCCAGCGTCTCCGGCCGACCCTCGTAGGGCAGCATATAGGCGTTGCCGCTTTCGACATCGGGAGCGCCGTGGCCACTGAAGAAAAAGTAGATGCGGCCATCGGAGGGCACATTTTGCTGAAGCCAGGACAATTTGGACAAAATATCGCTTCGCGTGGCGTTGTCGTCGGTCAATAGATGGATATTTCCGTGGGGGACGCCGAAGGTGGACTCCAGAAGCTCGGCGAATTGTTCGGCATCGCCGCGGGCGCCTGGCGTGGGAGTCACGCTTCGATAGTCCTCGATGCCCACGACCAGCGCGTAGGCATTGGGCTGCGGCGAGGCGCTGACGAATCCCGGTTTATCCTCGGTGCCCTCAGCCGGCGGCTCGGCAGGTGTTTGCGTCTCCGAAGGAGGATCGTCGCTCGCGACCTCCATGCTGGGCGGCGTCGTC
Organism: Myxococcales bacterium; assembly: GCA_007119175.1. Lineage (GTDB taxonomy): Bacteria > Myxococcota_A > Bradymonadia > Bradymonadales > Bradymonadaceae > SLJM01. The sequence goes on along the minus strand of SKQC01000078.1, from coordinate 6,596 downwards.
GAGGTCAGCTCCACGGCCGTGGTCTGACCGGCTTCGGCGCGAATGGGAGTCGTCACATGATCTGTGGCAGTGAGCCGAAAACGCGTCGCAGGCATGGCGTCAATATAATCCTGATCGGAGGGACTGCGAAATCGCTTTCCGACCTTGATATTCTGGTCGACGCCCTGAGTTGTGTCGGCGATCATCATATTGTCGCCGATCCTCGAAAGCCATGCAAAGCCAGCCCCCACTGCAAGTCCGCTGACGATCATGGCCACGCCGAAGTTATTGCTGGCGAATTCGTGGTCCGAGCCGAACTCGGCAATTCCGGCCCCCGTAAATGCGGCCGCCATCAGTCCGCCAAATCCCAGGATGGTCTTTGACAGCGCGGAGCGCTGGCGGCTGACCTCGATTTCGCCGTCCATGATCATTGGCGTATAGCCGACGACCTCGCCGTCGTCATCGTCGCGCTGCACCTCGGCAGCTGCCGGCTCAGAGGTGATCTCCGTTTCGTAGGCAACGATTTTTGTGTCCGTTGCTGCGCAGCCCCCGCAGAGCAGTGACATGAGCAGAAATATCAATAAAAAGCGATGGCAATTCATGGCCAGATTCCAGGGTTCCCCAAGCGGGTAGTTGAGCCAATCAATTCAACGATATCAGTCGTCTCCCAGACGTAGAATAGTGAAGTTTATTCAAACACGAACCGCAGTGTCGAGCCGTTGCTTGTCGCCATGTGCTCAGTAGTACAGATACAATGTCGGGGCGGTTGAATCGGCTGCAGACGAAACCGACCGCGCCGTGTCTACCGGCCCGGTCTGATGAGAGTTTGTACTACTGAATAGCTGCCTCCAATACGTCCATATGCGGATGGCAGGCGTGGTGTGCCGTTTCGGTCAACTCCTTGCACGGATACTCTTCATCGGTGGGTTGGCCGAAATAATCTTGCCAGCTCTGCCAGCCGGGGCATTGCAGGTCGGCGACGCATTGGCTGTAGGCCGCCGTGGCATCGATGCACTCTTTAATCCCCGCCAGATCGTCGACGTCCATCTCGGGTATACTCAGGTTCGCGTCGCATTCCTCGTGGCAGTGTCCGGCGTGATAGACTGAGGTATCGTCGATACAGGCCTCGTTCTGGTCGCAGAGCTCGCGGCAGTCGTCGACATAGAGTTCGATCGATGCCCGAAGTTCGGACTCCGTGACCGTGGGTTCCGGTTCTGGCTCCGGGTCATCTTCGACGGGGGCGGCACTGCAGGCGAGATGGGTGAGGCAGAAGATAGCAAGGCTGGCGAAGAATAATCGCATAATGGGTCTCCATACTGCGTGGTGGCGAAATTCAGTGCTCGCGGCTTATGGTAAATTCTGAGCGATGATTAATATAGGCTGAGCCGATGGTGTACGACCAGTCCGCGACTCGACTGAGCGACAATTGTATCACTTATTTTACGGTAATTGGGAGCAGGATATGACGGGAGAATTAGAAGAGAGAATAATGCCGAGATTCATGTACGGCACGGCCTGGAAGGAGGACGAGACCACCCGGTTGACGCGATTGGCGCTGGAATGCGGATTTCGGGCTATCGATACGGCCAACCAACGCAAGCACTACTATGAGGCCGGTGTAGGCGAGGCGGTCGGCGGAGCCATCGATGATGGATTGGTGGAGCGCGACGAGCTTTTTCTGCAGACCAAATTTACCTATGTCGCCGGACAGGATCATCGGCTTCCCTATGATGCTGATGCCCCCTTTTCGCACCAGGTTGAGCAGTCATTTAACAAGTCGCTGGAGCACCTCGGCGTGGCGTTTATCGACTCGTATATCCTCCACGGTCCCTCTCGGCGAATGGGGCTGGGAAAAGCTGACCGGGAGGTCTGGCGGGCAATGGAGAAGTTGCTCGAGGAGGGGAATGTGGGTGCCATCGGGGTCAGTAACGTCACGGCCGACCAGCTCAGGCAATTTGTGGATATTGCCGAGGCGCCCGTAGCATTTGTCCAAAATCGCTGCTTTGCTCGCGCAGGATGGGACCGCGAGGTGCGCCAGATCTGCGACGCCAACGACATCACCTATCAGGGGTTTTCCCTTCTGACAGCAAACGTCCGTGAACTTCAGAGCGAGGCGATTTCCGAGGTCGCCGATCGACACGAGCGCACGATTGCCCAGGTGGTTTTTCGCTTTGCTGTACAGGTTGGAATATTACCGCTGACCGGAACGACCAGCGAGCAACATATGCGTGAAGATCTGGCCTGCAGCGAATTCGACCTGGAAGATGAAGAGTTGGAGCTCATCGAATCCATCGCCGGCATCCCAGATACGTTCTAAACCGGGGCAGCCTCGGTATTCTGCGTGGCTTCAACGCTCAATACCGTCGGGAGCCGCACGGTGAATGTGGAGCCTTCTCCGAGGGTCGATTCGACGCTGATATGGCCGTTGAGGATGCCGCAATAATGTTTGGTGATAGCCAGTCCCAGGCCGGTACCGCCAAACTTTCTGGTCGTCGATGCCTCGGCTTGTTCAAAAGCGGTGAAAACGCGCTTTAGCTGGTCGTCGTTCATCCCCTTTCCAGTGTCGCTGACCACGAATTGGACTTCATTACTGTCGTGGTCACCGTGGACGTTGAGGCGGACCTCGCCGTCTGTGGTGAATTTACAGGCGTTTCCGACCAAATTAAATAAGATCTGGCGTATCTTGGTGACATCCGAGCGCATCTGCATTACGTCACCGGTGACGTCGATACTAAATTGATTGTTATTTTTGCGGGCCAGGGGCGCTGCGGTGGTCTCGATATCGTCGAGCATCTGATGAAGTGAGAATTCCGTGACGTCGACTTCGACTTTGCCGGCTTCCACTTTCGATAGATCGAGGATGTTGTTGATCAGTGAAAGCAGGTGCTGGCCGGCTGTCAATATGCGCTCCAGATCGGCGGCATAATGGTCGTCGCCGACGTCTGCCATCTCCTCGATGAGCAGCTCCGAATATCCGATGATGGCATTGAGCGGCGTGCGAAGCTCATGGCTCATACTCGCCAGAAAAGAACTCTTCGTGTGGTTGGCCTTGATCGCCTCGTCGCGGGCCTTTTCTAGTTCTTCGTTGAGCCTTCGCAATTTGAGTTCGGCTTCTTTTCGCTCCGTGACGTCGCGGCACAGAGCGAGGATGACTTTTCGGCCGTCGACCATAAAGGCGCCGACTCGCGTTTCCACCGGATAGGTTTGGCCGCCTTTTGTCATATGCGTGCCCTCGACGGTGAATACCTCGTCGACGGTCATATCGTCCCAGATCGCCCCCGGCTCCAGATCGGCCTCGAAGTCGGCGACGTTCAAGGAGAGCACCTCTTCGTAGGAATAGCCCAGCATTTCGCAGGCGGCCTGGTTGGCGTCGACGATTTCACCTTTCGTGTCGTGGATAAAAAAACCGTCGACGGCATGCCGGATCATTTTGTCGAAATTGCGATCGAGGATGAGCATCCCCTCGTTCTTCTCATCGTAGTCTTCGTTAATTTGATCGAGAAAGGCGCGCCACTGCTCGGCGGTGGGAGCGGTGTCCGGTTTCAGGTCCAGACTCTCGAGTCGATCGGTGAGCAGTGGGTTGATCTGACGGTTATCGGACATACGAAGTTGCCTCGACGTGATAATAGGCAGGGCTCACTCATTTTTTTGGCCAGACGGGGCCCGCCTGCTGAAAAATGAGGGTTATTTACCGCAAGTTACCGTCGGTGAAGTACGGAGGTCAAATGCGAGTATGCCGTGTGAATAGTCGGCGGCAATACAGACTCCCGGTTGAGAAACGAAGCTATTCGTCAGGTGCCGGGCGGCGATGACAACAGGTCGTAGGTCTCGGTGACGATCTCGCCGTAGGCGTTAGTGAGGGCGCTGCGCAGCTCCGATTCCAGGTCGTCGGGAGAGGTACTCATCGTCGTAGACGACGAAGTTCCGGCAAAGCGCCGCTGGAAGCGATCGCCTGTAGAGGGCTCGACGATGGTGACGTCGAAGATGGCCACGGCGCCGACGCAATCGACCATGGGAGCACATCCGGAGGCCCGTTCAGTAAAGACCTGGACCACCTCGACTTCTACGGTCACCGGCGCCGTCTCCGTATCGTCGGTGACGTGAAATCCCGCCCGGCGATATTCACTTCGCAGCCCTGATTTAAGCCAGGCATCGTGCCCGGGGGCGAGGATGATATCGCGTCTTCCGTAGTCGCCGATTCGAGTATCTGTGGCATCGCCGTGGTTGCTGCGCAGGTCGAGGGCGATCAGGTGGTCGCCAGCCGATGAGATCGGGTCCTGGGTTGCGCGATGCGGGGAGTCGAAGGTGTACGGCGCGCAGCCGAGGCCCACTGATGCGGCGACCAATATCGCCAGCATGGTCAGCGCCGTCGTAAATGCTGGCCGTTTCGATGCAGCGGTCGTGGATTTAGTCATGGTAGTCATTTCGCTTATTCACGGGGGAGCCCCCAGACGAGGATGAGATCCGACGGGTCGCCGAGTTGGTCGGCGACGTTGAGTGTCGGCGTCTGCTCGCGATTGAGCTGACGGGCCTCGCGGGCCACCCTGGGAGTGACGTAATTTTCGAGTTCAGAGAGACTTATCTGGCCATCGCCGTTGATGTCGGCGCGCCCGCTGGCGATGGCGTTGATGATATGACGTGTAAATAGGCCCTCGTCGGCGTCGGGGGCGTTGCCGGAGATCTCGGTGGCACCGGAGGACGAAAATAGGGCCACCCGCGGTGCGGGAGCCGTCTCCTGAACCGGTACCAGCGGGCGGGTGCCCTCCGGCAGCGACGAGCGATCGCCGGAGCCCGAAAAACAGGCGTCGACGAAGGCCAGCACGTCGCGGGCATCGGTTTCCTCAAGGCTTGTCAGCACGTCGTCCATCAATAATCCAGTCTGCTCCAATGTCTCCGGACGTCCCTCGTAGGGCAAAAGATAGGAGTCGCCGGATTCCACATGGGGCGTTCCGTGGCCGCTAAAAAAGAAGTAAATCCGGCCGTCGGAGGGGATATTTTTCTGAAGCCACAAGAGCTTCGACAACACGTCGCCGCGGGTGGCGTTATTATCGGTCATAAGGTGAATATTCTGGTCCGGCACGCCCAGGGTGGTCTCGAGCATGTGGGCGAATCGTTCGGCATCGCCTCGGGCGCCGGGAGTGGGCGTCAGATCGCGATAGTCTTCGATACCAATCACCAGGCCATAGGCGTTGGGCTGTGGTGAGGCGACCAGATGGTCGGAGCCGGTCGTGGCGGGAGAGCTGGCCTCGTCGTCGGCGCTGGCCACGGCGTCGACCTCCTCGACGGGCCGTGGCGATTGCTCTTGAGCAATCCGGGTCACTGCCGTGGAGTCGATAAGCGAGTTGACCACGCGGGCCGCCAGGCTTTCATGGTGGGCCTGCTCGGCATCGCGCCGCCGCTCATACCCCTCGCTGGACACGTGAAACGGGGCGGTCCATACGCTGCCATCGACGGCCTCTCCGGCGTGGATCATCGTCACCTGCCAGCGCAGATTATTGGCAGCCTCCATAGTGGCATGTCCGCCGGAGGGGATCGATGGCTCGACATGAACCTTCAGGTCTATATCGGGCTGTGGCCCGCGCTCACCGACGACTCTAATGCCGGCGTCCGCCAGTTGCGATTCGATCTCCTGAGCCCAGCTTCGGGCAGCAATTTCCGCCTCGTTATGTTGTGTCTGTGGCTGTTCACCGTGGTATTGCTGGTGTTCTTCGTGAAAATCGGCGTGGGGATCTTCTATCTCTTCAACGGTCACCTCTGTGCGCACGGTGAGGTGTTGGACCTCCGATGGCGCCTCGGAAACCTGAACCTCTTCGACCGTCGGAAACCCGGTGCAGCCGATCCCGGTCAGGGATAATAATATCCCGGTAGAGAAAAGAGCAGTAATTCGACGTAGATTCATTTTCGAGTCCCGAGTGTGGAGCAACGATATCAAGGTCAGGCTTCATTCAACCCGTTGGTCTGCCGTGCACCGGGCCAACGGTCACGATGCCTGAGACGAGGCGAAATAAATTTTGTTCAAAATTAAGGGGAAGGGGTCACTCAGCACTGGTCGTCGCAATGCTCGAATTCCTCGAAACATGTCTCGATGCAAGTATTGGAGTCGGGCGCACAACTGACCTCGCAGGACTCGAGGAGCCGGAGGCATTGCTCTTCGCATTCATCGGCATCGTCTGACGCCAGGGCGACGCTGCTGATCATAACGAGGGCCATGACAACAGCCGCGAGGAGAGAGGTAAGTGTAAAGCGTTTCATGGTATTTCCGCGCAAAATCAGTCATTTCAGTGGAGTTACTCTTCAATATGATAACTAGTGAGGTCGGAGAAGAAAAGCATTCATCGACACGGCCAGGCGCTCAGCAGTCGCGGTGAACTCTGCGGTGCTCCGGGATCAGGGAGTGGTGGATCGACAGGGATGCCTCACAGCCGCCGGCGCCGGCTCGTATGGCGAGTTGAGCGCCCGGGGTAATATCACCGGCGGCAAATACGTTTCGCACCGACGTGTGATGGTGGGCGTCGACGACGACAAACCCCAACTCGTCGCGATCACAGCCGAGTTGGGCGCCCACATCGTCGCGTCCATGTTGGCCCATGGCGATAAATAGATGTTCGCAGCGGGCG
>SKQC01000214.1 GCA_007119175.1 Myxococcales bacterium | reverse complement strand
TCGCTGTGCAGTCGCCACCGCGCACAAGGGCCATTATTAAAGCCCACTGCTCATCGGTGGCCGACGAAATTTCTCATCGAATGTTATATTGCATTTCCTGGCGCTGTCCGCGCCGCTCGACCTCGATGGTCACCTGGTCTTGCTCGCCCATCGATTCGATCATCCGCATCGCCTCTTGTTGGCTGTTGATGGCGTTGCCGTTGACGGAGTGAATGACGTCGCCGCTGCGGATCCCCAGATCGGAGTAAAAGCTGTTGGACGTCACCCCGACCAGGCGCAGTCCATCGGGCTCGCCATCGCGGTAGTTGGGCATAATCCGCGCCTGTCTGGCCAGCGCCTCCGGCTCTTCGAGCTCCGATTCAATCCGCTGGCGGTCGACGGTATATTGATTGTCGTCCTGTCGGACCACGCCGGAGCGATCGTCATCGTCGCTGGACTCGTCTCGCGATCCACGATCGCGCCGTGCCCGGTCTTCGCGTCGGCGCTCCGCGTCGCTGCGATCGGTCTGCTGGCGCCCCGACGAGCTGGCCTGAGGATCGCCGTAGGGAGAGTCCTCGAGGCGGATAAATTCCAGGCGTCCGTCATTGTCGATAAATACCCGATCGCGGCGGATTTCTAACACCTCCACCGGATCGTCGTGGGGGACGAAATCGCCGACCCCGGCCATATGGGTCTCCTGGTCATCCTCGTCGAAAATCATGGCAATCGACCACCTGGGATTCTGGGCCGCCAAAACCCCGGTCAGCTTCAGGGGGAGTTCGGTCAACCGGGGCACATTGTCCATCTCCTGGTCGTCTTCGATCTCCTCTGGGACGCATTCTCCGTATTCACAGACTTCTCCTTCCGGGCACTCTTCGGGACAGGCGTCGGGATCGACCTCCTCGGGACAGCCGAATAGACAGCGATCTGCCAGAGCGTCCACCCAGCGATCGCGATCGCTGTCATCCGTGGGCACCTGCGGCCGATCCTGTTCCAGATCCGTCATGGGCGGCAGCTTCGGCACCGTAAATTGCGACAGCTGAGCGGCCACAAAACCGTTGATAAACAGCGCCCCCAACAGGGCTGCCACGGCGATAAGCCCGAAGTTGATAGCCCAGCTATATTTTTGAAGAAACGATTCCATATCCGCTCATCCACTGTGAATCATCTTCGTGCGACCCCATCATCGGAGCCATCGTGTTGGCCACACCTTAAACGTGTGTGCACGTCCGTCGGTAGAACATGATGCAAATTGCCTGCCACCCTGGTTTCATTCCTATAAACTCACCAAACTCGTCTCGCGATCGCTCCAAAGAGGCCCCCCTCGATAGGTCACTGGCCCCGTCATTTCAAGGGGATCCACGATTTTACTTCCATATCGAGTTGAGGATCATATACCGCGTCCAGCGCCCCGATCACCGCAAAAATAAATGATCGAAAGGCGATCATATTGACAATTTGTCAATTTGGTTTCCCTGGCCCAGTTTTTACTGACATTTTGTCAATGGCTGCCGCTATGCTTTTGCAGCTCATAATTTGCGATATACCGTTCGCGTGGCGATGCCCAATAATTTTGCCGCCAATTTTTTGTCGCCCTGAGTCATTTTCAGTGTCTCGTGCACCACGCGACGCTCGATCTCTTCAAGCGACGTCCCCAGCGGGATCGTAATATGCCGCCCTTCCGAGGAGCCGGACTGAAAATGTTCGGGCAGATCGTCGTCGTCAATCCGATCGTCTGTATCGAGGACCACGGCGCGCTCGATGACATTTTCTAACTCCCGGACATTACCCGGCCAATTATATCCCTGGAGACTATCCAGGGCAGTCTCGCTGAACCCGGCCACCTGGCGGTCATTTTGCTCGCAATAAATTCGCAGAAAATGCTCCGCGAGCAGGGGCACATCCTCGATGCGATGGCGAAGGGGCGGGATTTTGATGTCGATGACGTTGAGCCGATAGTACAGGTCCTCGCGAAAGGTGCCCTCCTGCATCGCCTCCTCGAGGTTTTTATGAGTCGCCGCCACAATTCGCACGTCGACCTCGGTGGGGATATTGGACCCTAATCGCTCAAAGGCTCCTTCCTGCAGGACGCGGAGCAATTTGATCTGTACCTGCGGCGACAACTCACCGATCTCATCGAGCAATAAGGTGCCGCCGTCGGCGGCCTCGAAGCGCCCCGGTTTTCGCTGATTGGCGCCGGTAAACGCGCCTTTTTCGTAGCCAAAGAGTTCGCTCTCCAAAATCGACTCTGGCAGCGCCGCACAGTTGACGGCGATAAAGGGTTTGTCGGAGCGATGGCTGAGGCGATAAATCATCTCCGCAAATAATTCCTTACCGGTTCCACTCTCGCCGCTGATGAGAACGGTGGCGTCGCTGGAGGCGACCTGGCGGACCCGATCGACGGCCTCGCGCATCAGCGGTGATTGACCGACGATGGTGCGCTCTTCTTCCAGATCGGCAAGCCGAGCTTTGAGCTCTCGATTTTCCACCACCAGCGCCTGGCGCTCCAGGGCCTGGCGAGCGGCCTTTAAAATCGTGGCCCGCTTAATCGGCTTGGAGACAAAATCATAGGCCCCCTCCTTCATTCCCTCCACGGCGCGTTCCACGGTGCCGAAGGCGGTCATCAAGATCACCTCCGTCTCCGGCTGCAGGGTCTGGGCTAATTTGAGGACGTCCATCCCGTCGATATCGGGCATCATCAGATCGGTGATCACCAGATGGAATTTACTCTCCCTCATCAGATCCAATGCCTGTTGTCCCCCGGCAGCCGTTTCCACCTGGTGGCCTTCTTTGCGAAATAGACGATCCAGTGTCTCCAGGTGGGCCACCTCGTCGTCGACCAATAAGATTCGTGCGTTGAGCAACTCCATTAACTCTCCCTGGTGGCGTTCGCTACGAGTATTTCAACCCTGCGGCCCGCGCGGCGCATTCCCTGCACGGCTGCCTCGTCAGATGTGGCCTCTTGCCTTACCTTGGTAGCGGCGACGCCCGTTGAAAGGAAAGGAAAACTTCGATAGAACCAACATAGAATTCCACTGCATTACCCCGATCCACCTCCCCTATCGAGTTTCGGCCATGGCAAAGGTCATCTATCGAGATACCCGCGGCGTGCGCCGGACTCATATGCTTGAGAATACCACGAGTATCGGGCGTCACCCCGAACAAGATATCCAGATTCTCGACCGCGTGGTCTCCAAAGAGCACGCCGTCATCGAACTCGATATCGAGGGCTCATTTTACGTCCGCGATCTGGGCAGCCGCAATGGCACCTTCGTCGACGGCGACCAGGTCGACGGAAAAAGAAAATTAAACGACGGATCGACGATCAGCGTCGGGTCCACGGATCTGACGTTTCGCAACGATCCCACCGAGGTCGACTCTCAGAATAAAGTGACGATTCACGCCGGCGAACTCGATGCTCATATCCAAAACCGCATCGCTCAGAAGCTCGATGAGGGGTTTTTGCCGGAAAACCAGATCAAAGACGGCGAAGTCCTGCGTCGAGACTACGAAAAGCTGCGCATCGCCCACGCTCTGAGTCAGTCCATCGGTGTGGAAACCGATCTGGACGTGCTGCTGGAGAAAATCCTGGAGAAGGCCTTCGAGATCTTTCCGGCCGACAACGGGGTAATCTTGATGAAGCTCGAGGATACGGAGCGGCTGGTCCCGATGGTGGTCCGGGGCCGCGACGACTCCAAGGGGGTCGGCGACGTGCGGATTTCGCGGACCATCCTAAACGAGGTCATCGACGAAAAGCAGGCCGTGCTGAGCTCAGACGCCATGAAAGACGACCGCTTTTCGGGGGCTCATTCGATTATTTTGGGCAATATCCGCTCCACGATGAGCGTTCCCCTGCTTTTGGAAGATACGCTGCTCGGCGTCATCCACCTCGACTCCACCGTTGAGAGCGGGGCATTTACTGAAAAAGACCTTCAGATTCTGACCGGCTTTGCCCGCCAGGCCGCGGTATTGATCAATCACCACCGGCTTATCAAAAAGATGGAAGAGGAGATCGTCGTCCGCGAAAAGCTCCACCGCCTTCTTTCTCCCCAACTGGTCGAGGAAGTTGTCAGTGGACGGTTGGAGATGAAAAAGGGCGGCGAGTTGCGCCGTGGCACCATCATGTTCGCCGACATCCGCAATTTCACCTCGTATAGCGAAAAACACGCTCCTCAACAGGTCGTCGCCCTTCTCAACGAGTATTTCGAGTTGATGGTGGACGTCATCTTCAAGCACGAGGGAACGCTCGACAAATTTATCGGCGACGAGATCATGGCCATCTGGGGAGCGCCGTTGTCGCGCCCCGACGACACGGAACGGGCAATGCGATGCGCCGTGGAGATGCAGCAGGCCATCGCCGTATTCAACTCCAAGCGCCAGGAGCAAAACGAGCAGACCCTGCATATCGGCATCGGGCTCAACACCGGTGAGATGGTCGCAGGCTATATGGGCTCGACGAAGAGCATGAATTATACGGTGATGGGTGACTCCGTGAATACGGCGGCGCGGATCTGCTCATCGGCCGGCCCCGATCAAATCGTCATCGGCGGCAATACCTTTGAGGACGTAAAAAATCTGGTGATCGCCGACAAGCTTCCGCCCACGGCATTGAAGGGAAAGGTCGAACAAGTCGATCTGTATCGTATTCGCGGATTGCGCCAGCGGCCCGTTCACCCCACCCTTCGCAATCCCACCAGTTCGTCCTAAACGGAAGACGCTTATACTAATCGGTGGCGCCGGCGATTTACTTTGCCATCGCCTCCCCGTGCCGTATACTCGCCGAGACAACACTCTGCACCGGATGCCGACCCTATATGGCACAACAACGATACAAGGTTATCGAGCGCATCGATGCCGGTGGTATGGCCGAGGTATTCAAGGCCAATTCCACCAGCATGCAGGGCTTTCAAAAGCTGGTTGCCATCAAGCGCATCCTTCCCAACCTGACGCAAAATGAGCGCTTTGTCCGCATGTTTTTGGACGAGGCCAAGGTCAGTCTCCACTTAAATCACACCAATTGCGTTCACGTCTTCGATCTGGGGATCGCCGACGGCACCTACTTCATCGTCATGGAGTATGTGGACGGCACCAATTTAAAAAAGCTCATCGAATTTCTGCATCGCCACGATCAGCCGATGACCGTGCAGCATGCAGTTTTTATCGCCATCGAAGTATGCAAGGGATTGACTCACGCCCACGAAAAGCGAGACCAGTCGGGCAACCCCTTAGATATCGTCCACCGCGATATCAGCCCGCCCAACGTATTGCTGTCGAGCTCTGGGGAGGTCAAAATCACCGATTTCGGCCTCGCCAAAGCGAAAAGTCAGGCCGAAGCCACCGATCCCGGCGTGGTAAAGGGAAAATTCGGCTATCTGTCGCCGGAGGCCGCCCATGGTGAAGAAGTCGATGAGCGCACCGACATCTTTGCGGTAGGGATCCTGCTGTGGGAGATGCTCGCCGGCCGCCGCCTATTTTTGGGCGAGTCGGACTACGACACCCTCCAACTGGTTCGCAAGGCAGAGATTCCGTCGATCCGAAAACAGCGCAACGACGTGCCGCCAGAGTTAGAAGAAGTGCTGATGCGCACTCTGGCCCGCGAGGTCGATGCCCGATATCAGAGCGCTGAGGACCTGGGCCGATCGCTGGCCAAGTTTTTATTTGGCCACGGCCGGGTGGTGACCTCCTACGACCTGTCCACTCTGGTGACCCAATTTCGCGAGCAGCGTCCACAGCGAAAAAAGACCGCCCAGGACGAGGCCGTGGGAGAGGCCATTCAAAAGCAGCTCGACCGACTCAAATCACTGGAGGAGATCAAAGATCTCGATATGTACCTCGCCCAGCACTACGACTCGCTGCCCGACCAGGGAGAAGTGGCCGCCGACGGTGGTGGTGGCTTTGAAGATCCGCGAATGTGGGCCGATCTGGGCTTTGGCGGCGATGGTCCGGCCACGAAAGATGCCATGAAGGCCATGGCCAACGCAGAGGCACAGGCCGGCAGTGGCAGCGATAGCGGCGACGGCACCGCCTCGTGGCAAGAAGCGGGACTCGGCGATATCGCTCGTTCGACCTCCGCCTACAAAGCAGTCCAAAAGCCCGCTCCCGAAGCCGCCGGGGGCGACGCCAAGCAGTCCCGACCAAAACGAGGCGGTCCGCCGACTCTCCCCGGAGACATCAAGGGGCCGCCCCCCAATTCGTCTCCCGCCCAGCAGGCACAGGCTCAGCAGGCACAGGCTCAGCAGGCACAGGCTCAGCAGGCACCGGCTCAGCAAGCACAGGCCCAACAGGCACCGGCGCCCGCCCGTCAGCCTCAGAACACGGCCGCTCCCCGTCAGGCCGCCGACAATCCCCATGCCCCTGAGCGCTCGCCGCGCCAGGAACATAATACGCCGGTATCACCGTCGAAGACGAACTCTTCCCAATCCAGCTCCATGGCCGGCATCTGGGTGTCCCTTCTGGTAGCACTGGTCGTCGTATTGCTCGGCGCCACCGCCTTCGTGCTTGGACTTGTTCCCTGAATTTTGGGGCTATCTTTTTCTGCTCCGCAGTTTCTACTGATAGGAGTCGCCGATGAATGACGTACTCGTCATGATACTCGCCGGAGGACAGGGTACACGCCTGCGTCCACTTACCACGGAGCGCGCCAAACCGGCGGTGCCCTTTGGAGGCCGATATCGAATCATCGATCTCGTCCTGTCCAATTTCGTCAACAGCGGCCTGTACAAAATCAAGGTGCTGACGCAGTACAAAAGCGACTCTCTCAATACC
>SKQC01000267.1 GCA_007119175.1 Myxococcales bacterium | reverse complement strand
TGAAATCAGCGTCAAAAGCGCAAAATTGAGCCCCACAGGCGATGCAGCGCATCGTCGAGGAGTGAAATGAAGCGATTTTGGGGCTGATGAGCCGCAGTAGACGTGTCATGAATAATCCGGGTTAGCTACGTCGGTTGTTTGAAACATAAGCCGGTTGGCGCATAGTAAAGTCATCTCCCGGCCGTCGGCGCTACTATGGCCACGTCATTCATGACAAACTTAAAAAAGAGACGCCTTTTTTCTCGACGAAGGAGTAGATGATGCGCTCGCCCATGATTTTGATCGTTCTGGTTCTGGCTGTATTTCTCACGGGCGGGATGTGCGATAGCCCCGAAGAGGTTGAAGATGAGGAAATAGACGAACCGGCCGCAGAACGGCTCCAGGAGCCTCGGGAGATCCAACGGGGACAGATCAACGACAACCTCGATGAGCTGCGCGATGACCTCGAAGAAACCGCCACGGATCGCCAGCAGCAGCAAGACGACGCTCTGCGCGGCGTCACCGACCCCTGAGCGTTGATGTGGCGGCTATCTTCGAACCATCGATATTTACCATCAGCGGCACCTATGAAAGACCTCAATCAGAGAATTAAAGAAGCCACGGAATTGCTCGAGGAGATAGTCGAGGATCGCTCCCTTCTGGTTGATACCAATGAAGAGGAGCGGATTCGGTTTTTGACCGCCGCCGGGCGGGTCTCTCGGCCCGGAAAACACGCTCGCAAGGTATTGACCCGGGCAAAACAGCGCAAAAAAAAGCGGGAGGAAAGACAGGCCGACCAGCAACTACTGGATAAGACCGGTATCCGTGAGGCCCGCGAGAATCCCATCTTTCAGACCCCGAAACGCCTCCGCGACTTTCACGACGTCGACGACTTAGAGGAGTTGAGCGACGAGGACGCCGATGGGGCGGGGCAGACATCGACGCCCATCGGCAAGACCAAAAAACCGCGCAGTTGTTATGTCTGCGGCGATGAGTTTCATGATGTGCATTTTTTCTACGATCAGATGTGTCTGAGTTGCGGTGATTTCAACTACGCAAAGCGCTTTCAGACGGCCGACCTCAAGGGGCGAGTTGCCCTGGTGACCGGGTCTCGAGTCAAAATCGGCTATCAGGCGGCGATCATGCTGCTCCGCGCCGGGGCGAAGGTCATCTGTACGACCCGGTTTCCCAATGACGCCACGGAGCGATACGCTGCCGAGGAAGATTTTTGCGAGTGGAGTGACCGCCTCGAGATTTACGGCGTTGATTTTCGCCACACGCCGAGCGTCGAGCAGTTTTGCCGACAGTTGAATCGGACCCTGCCCAGGCTTGATTTTATCATCAACAACGCCTGTCAGACCGTGCGCCGGCCGGCCGGATTTTACGACCACCTCATGGAGCGCGAGCTATCCACCGACGAACTCACCGACGAGCAGCGACGGCTACTGGGGCGAATCGACGACCCGACAGCAAGCGAAGAGCGATTGCCGGCAAACCCCGATACGCCAGCGGCGCTGCTCAGTCAGGTCGAGCTTCTCGCAGAGGATAAGGAGAGGGGAAATCACCTTTTTCCAAAGGGGCAACTCGATGCCGACTTGCAGCAAGTCGACCTGCGCAAAGTCAATAGCTGGCGGCTAAAGACCGACGAAATTTCGGCCATCGAACTTCTCGAGGTTCATCTCGTCAATACGGTGGCACCATTTATCATCAATGCCCGCTTGAAACCGCTGATGGTCGCCGTTCCCACCAGGGACAAACATATCGTCAATGTTTCGGCAATGGAGGGGCAGTTTTACCGGATCTTTAAGACCGACCGTCATCCCCACACCAATATGGCGAAGGCGGCGCTAAATATGATGACCCGGACCTCGTCGATGGACTATATCGAGGACGGAATCCACATGAATAGCGTCGACACCGGTTGGGTCACCGACGAAGATCCGGCGCACCACGCCGCAAAAAAACGCGAGATTCATGACTTTCATCCCCCCCTTGATATCGTCGACGGCGCCGCCCGCATCGTCGATCCGATTTTTTCCGGTATCAACACCGGGGAGCATATCTGGGGGCAATTTCTCAAGGATTATGAGATCACCGACTGGTGAAAGACCTTAAGTCGGGTCCGTTGCATCGACAATCGATTCGACAACTCCCGGCGCATCGGCTGGGGAGCTTGATGTCTTATCTGTGACGCCGATTTCGCCCCATGACGACGTCTCACAACAGTAAGCGTTCAGCCCCTGGGGCCCGCGGCCAGCCTGGCCGCCTCTCGGGCTGCTGGCTCGAACATCAGGGGCGTATTGGCGCATAATTTCGTCGCCCAACTGAATGCTTACTCCGGATAATATCGTCGAACAGACTTCAACAATAGAATTTGGTGATGACCGAGAAAACACATAACCAGCTCGCCGATTTCCTGGTCGCAGAGATGTCGGCTGGACTTGTCGTACTCGATGAGCAGCGACGTGTGTGCAGGGTCAACCCGGCCTTCTGCGCGATGTTTGGCCTCGACGACGCGGAGGTCATCGGCGCGAAGCTCTCCTCGATCGATGGTTTGGGAGACTTCGCCGAATATCTGCTCGCACACCAGGATGAAAGGTCACTGTTCACATTCACCCGAGCAGACGGCTCGATCCGGCACCTTCGCGTAAAACGCCGGTCGACTGCCTCTGGTGCTGAACGCAGTGCGCTCGTGGTCATCGTCGACGATCTGACCGAGCAGGAGGAGTTGCGCTCCAGGGTTCAGCTATCGGAGCGAGGTTTTCGGGAGGTTATCGAATATGCTCCCGATGGCATTGCCATTCATCGCGACGAGAAGTTCCTGTACGTCAATTCCGCCTTTATCGACAAATTTGGTGTCGACGACGCAGACGAATTACTCGGCACGTACGTATTTAACTTCGTCCATCCCGACGAGCACTCGGATCTAAAAGCTCGAGTCCGTCGAATGCTTGCTACGGGCGAACAAGTGCCAATGCGAGAGACTGTCTTGTTGCGCGCCGATGGTTCGGAGTGGGTAGCCGATCTGACAGGGCGAATGGTCATCTTTGACGGAGCGCCGGCGATCGCGAGTATCGCCCGAGATATCACCGAGAAAAAGCGGATGGCTGCCCGCATGATGCAGATGGATCGAATGATTACCGCCGGAACGCTTGCCGCCGGGGTGGGCCATGAGATTAACAATCCATTGAGCTACGTGACGACCAATCTCGAATTCTCCAGTCGATCTCTCAAAGACCTTCAAGAGTCGCTGGACACGCCTGGCGACGAGCAACGCCACGACATCGACCACGCCTCGCTGCGCCGTGATATCGACGTCGTAATCGAGGCCGTAGACGATGCGATTCACGGAGGTAATCGCATCCGAAATATCGTCAAACAGCTCCACACTTTTTCTCCCGACGACAATAATTCGCGGCGCTCAACAAACCTGCGATCGATAATCGATTCCGTTGTCGATATTGTGTCCCATAAGATCCGCGATCGTGCCCGCCTCATCATCGTTGACGATGACCCACCACAGGCCGTTGACGGCGCCCCCAGCAGACTGGCCCAGGTCTTTTTGAATCTATTGCTCAATGCCATCCATGCCATCGACGAGGGCAATGTCGAGGAAAATGAGATCCGAATCGAACTCGCCGAACGGGACCAGTGGCTCGTGGTCGAAGTCAGTGATACCGGCGCCGGCATTAAAGAGGCTCAACTCCCGCGCATCTTCGACCCATTCTTCACCACCAAACCGGTCGACAAGGGGTCGGGCCTCGGCTTGTATATATGCCAACAAATTGTCGAGGCTCACGACGGACGTATCGAGGTGGAGAGCGAACCCGGCAGGGGGACGCTTTTTCGTGTCTTATTGCCCCAGGTCAAAAGCGAGTGATAGACGCGGGGTTTGAGATTCGCGGACCCTGAGATCGAGCGTGGAGAGTTTTTCGGTCAAGCGTTATCAGGCCAGAGCTAACCAGGAGATCACAGCGTGTGGAGTCGACTCGAAGGGCCGGACCGTCTGGTGATTCGCTATATACCCTGGGTGTGGATGGGGGTGGCGCTTTTGTTTTGGTTTGTCACGCTCGTGTCCTTTGTCTGGGGCAACGATCAGGCACAGCTAGATTGCCAGCGCCACACAGAGACGAGCGGGGAGTGTGTCTTTGAGCGAAGCACGTTGCTGAGCTACGAAAATGTGTCGTTTCCCATCGACGATCTGCGTCGGGCTCGCAACGGTGAGAGTCAAGTATTGCGCCGCATAATGGTGGAGTGGGAAACCGGCGACCCTTCGCAACGGCTCGTGCTTCACGGCGAATCAAATAAGAGGGCGCAAGAGAATTTAGAGGAGATCCAGGGCTTTCTCGCCGATCCCTACCGCCAGGAATTGCGGATCGAATATTCGAATCTCGCCGGGGGGCTAGTATTGAGCGCTCTGGTGCTATTTCTGGCAATGGCCTTCAGTGTGGCCGCCGTGAGGATTGGGACTCTGAGAATCAATCGGCGCCAGCGCATCATCGAAATCAGCCGGCGATCAATCTGGGGAACCTCGGAGGCCCTGATCTTTGATTTTGATGAAATCGAAGCCATTGATGTCAATTCCTCGGCGGACCTTCATGGCTTCGATGAGGATTCGGAGATCCCGTTTAGAGCCTATGAACAGGTTGGCCAGCCTCTCGTGCTTCGCATGAAAGATGGGACCAGCGTACATCTCGCCGATCCTCATGCTAACGAGTGAGTTCGGCAGGTGGGAACCGACGGTGTACGGGCCCTGTGGATCCGAGAGTGTGAAGAATCCGAGTCCTCGCTGAGTGAGTCTTGCCAAAGCGCTATTTTCGTTGCAGCATGGCGCAAACGTCACACCCCAATCCCGATTCCTCTAATTTGCCGAGTGTCGATCATGGAGTACGCCGAACGCGACCAGGAACAGCGGCCCTGGCTGTCTCAATATGGCAATCATATCGAGGAGATGCTCTCTACGCCGTCGCATCCCAATCTGCCTTCGGCAGTGGTGGAGGCGGCCAAAGAATATGCCGACAAGGCGGCCTTTACCACGGTGATGCCAAACGGCATGTACGGCTCGTTGAGCTATGCTCAGGTCGACGAGATGAGCGATGCTTTCGCGCTGTATTTGCGAAAGGTCCTCGCCCTTGAGCCCGGCGACCGAGTGGCGCTGCAGATGCCGAATTGTCTGTGTTATCCGGTGACCATGCTGGGGATTCTCAAGGCCGGCTGCGTGGTGGTGAATACCAATCCGCTGTACACGCCGGAGGAGATGGAGCATCAATTCAACGACAGCGGTGCAAAGGCCGTTGTCATCGTCGATCTCTTCGCCGACAAGCTCGAGAAAGTGCTCGACGAGACGGATATCGAGCATGTGATCACTATGCGGGTCCCCGAGTTTTTCCCGCCCATCGTAAAGCAGATCACCTACGGGGTGATGAAGTATTGGAATCGGGCCATTCCCTCTCACACGATGGATGTCACCCGACTTCCGGCAGCGCTACAAAAGGGGCGGAACGAGGGCGGCAGCGAGGATGTCGAGGAGTTTTGGAAGGACCTGACCCACGACGATCTGGCGCTGTTGCAATATACGGGAGGTACCACGGGAGTGGCGAAAGGAGCGATGCTCGCCCACGGAAATTTATTGTGGAATCTGGCCCAGATACGGGCCATGACCGCCAGCCATCTGGAAAAGGGCAGCGAGGTCGTCCTCACGGCGCTGCCGCTTTATCATATCTTTGCCTGCTCCGTGAACTTTTTGACCATGTATCTGGTGGGGGCTCGCAATATTCTGGTGCCCAGTCCACGGCCCATCCAACGGGTGCAGCGGGCGATCGAAAATTACGACATCACCTGGTTGACCGGGGTCAATACGCTGTACAACGCCCTGCTCAATGAGGAGTGGTTTATCGCCTATCCCCCAAAGCATATCAAAGCCGCCGCCGGCGGTGGGGCGGCGATGCATCACGCCGTCGTCGAGGCATGGGAGGAGATGGTCGGCGCGCCGCTGACCGAGGGCTACGGGCTGACCGAGGCATCGCCGGCGGTCTGTTTTCAGCCCCTGCACACCACGCGCCACAGCAATACCATCGGCATTCCCGTGCCCATGACGGATATCAAACTCGTCGACGAGGAAGATAACCTCGTCGAGCCCGGCGAGGCCGGTGAACTATGCGTGCGCGGCCCGCAGGTGATGCAGGGCTACTGGGAGCGCCCCGAGGAGACGGCGAAGACCATCAAAGATGGCTGGCTGTATACCGGGGATGTCGCCGAGATGGACGAAGAGGGCACGTTTAAGATCGTAGACCGCAAAAAGGATATGATTCTGGTCTCCGGCTTTAATGTCTATCCCAATGAGATCGAGGATGTCCTGTCGCGTCACGACAAGGTGATGGAGGCCGCCGTCATCGGTGTGCCCAGCAAAAAGAGTGGGGAAGAAGTTCAGGCCTATATCGTCAAGCGCGACGAGTCGCTGACCCGACAGGAGGTCGAAGACCACTGCCGCGAGCATCTGACGGGCTATAAACGGCCGAAGACCATTGAATTTCGCGAAGACCTGCCGAAGACACCAATCGGAAAAATTCTGCGCCGCGAGTTGCGCGACGAAGTACTGGGAGATTAACCACCGATGTTGACCGAACTGGAAACGACGCTACTCGGCGTGATGATGATCATCATCATGCTCGGTATGGGCTCGTCTTTGACCTTCAAAGACTTCGCCATCGCCCTTCGCAAGCCGCAGGCAATCCTGGTGGGAATGCTGTGCCAATACGGACTGATGCCGCTGAC
>SKQC01000300.1 GCA_007119175.1 Myxococcales bacterium | reverse complement strand
GTAGTCAGCCGTGCGTCGGTCTCGCGAGCAACGGTGACGGCGTGATCGAAGGTCGTCTGCCCGTCGGGCAACAGATCGGTGGCGTGAACGATTCGAAACTCATCGCTGGTCATGGCGTGCATCCTTGTCAAAAAAAACGATTGGTATTTCGATCGCCCCGACAATGTGCACCGACGGCGACGATACAACCCCCTTCGCTGAAATTTACGTCAGTACCGGCAATAAAAACCACCGAATTGAGTTGCTATCAGCAGTCATAGGTACAGATCGAGCCAGAGGGAATCCCGAAGATAATGCAACAGGTCTGTCCGGACGAGCATTCACTTGCTATGGGGTCGCACTCACAGGCCCCAAAATTGGAATCGCAGGTCTCGGAAGGGCATTCATCATCATCGGAACATACAGCCGTGCCCTCTTCCCAGCACTCCATCTCATGACATAAATATCCACTGTCGCAATGATTGTCCTGGGTGCATTCGACGCATTGGTTGTCCGTGCAGTGGGGAAACGAAGCATTCGTACAATCGTTATTGCCAATGCACTCCACGCAACTTCCGCCGGTGGTGCATACCTGACTGCCGGAGCAATCATTGTCGCCTTCACAGTCCACGCACTCATTCTGGGAGGTACAGACCTGGCTTCCGGAGCAATCATTATCATCGCCGCATTCGGCACAAAAATGATTGTCCCCCTCGACGATGCAATCCTCACCGCCGGAGCAGTGGCTATTTTGGACACATTCGCGACAGACATGCTCGTCGGTATCGCAGTATTGGCTGCCACAATGGTCGTGCTCAAGACAGGTCACACATAGCTGTTCATCGGTGTCGCAAAATCCCTCGTCGCAATCGTCATTATCAGTGCAACCGCGACAGCTTTTGGTGGTCTCATCACAGAAATCGTCGCCGGAGCAATCGTCGTCGTCGATACACCCCACACAGCTCTGCTCATGACAAAAGGGCTCACTGCAATGGTCGGCGGTCATACATTCCACGCATTCTTCGGCCTCCGTGTCACAGACGTCGTTGCCCGAGCAATGATCGTCGGTGGCGCAGCGAACACAGATATTTTCCTCGGTATCGCAAAAAGGCGTATGGGGACCGGGACAGACAGTATCGTCGACGCATTCAACGCATTCGTACTCCTCACTGCAGACCAACTCTCCGTCGCAGTCGAGGTTGACGACACATTCACGGCAAAGGGGCAGATCTTCGTCGCCTCCCAGATCGCAGACGCCCTCATCACAG
The DNA here is from genome assembly GCA_007119175.1 of Myxococcales bacterium. Lineage (GTDB taxonomy): Bacteria > Myxococcota_A > Bradymonadia > Bradymonadales > Bradymonadaceae > SLJM01. Next base: position 5,555 of record SKQC01000300.1, on the reverse strand, counting down.
TGCTCATCGTCGACACAGGGCAGACAATAACCGCTCGTCGGGTCACAGACCCCGTCGGGGCAATCCTCTTCGTCGTCGCAGGCGTCGACGCAATCGAAGGAATAGGGATCACAGACGCGATCTTCTCCCGCGCAGTCGGAGTCATCCTCGCACTCACCGGGTTCGATGACGTCAACGCCGGTCTCCACGTCGCCATCCTCCCCGGCATCGAGTTCCCCGCCTCCATCGGCCGTGGTGTCATTCGCCGTGGTGTCATTGGACGCGGTGTCATTCGACGTCACGTCGAGTGTGCCGCCATTTCCGACATCACCTGTAGGCGCGCCCTCCACCTCGCCTTCAGCGCATCCCGTCATTCCCGAAAACACGACGGCCACCACACAAAGACTGAGCGCCCACATCATCCAATATTTTGGTGTGCTGACCATAGTGGCTGTCCTTTTCGAAGTTGAGCAATTTTATTAGATGCAACTTCCACCGGCGCTACACGCCTGCGAGGCGCCACAGTCGCCGTCATCGATGCATTCGACGCATTGATAATCGGAGTTACACAGCGGCGGCTCATCGCCGACACAATCGGAATTGGTCTCACAATCGGCGCAAAATCGAACGATATGCTGCAGGTCGAGGTCAAATTCGAAGGCACAGACAGCACCCAGGGTCTCACAGTCCTGATTGTCCAGGCATTCGTGACAGATAAAATCCTCGTCGTCACAGCGAAAGCTGCCCGTGCATTGATCATCTTCGTAGCATTCCACACAGACACTATCGTCCTGTCGGCAGACGCCACCGGGGCAATCCGTATCTGACTCACAGCCAGCACATCGGCCGTCCTCACACTCATATTGCTCCGGGCAATCCGTATCGTCGAGACACTCCACGCAGTCCTCACCGCCGGGATGACAGATATCATCGCCCGGGCATTGGTCGTCGTTTGCGCAGCGCACACAGCTATTTTCTTCGGTGTTGCAAAAGGGAGTAAATGGCCCCGGGCAGACTGCGTCGTCCACACATTCCACGCATTCAAAATCCGGGCTACAGACCAGATCGCCGGGACAGTCGAGATTGATCATGCAATCGCGACATACTGGCGGTTCGGGCTCGTCATCACAGACCCCGTCCTCACAATGAGCATCATCGTCGCACTCCAGACAGTGGCCGGTGGAAAAGCGACAGGCATCGCTGGCACAATCGCTATGGGCGGCGCAGGCGTCGACGCAGATCTCCTCGTATAAATCGCAGACTTGATCGTCGTCGCTGCAATCCTGGTCGCCATCGCACAATTCACCTCCCCCACCACCGCCGTCGGCGTCTGTGTCGGGTTCCTCACCTGAGGCGTCAGTGTCGGACTGTCCGTTATTTTGCGGTGCATCAGCCACACCGCCGTCGAGTTCACCGCCGTTTTCAACGTCCTCGCCGTTGCTCGACGAATTATCGTCGACCTCGCCGCTGGCGCAGCCCGTTGTGGCCGACAAAAACGCGGCGAGCATCACAATGACGCCGGCCACCGCAATTGCTGCATTGAGTCGATATCGCATCCAGATTCCCAACTGATCGGTATTTCGCCATTATTCACCGCTTTTAAAACTACCGCGAAGCGGCTTCGAGCTCCACTGCCCCGCCGGGGCAATCGCATTGTGACCGAAGTGGCGATGCGTGACAAATTGTCTCCTCGCCGACTGACAACGAAGGTCAAGGGAGCTTGCGAAAATTTGTCGCTTCTCTCGTCCCCAGTTGTCAGTTGTGTTTTTTTTGTCGGCAGCCCACAGTCACAAATGTGGCTGTGACCAGCAATAGATTAACAGCGCTAAGGAGTCGGTCATCGCAGAAAGTAAGCTACGACGTGAACTTGGATTCTGGGACGCCCTGACGATCGGGGTGGGGACCATGATTGGAGCCGGCATCTTCCTGCTCGCCGGCACCGCCCTGGAGCTGACCGGTCCGGCGGCGATCCTCTCCTTTGTGGGCGCCGGCATCGTCTGTGCCATGACCGCAGCCAGCACCGCTGAGTTGGCGACGGGGATGCCCAAATCGGGGGGGGATTATTATTTTGTCTCCCGCGCATTGGGCCCGATGTTCGGCGCCATCTCCGGGATCGGCATCTGGCTGAGTCTGACCTTCGCCATCGCCTTTTACCTGGTGGGGATGGGAGAGTACGTCTTGCAGGTCTTTAACCGCCTGGGCGAGCGCTTCGAGATGCTGGCCCCCCTTATGAGCACTCCTGTGCCGGTGGCCGCCGCCGTCGGCGGCGCTCTTTTGGTGATCTTAAACGTGGTGGGAGCAAAGCAATCGGGGCGCACCCAATTTTATATCGTCATGACCCTTTTGTGCATTTTGACGGTCATCACCGTCGGCGGGTTGATCAACGTCGAGCCCGCCAATTTAACGCCCTTTTTCTCGGAGGGAACAGCCCCGGTGGCCTCGACTACCGCCCTGGTCTTCGTCTCATTTCTGGGCTTCGTCAAAATCGCCGCCGTCTCCGAGGAGATCAAAAATCCGGGGGTCAATCTACCGCGCACACTCATCGGCTCGGTGCTCATCGTCACCGTTTTATATGTGCTGATTTTGGTCGTATTGGGCGGTATGTTCTCCCACCGTGAAATCGGCAACCTCTCCGATCCGCTCGCCGAAGCCGGCAATATCATATTCGGCCCGCTGGGCGGCATCGCTATTATTGCCGCCGGATTGCTGGCCACAATCTCGTCGGCAAACGCCAGTATTTTGGCGGCCTCCCGGATCAACCTGGCCATGGCCCGCGACCGGATGGCCCCCGGGTTTTTCTCCAAGATTCACAACTCCTTTTTGACCCCTCATCGGGCCATTCTGGTCACCGGAGCCCTGGCGCTGGCCTTTATCACCCTCGACAACCTGGAGTTATTGGCCAAAATCGCCAGCGTCCTCCAACTCTATAGCTACGCCGCTCTCAACGTCGGGTGCGTCATCCTGCGGGCCGCCGACCCCGATTGGTACCGGCCGGCCTATCGGGCCCCGGGCTATCCCTTCGTCCAACTCTTTGCGGCAGCGGCCTGTCTTATCATCATCTACTATTCGGGCTTTATGCCGATTTTGGCGGTCGTGGGCCTCATCGTCATCAGCCTTTGCTGGTACTTCTTTGTCGCCCGCTCAAATATCGACATCATTCACAGCGTGCCGCACCTAAAGGAGCGCTGGAATGCGATCGGCCTGGCCACCTTCTTTTACTCCCCCACCACCGAGAAGGGACCGAAACCGGAAGAGGCGAAAGCCCCGGAGGTCATCAAACGCCCCATCGAGCCCTATTCGGCCAGGCGTATTGCCGTCGCCATGGCCAACCCCGAACACGAAAAGAGTCTGTTGAAGCTGGGTTCGCTTATTGCCGGCGGCTATGACGAGCAGGGCCATGTATTTGGCCTGCACGTGGTGCGTATTCCAATCCAGACCACCCTCGATGCGGCGCGGACCCAACTTGAGGAGCAGGGATCGGTCAAACGGATCCGCTCGGTGATCGACGACTATACCGAGGAGATTTCCGACGACCCGCAGGCCCCCAAAATCGAGGCATACCCCACGGTGGCTCACGATCCCTTCGCGGTACTCCAGGCCGAAACCCACGAGGTCGGCGGCGATATGTTGCTGATGGGCTGGGAGGGCGGCTTCAATATCGGCCGCATCCACGAAAGCCCGGTGCAGGGCCTGATCCGGGAAGCCACCTGCGATATGGCGATGCTCAAAGATCGGGGGCTTGAGAAGATCGACCGTATCCTGCTGCCCTGGGGAGGCGGCGTTCACGCCCGGCTGGGCCTGGAGGTCGCCGCCCGCGTTGCGCGAAGGACGGGAGCGACGATCCATATGCTGCGGGTGGTCCGCCCGGAGGTCGATGTCGAGCAGGAGGAAAAGCGCATCATCGGCTCGGCAATGGAGATCGTCGAGGAGGTCGTCGAGCGCGGCGACGTCGAGGTCGTCTACCATCTGCAGCGCGCCGAACGGGTCACCGAGGGGATCCGCAGCCAGCTCGACGACGGGCCCCCCTATGACCTGGTGATTATCGGCGCCTCCCGGGAGTGGAAGATGCGCAATGTCCTCTTCGGTGCCATTCCCGATGTCATCGCCGACCAGGCTCCATGCTCGGTGTTGATGGTGCGCCGATTCCTACCGACGCATTGGTCGTTTACGGCTTCCGCTGGCATTAAACGCCTGCGCGAAGGAGTGGGACTGACCACCTCTCCCGAAGAGGACTAAAAGGTGTGGTGGCGGCCGACTTCGTGGCCGATAAATAGTGATTAGATTTCGTGGAATACGACCGCCTCTTTAATCGCCTCTTCGGTGCGCGGAAGGTTCCATGAAAATTCGTCTCCACGAAATTCACCCCAGTCTCACTCATTACCCCCTGGTTTTGCTGCCTACGGCGTTGGGCCTCGATATCGCCGGGAATCTACTCGACAACGAGCAGCTCACGCGGGCGGCGCGCCTGGTGACCCCGATCGCCGCCACCGCTGCGGGGGTCACGGCCGCCACCGGCCTGATTGCCGAGCAGGAAGTGCGCGGCGACGACGAAGCGTATGCGATGCTCGACACCCACCGAAATATCAACCTCAGCGCCGTCGCCGTCTCCTCGGCAATGTGTATCTACCGCCTCCGGCGCCCCCGCCCGGGATGGGGTTATCTATCGCTGGGCATCGGTCTTATGGGCGCCGTCAGCTATAGCGCCTATCTGGGCGGACGAATGGTCTATGGCAAGGGATTGGGCGTCGAAAGCGCCGATGGCGTCCGCCACGAGGAGGCACCCACAGTGGGGGTCGACAACCTCGGCGAGGTCTTGCGCACCGCCGGTCGCCAATTTCTAAAAGGCCTTCGTCAACTCGTTGAAAGACCCTTCTCACACCTCGAAATCGCTCCCGAAGCGCAACAATTGCAGCGCTCAATCGACGCCGAACACGACGGCCCGGGACCAGTCCCAGAAGGCCCCTAATACACTGACATCATTGACTCTTTATCCCTGGTTCGAATCTTTCGTAGTCACGACGAATCAACCTGGCAGAGCCGAGCTTTGAGGCTGGGCTCTCGCCGGTGATTAATCGACATTCGTTTTCTCATCACCGGTGCCCGACGACATATGGTCACCGCAGGAGTATCACTATGGCCGAAACCACCAAGTACAACGAACTGCTCATCAACTGGCTTAAAAGCGCCTATTCCATGGAGACCCGCCTGGTGAATATGCTGGGAAACCAGGCCGAACGAGCCTCCAGCTTTCCCGAACTTCAGTCGCGGTTATACGGCCACCGAGAGCAGAGTCAGCGCCACGCCGATCTGGTCAAGGGATGTATCAGCCGCCTCGGCGGTGACGTCTCCCAGGTGCGCGAGGGGCTGTCCAAACTCATGGGCGAAGCTCAGTCGCGAATGCTCGGTATTTTCGGCGACTCCGTTGTCCGCGACGCCATTATCGGCACCGTGGCCGAACAATCCGAAATCGCGTCCTATAAGGCTATTATCACCCTGGCCAATAAATTGGACGACCAGGAAACAATTCGGATATGCGAGGGAATCCTTGAGGAAGAAGAAGAGATGCTCGCCTATTT
>SKQC01000437.1 GCA_007119175.1 Myxococcales bacterium | reverse complement strand
GACTATGTCCTCTGGCAATATGAAGTGCGAACTTCGAGACCAAAGGTAGACGGGTTAATTGCCGTCGGTTTGTCTGCTCTATGGCGATCTGCCGCCGTTAATGTGCAGAAAATGTGCAGCTATCCGTCACCAGATTGAAACCCGCTCTTCTGGTGGAAGATACAGCTCGTGGTCTTCTGTGACGTCGAAGGCCTCGTACCAGGCGTCGAGATTTCGCACCACACCGTTGACCCGGTACATGCCCGGCGAGTGGGGGCCGTTGACGAGTTGGGCCCGCAGGGCGTCGTCGCGGTACAGCGAGCGCCACACCTGAGCCCAGGATAAAAAGAAGCGCTGGTCGCCGGTAAATCCGTCGATCACCGGCGCTTCGCCGTCGGGATAGGTCTGCTCGACGTGATTGCGATAGGCGATATAGGCCATCTGCATGCCGCCGAGGTCGCCGATATTCTCGCCCAGCGCCAGGCGTCCGTTGATGCAGAGATCGTCGATGGGACAAAATTCGGAATATTGATCGACGAGCCGGCCCGATGCCTCCTCAAAGAGGGTGTCGGTCTCCTCGGTCCACCAGTCGCGGATGCGCCCTGTGGCGTCGAATCGCCGGCCCTGGTCGTCGAAACCGTGGCCGATCTCGTGGCCGATGACCGCGCCGATTGCGCCGTAATTGATGGCCGGGTCGGCATCGGGATCGAAAAACGGGGCCTGTAAAATACCCGCCGGAAAGGTGATCTGATTCATCACCGGATTATAGCTGGCGTTGACGACCTGTGGCGGCCAATGCCAGCGCTGACGGTCGACGGGTTCCGGATAGCGATCGACTCGCTCCTGCCAGTCGTGCTCGGCAATGCGCATCCTGTTGCCGAAATAATCGTCGGCGCTGATCTCGAGATCGTCGAAGGTATTCCACTCGTCGGGATAACCAATCCGCGGCTCGAAGGTCGATAGCTTCTCCAATGCCTCGGCGCGGGTATCGTCGTCCATCCACTCCAGTCGCTGAAGACGGCCGTGAAAGCCGACCAGTAGATTTTCGACGAGCTCCTCCATCTGCTCTAAGGCATCCTCAGAGAAGTGGCGGTCGACGTATTCCTGCCCCACGGCGTGGCCCAGATGGCGGCTGACCAGGCGGGCGCCGCGCTTGTGGCGCTCGCGCTGCTCTTCGGTCCCGGCCAGGGTTGCCGAGTAGAAATCAAAACGGGCCCGGTCGAATTCGCTGGAAATCCAGGACGCCCGGTCCGATAGAAAGTGAAACGCCATATAAGCGACGATGGTATCCAACCCGGAATCACTGAAGATCTGGCCAATCTCTTCGATGGCGCTGGGCTGAGAGACGATGAGCTCGTCGACGCCCTCAAGCTTGCGGGTCTCGATGGCGTCGGCCAGGTGCAATGAGGGCGCCAGCGCGTCGAATTCATCGATGCTCATCACATTATAGGTCTCCTCGATCTCCCGGGAGCGCTCCCTGGTCCAGTGGGCCTCGGCAATCTGGCTTTCGAGGTTAATGATGGCCTCGGCTTTTGCCGCGCCACCGTCGATGCCGGCCAGATCGTGGATTTTGACGATATAGTCGCGATAGGCCTCGCGGTACTGCTCAAACCGCTCCGAGTCGTCGAGATAATAGTCGCGCGTCGGCATTCCCAATCCGCTCTGAGCGACGCGGACGGCGTGCGCCGACGGGTCGGCAGGGTCCGGGAGGATGCCCATCCTCACCAGCGAGGGATAGGCGATTTGCGCCATCAAGCCGGCGGCCTCGTCGTGGTTTTCAATAGAGGCAATTTCCTCCAGATAGGGCTCGGCAGGCGCCAGCCCGGTGGCGTCGATGGCCTCCTTATCCATCCAGCTCGTATACAGGTCGCCGATGAGCTGGGGGTTTGAGCCCGGCTCTCCACCGGCCTCCTGAGCTTCGACGACGAGCTCATTGACCTGTTCTTCCGCCTCCAGTCCCAGCATATCGAAGACGCCATAACGGGCGCGGTCCGATGGAATCTCCGCTGTTTGATCCCAGACGCCGTTGGCGTAGCCATAAAAGTCGTCGCCGGGGACCACGTCGCGGTCCATCCCCTCGAGGTCGAAGCCGAAAGTACCAAAGCGCGGTCCCTCTCCGGCGTCAGTCTCTTCGCTGTCGTCGACGGCCAGCGACGGCTCGTCCATATCGACCTGCGTTTCGTCCTCCGCTGTCTCCTCTGCCACGGGGGCCTCATCGTCGTCCGTGGTCTGAGGACCGCTGGAGCAGGCGCCGATTAAGACGAGACCTGTGCCGGTCAGTAATTGTCGCACGCTTATCTTCATGGGGTGTCTCCGGAGTTTCTGCTCGTTGGCATTGATTACAAGCCCGCGCCGTGGTCATACACGGAAAGTGTTCTCAGTGAAATACAGCAGTGTTTTGAGCCTCTTTGTCAAAGTCATTGGGGATCTATCGCGTGGCCCTATTTTTCGAGAGTTGAAGCCAAGATCTTCTGAGTGGTCGCATGGGATCTTGGGGACAAAAACACGGCCACTTCAAAACCATCGACACCACGGAGAGACCATGGGTATCGAAGAGAATAAAGAGATTGTCAGCCGCGTCATGCGTGAGGCCTGGACGAAGGGAAACCTCGGAAACCTCGACGAGTTCTTCAACGATAACTTCGTCGAACATAATCCCTACGGCACGGTCGAAGGGATCGACGGGATTCGCCAATTTGTCGACGCCGTGCGCAAGACCTATTCGAATTTCCGGGTCGTTCCCGACAATTTCGTCGCCGACGATAACCTCGTCGCCTGCACCTTTGTCGTCGAGGGCAAGCATACCGAAGAGGTTGGAGATCTGGCCCCGACGGACAACGAGATTCGCATCGACGGGACCTATCTGGCGCGCATCGAAGAGGGCAAAATTGCCGAGGCATGGAACAACTTCGATCTGACGAATCTATTGATTCAACTCGGCCAGATGTCGCCGCCATCCTTCGTCGAGACAAGGGAGGAGCAGGTCTCGACGAAAGCTCGCCGAGAGTCCCCGGAATATCGGCCTCGACCGTGATCTGGTCGAGTCATCGCAGGATAAATTGGCTGTGAACCCGTCGGTTTTCGGGGGCGTCGACAGCTTCGCTTGCAGCTATTAGACTTATCTAACCCACTTACGGATTGGAGATGATAATGTCTGAGCCCACTCGTTTGACCATCTGCCCGGCATGCGTTCAGCATATTCGCCACGCGCTAATTGAAGTCGAACTGACGTGCCCCTTTTGTGAAAACCGGTTTGCCCTCGATGAATTGGCGGGAACGACGCCGACTGCGAGCGCCGTGCCTCGCGGGTTGAAGCACGGCGTTATGGCTGCCTCCTTCGTGGGCGCCACGATATTCGGCGCAGCCGCCTGTCAGGGGCAACCAGCTTCAGATGACGAGGTCACGACGATCACTGAAGCCGACGAAGCAACCGCCGTTGAGCCCGAAGATGAGGAGAGCGCGGAGCCTCCAGTTGAGGCGCTGGATGACGACGGGGAATCGGTTGATGATGAGGAAACCGGCTCGGCGGCAGCAGTGGTCGATAGCAGTGATATGATCGCTGAAAGCGGCGACGATTCGGATGAGTCTGATGATTCCGAGGACTCCGACGATTCCGACGACTCCGACAGCGCCAGCGATACAGCGTCCGATGACGATGAGACATCGCCTCCTTCCCCCCCAACCAATGAGCATCCCCCCATGCAGCCGGAGTATGGCGTGGTTTTTTGAGCCGCCTTATTCATGACGCTTCCGCACCTTTATGTCCTGTGTTTCAGGTGGTTTTCTCGACTCGATATGCTCCGGGCCGAAATGAAATTAGCCACGATTTAACTGACCAACTGCGGAGTTCCGATGTCTGTTCATAAGACAATATTGATTTTGGTTACGTCACTTCTTCTCGTGGCCTGCGGTGGCGAGTCGGCAGGGGAGAACGACGAGTCGAATAACGACAATGGCGCAAATTCCGTCGAAAACGACGGCAATGACGAGCCGGGCAACGACGGGAACGATGAGCCGGGTAACGACGGGAACGATGAGCCGGGTAACGACGGGAACGATGAGCCGGGTAACGACGGGAACGATGAGCCGGGCAATGATGAGCCGGGCAACGACGAGTCGAATAACGGCAATGCCGAGTTTCTGTCGCAACAATATCCAGGCGACGAGGGTATCGGTGACGATCCGGCGGTGATCTGGCACGAAGATTTTGAGCAGGCGACCATCGACGAGTTGGCCGACCTCTATGATCAGGCGCGCACTGACGGCATGTCCTTTTCGTCGGATCCGCCGGAGAATAGCGCGGGCAGTCAGTCCGTCGTGATGGAGGCCGGCGGCGACCTGGGAAGCGCCACCGATTTATATACTCGGCTGCCCGACGAAGACGGCTACGACCAGCTCTATATCCGGTATTATTTCCGTCACCACGCCGACTCCAATTACCACCACACCCGCGCCAATCTGGGCGGCTATAATCCACCGTCGGCCTGGCCCCAGGGCGGGGCCGGCACGCGCCCCGATGGCGACGACCGCCTCAGTGTCACCGTCGAGCCCTTGACCAGCGGCCCGGAGCGGCGCATGGATTTTTATAATTACTGGATGAATATGCGCTCCTGGGAAGCCGACAATCCTCCCGACGGTGAGGCATTCGGAAATACGCTGATTCACGACTCGAACTTCGTCGCCACCGATGGCCAGTGGCACTGCCTGGAGGTCATGGCTCGCCTCAACGAGGATCCGGACTCCGCGGCTGGCGGCGAATTGGCCACCTGGTTTGACGGGGAGTTGGTCGAGCATTTCACTGAAGATGGTCCGATTGGCTATTGGATTCGCGACAAATTCTGCCCCGCCTATGCCGACACGTCGGCCTGTCTGGATTATGCGCCTCCCGAAGATGAGCGCGAGCAGGAGGTCCTCGATTTGCAGTGGCGAAATTCCCTGGATCTGAAGCTGAATTATCTGTGGATCCAGAATTATATCTCCCAGGGAACGGGAGTGGTGGAATACGACGACCTGGTCGTCGCCACCAGTCGCATTGGCTGTCTGGTGCCGCAATAAGCAGGTCGAATGCCGAGCCGTTGCATCGGCTCCACTGCTACGCTCAGCGAAATTGGCGAATGGGGATCCGCTCCGGATAAGACGATGGCAGGCGCACGGCCTCGCTGCGCTCGAAAAACTCCTCTTCTAGCTGGCGCGCCTTCTTGCCGAGGTCGTCGGGGGGAGGTTCGTCGCAGAGGCTGCCCAGATGGCGGACCAGATGGGCCAGCGCCTGGCGGTGTGGCCGGCTTCCGCGGGCTCCCTTACATGCCTGCAACAAGGACGTCGCCGGCGCGCTGCCCCAGGCGAGGGTGGCCGTATATGCCGAGAGTTCGGCGCGGGCGTCGACCGATAGCCTGCCGCATGCCTGGCAGGGGAGCGCTTCGTTTAGTCCGTCGTATAGCGCGTCGTCGGCGAGATGGCGCGCCTCGTGGATGGCGATCTCCCGGGCTATCCAGGATACGAGTGCTTCCAGAGCGTGTTGGAAGCGCTTTTCGCCTCGCAACGCACGGGAGGCCTCGTTGATGGCATCCGATTCCTCGTAGGTGATTCGCTCGCAGACCTGGATTCGGTCCGCTCGCGCGATGTCGGCGAATTGCTCCAGAGCCTGGGAGTCGAAGCCGTTCCACGGAATATCGGTGATGCGAAGGGTGTGTCCGCAATCGTGACGGGCGTGGATGGAATCAACGGCGTCCTGAAGTTGACGGCGCCATCGGGCCGATTCGGCGAGGGCCGAAACATGATCGTCGCCCAGGCCCTCTCGGGCCTCGCCGCGTACAGCGTCTTCGAAGGCCGCCACGACCCGGTCTTCCGTGGGCGGCACGTCGTCTCCCTCTTCGAAAAGAGGCCACAATCGGTGGACCACAAAGTCCAGGATTCGATCGACCACGACCAGCGCGTCATCGGCACCTTCGTAGGCCGCGCCGAGGTACGACTCAACCAGGTTGGTATAATCTGCTCGTTCCGCGACCCGAATGCCGACCGGATGGAGGTCGACCATGATCTCGACCCCCTCGAGTTCGCGGTAAAACTCGCCGACCCAGAACGACTCTCCGTCGCTTCGCAAAACCAGTGAGCCCGTAAAAAAGTAGGAGTCGCCCGCATCTCTCACGGCCTGATTCCACGTATGCATCAGAGTGTTGAATTCGGCGACCTCTTCATCGCCGGGGGCCTCGTGATAGATGACCGGGCGAAGGTCGGCGAGGATTTCGCGAAGCGCTTCGTCGTCAATCTCGTCTCGCAGCGCCTCGTACGCCTCCTCGGCGTGGGCATCACCGGCGGCGTCGCCGGCCCGTCCGGCGGCGATAAGCCACTGCGGAAAGAGCTGGGCGTGGACCAATTCGAGACCGGTTTGCTGCTCGCGCTCGGCGGCAATTTCCTGAATAACCCGGTGGTTGCCAAAAATATCGGTGTCGCCACGCAGGTATGAAATCGGAGAAAAGACACAGGTGCCAATGCCGACGGCGGCGATGCCTATGACGACCAATAAAATAAATACCGGCGACTGGCTTCTCGACGAGAAGTCCTCCAGCGGTTCGTCGTCGAATGCGTTGTCCAGATCCGAACTCATGGCTATCCGGTGGTCGATATTGGGCAGAATCTGCCTGAGGTAGATAGTTGGGCCCAGAACTCCAGGCACTCGTATTCATCTCGATCTGCGTGTTTTGCGAGTCGTCGCGTCGCATGAGCCTAGTGCTGGACTCTGGGAATACGTAAGCACCTGAAGCCAGCCAGCGCGACGATCTCGGCGTCGAAGACTCTTGGAAGTATGGACTGCCTGCGAGCCTTCTCCTTGACCTCGTCGCGCTG
>SKQC01000357.1 GCA_007119175.1 Myxococcales bacterium | reverse complement strand
CATATCGAGGGTCTCGCAGACAACCCGGTCGCCGTCGAGCGCGTGTCCGCCCCAGTCAATAAGCGAGCCCTCGACCATCAAGAAAAACCCCTCCGGATCGTCGCGATCTAATACGCGCAGCGAGTGATCCACCATCTCGTCGAGCTCCATCGCCCGCTCGCCCGTATCAAGCCAGGGCGTATCCCGTGGATGCATCAGCCCCACCAGCCGCGAGGCCCGTCCAGCACTCTCGCGCACCTCGTCGGGGTCCGTGGCGATCTCGTAGCCCTCGGCTTGCATCTCATCGAAGAGATCTCGCTCGTCGTCTCGGTCGACGAAAAAATCGCTTCCCGCGCCGAGTAATACGTCGACGCCCGATGTACTGATATCGAGCGCGAGTTCCTCATATCGTTGTCGGTGATGGCGATGAGCGGCAAAAGGGGCCGGCGTGGCGTGATTGATTCGGGTCGTCGCCACGAGTCCCGTCTTCCATCCGGCGCTCTGGGCGGCCTCACTCATCGTTCGAAGCTGATGGGCCTTATCGGTCTCTTCGTCGACCCCCGTCCCCGGCGTCACCGATACAGCATTAAAATGAGTCTTCTCCCCGGTCGCCATCGCCGTCGCCGACGCCGCCGAGTCGGTAGTCACAAATTCGTATTCGTGGGTCGTCATCAGCCCGAATTCATCCATATTAAGCATCTCCAGCGGGCTGCCGGAGGCGTAACTCGATGCGGCCACTGCGGGAACTGCCATGCCGTCGCCGATAAATAAGATGATCCGCTTCGGATCGGAAGCCGGCGAGGACTCCTCATGGCTCACCGCTGGCGAAACGACTGGATCGTCGTCCGTCTGCACCTGTGGCGTCCCGCTACAGGCGGAGATCGCGGTAATTGCAATCGCAATAAACGTCCACCGACGAATCGCAGCCAGCCTTATTGTCATCGTTCGCACTCCTCAGTGATCCGACTACCCAGACAATTGGCCCCGAAAACGAATTTTGAATCTCCGGCTGCTAACGCAGTCGAGCTTCGTCGCGGGCCATTCGCAATAATAGGCCACCTATCCGATCGAATTCGACCAAGTGCTCGAGGCGATCTTCGTGGTCCGGGTTTCGCTGTCCTGGATTCATCAATATATAGCGGGCGAGCATGTCGATTTCGTCATCCCTGGACAGATTCGTCAAGTCACCGATGACCTGATCGCGATATACTTCGAAGCTTTCGGCAGCGAAACGACCGATCTCATCGCCGATCTGGGCATCCAACCCGGCTCGCAACTGTGCTTCAGACGGCGGGTCGTCGTGTCGGCGGGGCAGATCGATCTCGGGCTGAGAATCATACCGCCGGGTCGCCGCCGCCTCGGTGATCTCAAATTCAGTGGCGGCCTCGAAATCTCTGGCCACCACCTCGATAGTGACCGCTACGCGCGTGACAAGTTCTGCTCTCTGTACGACCACCTCGTAACTATGCGTCGAATAAACGGGCTCATCCACATAGCGATCGATCTGTTGAAGCTCGAGGACCAGGCGCTCCTTTTCATAATACCGATCTTCGAGCTGGCGTTCCCGGCGATCGAGGTTGCGATACGCGCGGCTGACTCGATTTTCCGCCATATGAGTCGCCCGTCCGTCGCGGCGACGCTCCCGTAATTCACGTCGGGCCTGTCTGAGATCGCGACGGGCCCGACTGACGTTGCGTTCTGCCTCCAGGACCGCTCGTTCGGCGTGGTAAATGTCGTCGCGACGACGCTGGTAGGCCGGATTGGGCACCGATTGAGTACCCGATCTATACTCATCGCTATGTCGTTCCGACTCCTGCCATGTGCGAAACTCCGGCGGACTCATCTCGATGTGCAGCCTGGCCTCAACCCCATAGTTGTCGGTGCGCCGATCGTCGACGATCGCCGGGGGAAGCGATCGCGAAAATAGGGCGTTTAACACACGATCAAGGCGGACTTCATCGTCGTCGGCATCAGCGACGAGCCCCCAGCTATCAAAATGAACGGCGCGCCGCATCGCCTCTGCGCCATCGCGACCTGCAGATGAGACCTCCGAGGTCTCGGCAGCCATCGTAAAATAGGTGGCCGCCGCCCCGTGGCGCCCACCGTCCATATGCGCTTGCCCCTCAGCCCGCAGCTCCTCGGCCCAATCTTTGCGGATATCTTCCTCAATCTCGGCAACGTGCATCAACGCCTTTCCAAAAATATCGACGTGACCATCGATAAGCCGGACCGCCGATTCGTATTCTCCGCGCTCTCGGCGTTTTTCGGCCTCGTCGAGGACAAATTCTTCGACCTGCCCCTCCAGCCTATCGAGCTGCTCGCCGCCCTCCACCCACTCCGTTGCCCGCCGTGCGTGGCCCAGCGCGATACCGAAATCGCCCCTCTCCACGGCGGTATCGATCTCGGCAGACAGGAGCTGGACTATCTCCTCTTCGGCGGCATCGACGCGCCGGGCAATATCCTCGGAGGAAGGCTTGCGCTCCTGAGCTGCCCGATATTGCTCGAGCGCTACGAAGGGATCGTCTTCCGCCATCGCCTCATCGCCGGCTTTGACATATTGGCGATGAGCACAGGCTACACTGCTTAAAATAATGAGCAGAAGTGCCAGATAAGCTCGCCATCCTGTCTTCATACCGCGACTCCGAAACGCTGTCTTTAATCCGAGTTCATCACCTTAAGAGACGACAGATCAGGGGGTATTAATTCAGAAATAAGCACCGGTCTTCCCATAAAAAAATTCCGGCCACCTCAGGGGTGACCGGAATCAATACTCTAAGATGGCCCGACCCTCTCGCCGTCATCTAATCTCAAGCGCAGCGTCGTCGCCTATCGGCGATGAAATGCCATATTTTTTTATGCGATCAGTTCTCAGAGTTCTTCGTCGTCGATGATCTCTTCTTCGGTGACGAATTGCTCGCGGATATGCTCCGGATAGCGAAGCTCCTCGGTGCTCTCCAGGGTGGCGCCCACCCAGGATATCCGGGAGATAGCAGCGTTGTCGCCCTGACGATTCCCGAGTTTGATGATCCGAGTATAACCGCCCTGGCGACCTGAAATTTCGTCGCGTTGAGCGAGATCGTCAAATACCTTCTCCGCCAATCCGTGATCGCCGCCGAGCTTCGAGATCGCCTGACGACGGGCGTGGAGATCTCCGCGCTTGCCCAGGGTGATAAGCTTGTCGGCATAGCGGCGCAGTTCTTTGGCCTTGGTGTCGGTGGTCTGGATCATCTCGTATTGAACCAGACTCTTGGCCATATTCTGCAGCAGGGCCTTTCGGTGGCTGGCCTTGCGGCCCAGCGAATTACCTTTTTTCTTGTGTCGCATCGTCTTTCCTCAAATCGCAAATAGGGGCGCGCCGTAGGCGCCGGTCGAGTCAACTACCCTCGGCCTTTTTCTTTTCCAGCTCTTTCGGCGGCCAATTCTCGAGTTTCGTACCCAACTCCAGGTCCATTTGCGCAAGGATATCTTTGATCTCCTTGAGCGACTTGCGACCGAAGTTTTTGGTCTTCAACAACTCGGCGTCCGTCTTCTGGACAAGATCGCCGACGTACTGAATGCCCGCCGTCTGCAAACAGTTGAAACTTCGCACCGAGAGTTCGAGATCTTCGATTGGCTTGAGAAGGCTCTCGTTGAACTCCGGCTCTTCTTCTTCTTCCTCGGGAGGAGGCTCGATGGTCTCGTCGAAGTTGATGAAGATCGTCATCTGTTCCTTGAGGATCTTCGACGCATAAGCCACGGCGTCCTCGGGCAGTACACTGCCGTCGGTCCACACCTCAAGCTCTAGCTTGTCATAATCAGTGCGCTGGCCGACACGGGCGTGGCTGACCTGGTAGTTGACCTTGCGAACCGGGCTAAACAGGCTGTCGATGGGAATGACGCCGATGGCGTCGTCTTCCGACTGATTTTGCTCGGCCGGCACGTAGCCGCGGCCGGCGTCGACGGTCAACTCCATCTGCAAATGCCCGTCCTCACCGACGGTGGCAATGACGTGATCCGGATTGAGCACATCCACATTGGCGCCGGAATCGATATCCGCCCCGGTGACCGTGGCCGGTCCCTCGACGTCGATCGTCAGCTGCTGGGCTTCCTCGCTGTGCAGCTTCAGACGAAGCTCCTTGAGGTTGAGGACGATATCGGTGACGTCCTCTTTGATCTCGGCGAGGCTGGTGAATTCATGGAGCGCCCCTTCGATTTTGATCTTGGTCACCGCCGCTCCGACGATGCTGCTCAATAAGATCCTGCGCAAGGCATTGCCGATGGTGATCCCGAAGCCGCGCTCGAAGGGCTCGCACACAAATTCGGCGTACGTTTCGCTCTTCGAGCGTTCATCGATCTCCACCTCACGGGGCTTAATCAGATCTCGCCAGTTTCGGTACATAATCCTTGCCTCCAACAACAGTTTTGAAACCATCAGGCAGGCCGCACTTGGGCCCGCCCGGTCGGCACACCGGCGTCGATCGCCGCGCTCCGAACGGTCTTAGCTTATACGCGACGGCGCTTCGGCGGCCGACACCCGTTATGGGGCAGCGGCGTTACATCGCGAACAACGGTGATCTTCAACCCCGCCGACTGCAGCGAACGCAGCGCCGACTCCCGACCCGGTCCCGGGCCATTGAGTTCGACTTCCAGGGAGCGAAGGCCATATTCCTGGGCCTTGCGTGCTGCATCTTCGGCAGCGATCCCGGCGGCATAAGGGGTGGACTTTCTCGAGCCCTTAAAATTTCGCGCCCCAGCACTGGACCACGACAGGGCGTTACCCGACGTGTCAGTGATGGTCACGATCGTATTATTGAAGGTGGCGTGAATATGAGCCACACCGCTTTTGACCTTGCGGCGTGGGCCTCGCCGGCCCTTCTTTTTTGTCTTCTTTTTACCTTTCGCCATACACTCTTCTCCGTAAGCCCTGCCGGTGAGCGTCCGGGACCATCGGCCCCAGAAACCCCGTCAGCGACGTGGTTTGAGATAATCGAGGATTTTTCTCAGCGTTTCTTTCGCACCATAGCCCGGCGCGGCCCGCGTCGGGTGCGGGCATTGGTTCGCGTGCGCTGTCCACGGACGGGCAAGCCCCGCCGATGACGCAGACCGCGATAGCACCCCAGGTCCTTGAGGCGTTTGATATTCATCTGCACCTCGCGGCGCAGATCACCTTCGACCTGGTATTCGTCGTCAATGACGTCGCGAATCCGGCGAATCTCGCCTTCCGTTAATTTATCGGACCGCGTTGAGGCATCGAGATCGGCCTTCTCCACAATCTCGTCGGCGCTCGTGCGTCCGATGCCGTAGATATAGGTCAGAGCAATGTCGATGCGCTTGTTGCGCGGCAGATCTACACCAGCAATACGTGCCACAATCTCTCTCCTGTCTTAAGCCCTCTGGCTTGCTCGGCATTGACCACAGGGAAGGGCGCGTGTTGTTCACAAGACGACGTCGCTATCAACGCCGGCTCGCCGCACCTTTTTTGTCCCTGAGGCGAGTCCCGAAAAGCCGGGGGCGATCAGCCTTGCCGCTGCTTGTGGCGGGGATTTTCACAGATAACCCGTACCACGCCTTTGCGGCGGATGATCTTACATTTGTCACAAATTTTCTTAACCGAAGGACGAACCTTCATTTTAAACTCCTCTTGGCAAAGGACTTTGCGCCGATCGACGTCCGCTCAAATCGGGCCACCGTACAGCGACGGGGCGCCCGGGATCACTTCTCTCGATAGACGATGCGACCCCGCGTCAAATCGTAGGGCGACAATTCCACCGTGACCGTATCTCCCGGCAAGATCTTGATATAATGCATCCGCATCTTTCCCGAGATATGAGCCAAGACTTTATGACCATTCTCCAACTCGACGCGAAACATCGCGTTCGGTAGCGGTTCGACGACCTTGCCTTGAACCTCGATGGCTTCTTCTTTTGCCATAAATTGCTGTCCTCTTCGTGAATTTCAATCCCTCGTTTCGCCCTGTGTCGAAACACACTGATACCGTGCTCTACGCCGACGACGAGGGGGCGTTACATACATGCTGTTGGAAGCGACGTCAAGACAAGGGTTTCGACCCTGGTCTATCGGATCTCGTTCCGGCCTGCAGAGAGCGTCCGAGCGGTCCTGACAATTCCCGCGACCTGGCCTGAACTCGTAGTCATCCAGGGGGGATTCGCCCCTCGAACAAAGAAACGATCAATCGCCGTTGAGCCGCCTGGCAATGGCGTCATTGACCTCGTCGGGACTTCCCGCGCCGTCCACATTCTCCAGCACATCTCGCTCGCTATAGAACTCGATGAGGGGACTGGTTTTTTGGTGATAGCTGTCCAACCTCTGACGGATCGCCTCCGGGCGATCGTCGTCGCGGGTTATCAAGCCCCGATGTCCGCAAACGTCGCAGACATCGTCTTCTTTCGGCGGCTTCGCCTCCTTGTGGTAGACGGCGCCACAATTCGGACAACTGAGTCGGCCGCCGAGTCGGCTAACAACTTCCTCGTCTGCGACCTCGATATTAATCACAAAATCGAGATCTACACCCATTTCGGCCAGAGCTTCGGCCTGGGGACGGGTGCGCGGAAAACCATCGAGGATAAATCCATCCGCCGCATCGTCTTCCTCAAGCCGCTCGCGGACGATTCCGATCACCACCTCGTCGGGCACCAACTTGCCGGCCTCCATAAATTGGGCGGCCTTCTTTCCAAGCTCACTCTCTTTTCGCCGCGCCTCTCGCAGCATATCGCCGGTGGAGACATGAGGAATGTCGAGTCGATCGGCAAGCCGCTTGGCCTGCGTTCCTTTGCCCGCTCCTGGCGGGCCGAGCATCATCAGTCGATATCGACTCATCTCATTCTCCGGTATCAGTCAAAAAAGAGCCCATCGCGATTACAGCGATGGGCTCCTGCGTCACATGGCGTGACATTTAGCGATTACCACTGCTCGTCGTCGTCTCCAGGCTCACCGCCGTCTCCGGCATCGGTGTCCTCTCCGGCATACGGGCCTTCCTCACGGGAACGTCCCGCAATTCGGCTGCTGCCCTCAGAGGCTCCCGGTCGGGCTCCAAAGCCCTCGTAGTGCCGTGTGATCAGATGGTTCTCGATCTGATTTAAGGTATCGAGACCGACGACTACAATAATCAGCAAACCCGTTCCACCGAAGTAGAAGTCGACGCCGAACTCGTCGATCAAAAAGTAGGGCATCACACAGATGGCCGTGATGTAAATCGAGGCCACCGCGGTCAGCCGCGTCAACGAGTGATCGATATACTCCGCCGTCTTCTTGCCGGGACGAATTCCGGGGATAAAGGCATTCGACTTCTTTAAATTGTCGGCGATGTCCATCGGATTGACCTGGACGGCCGTATAAAAGAAGCAGAAGAAGATGATGGCGATGCTATAAAAGATGTTGTAGCGCCAATCGCCGGGCAAAAAGACCTGCTGGATTGCCTGGCCGATGGGATACTGGTCGAAATAGCTCGACACCGTGGTGGGGAACATCATGATCGACATGGCGAAAATGGGCGGAATAACACCGGCCATATTCACCCGCAGCGGCAGGTGATGGGTCTGACCGCCATAGATCTTTCGACCCACCATGCGCTTTGCGTACTGCAGAGGCACACGCCGTTGAGCGGTCTCCATAAAGGTCGTAAATATCGTGGCCACGAGGATCACCAAAATCAACGCCCCCAGCGTAAAGGTGGTCATCGCCCCCGTTTCGTACTGGCTGTAGGTCTGGAAGACGGCGGTCGGGAAAAAGGCGATAATCGAGGCCGTAATCACGATCGAGATACCGTTTCCGACGCCGCGCTCCGTGATCTGCTCACCGAGCCACATCACGAAAATCGTTCCCGCCGTCAGGGTCAATACGGTCATCAGCCGGAAGGACCAACCCGGATTGAGCAACAGACCCATCTCCGGGTTGCTGCTATGCATATTCTCCAGATACAGAGATATCCCGAAGCCCTGGATTATACCAAGAACGACGGTTCCGTAGCGGGTATATTGGTTGACCTTCTTTCGGCCGGCCTCCCCTTCTTTTTTGAGGCGCTCGATCGTGGGTACCACGACCGTGAGCAACTGAAAGATAATGGCCGACGAAATATAGGGCATGATCCCGAGAGCAAAAATGCTCATCAGTTCCAATGCCCCACCCGTAAACAGGTTGACCAGTCCGAGGACGCCGCCGCCCCCGTCACTTGCGGCCATCATCTCTGACATGGCCGTGCGGTCTACGCCGGGAACGGTGATAAAAACGCCGATTCGATAGACCGCCAGAAGGGCCAGGCCGAATAAAATTCGCCGGCGCAATTCGGGGACTTTCGGGATATTTCGAAACTTTCCTGCCACGTCAAATGACCTCTACGTTGCCCTCAACGTCCTCGATCGCCGCCTTCGCGGACTTGCTGAACTTATGCGCTTTGACCGTCAATGCTTTGGTCAATTCGCCCTTGCCCAGGATCTTGATGCCGTCGTGGTTGCGCTTGACGAGTCCTCGTTCAATCAACGCCTGTTCATCGACCACATCGCCTTCATCGAAGACGCGTTCGAGGTCGAGGAGGTTGACGATCGAGTACTCCCTGCGAAATCGCTCATTGGAAAAACCGAATTTGGGAAGTCGCTTAAACAGCGGGGTCTGCCCACCCTCGAATCGAGGATGACGACGTCCGCCGCTTCGAGCGTTCTGGCCCTTAGAGCCTCGCCCTGAGGTTTTGCCATGCGTACTTCCCGGACCGCGCCCCACCCGCTTTCGTTGGCGTGTCGCGCCCTTCGGTGGCTTCAAATTACTTAAATCCGTCATCGTAATTCCTCTTTTGATACTGTCGACACCCGGCGCGAATCATCGCCATCGGGGCTCGAACCCATTGTTACCATAGAACCGACCGCTTCGAGACCTCAAAGCGAGCCGGCCGGACAAAGAGACGAGCCGAGCAAAGTTTCGGGCCGCGTCGTCTGTACCCTAACACGAAGTTATCCCGACTTATTCACAGGACTTCGTTTCGGGTATTCAGGACTCGGACTTCTCGTCGTCGCCACTCTCGTCAGTGCCCGTGTCCTCGTCGGAGGATCCCTTGGCTTCGGTGGCCTCTTCTTTTTGTTTTTCGTCTTCTTTGGCCGCCTTGGCTTCTTCTTTTTGTTCTTCGGCGGCCTCTTCTTCGTCTTCCTCTTCGGGAATCTCCTGGCCGAGCCGCTGGCGATACTCATCGGGATCGTTGAGCTGGCGCAGAGCCTTCATAGTGGCATGTACCACATTATGGGGATTATTCGACCCCAGACTCTTGGTCAGAATATTGCTGACCCCGGCGAGCTCCAAAATCGATCGCACCGCACCACCGGCGATAACACCGGTACCGGCGCTGGCCGGCTTGAGCAGAACTCGACCGGCGTTGGAGACCCCCAGTGATTCGTGGGGGATCGTCTCGTCAATGATCGGTATTTTGATCATCGATTTTCGCGCCTGGTCGTTGCCCTTGCGAATCGCCTCCGGCACCTCGTTGGCTTTGCCGTGTCCGACACCAACTTTGCCATTGCCGTCGCCCACGGCGACGATGGCACCGAAACTGCACCGACGGCCGCCCTTGACCACCTTCGAAACGCGATTGATCGTAATGACCTGATCGCGCATGTCGTCTCTTCTTCTACGTCGTCGTCCTCTAGCCACTGTGCCTCCCTATCAAAACTGGAGGCCCGCTTCGCGGGCTCCCTCGGCCACGGCCGCCACACGGCCGTGATAAATGAATCCATTGCGATCGAAGACGGCTTTCTCGATACCTTTTTTCTGGGCCCGTTCGGCGAGCAACTTGCCCACCTGGTGCGCCTGTTCGGTCTTTTCGAGAGAGGCGAAGTCTTCGCGATTATCATTGTCGTTCGACGCCGCCGCCGCCAGCGTATGTCCCTTCAGATCGTCGATCAACTGGGCATAAATGCCTTCGTTGGATCGATAGATCGTCAGCCGCGGGCGATCAGAGGTGCCGAATACTTTTTTTCGAATCCGGCGCTTGCGCCGGTAGCGATTGCTTTCGCGTACTTTTTTCTTACGCATCGTCAAAAACCTTTCCACTATGCCCCGCTCAAAAGGGGGCGTCATTGCTCGCCATCACGCACCGGCTTTGCCGGCCTTTCGTCGGATGACCTCGTCGCTGTATCGAATTCCCTTGCCCTTGTAGGGCTCCGGCTTTCGCAGATCGCGAATCTTGGCGGCCACCTGGCCGAGCAATTCATTATCTGCACTCTCGAGTTTCAACTTGGTCTGCCGTTCGATCTCGCAGTTCACCGTCTCCGGCAACTCGAACATGATGGGATGACTATAGCCGAGGTCGAAGCGAATAAATTCGCCGCGCTCTTCGGCCCGGTAACCGACGCCGTTGATCTCGAGGGTTCGTTGATAACCCTCGGCGGCGCCGTGCACCATATTAGAAACCACGCTCCGCGCCAGGCCATGTTGGCTGCGCGCCTCACGTGTATCATCGATGCGAGAGATTACCACCGCGTCGTCGTCGGCATTCAACTCGACATATTCGGTAAATTCCCGCGTCAACTCCCCTTTCGGGCCCTTGACCGTGATCTGACGGCCCTGGATATCGACGTCGACGTCGTCCGGTATTTCGATGGGACGTTTTCCTATGCGACTCATATCTTATCTCCCGCGTTCAATAGACCGAGCACAAAAGCTCTCCACCGACGTTGGCGGCTCGCGCATCATCATCGGCGAGCACGCCCCGAGAGGTGGACAAAATTGCCACTCCCAGGCCGTTTAGAATATCGGGAATCTCGTCGACTCCCACATATACGCGCCGCGAGGGCATGCTGATCCGCTTGATATTCTGGATCAACCCCACCTGCTCTCGATCGTATCGCATCTCGGCGACCAGCGTTCCCTGAGGGCCTTTGTCGATGCGTTCAACAGAGCCCAGATAGCCGCGATCTACGAGAATCCCCAAAATTGCTTCTTTGAGATTGCTCGCCGGCACCTCCACGGTGGCGTGACCGGCCTGTTGGGCGTTGCGTACTCGGGTCAGTAGATCCGCTACCGGATCTTGGACAGAACTCATGCTTTACTCCCTCGCCTGGTTCCCTTTTCGGGCCTGGGTCGATGGCGGACGATCTCGTCGACGAGAGCGCCCTGGTTGAATGTTTTATCGCTTACCAGCTCGCCTTTGTGACGCCGGGAATTTCTCCCTTCAGCGCCAGGGTTCGAAAGCAAATCCGACACATTTCGAACTTGCGCATATACCCTCGCGCCCGACCACATCGGGAGCAGCGATTGTATTCGCGCACGGCGAATTTCTTTTCTTTCTTCGATTTCTCTACCAGTGCTTTGCGTGCCACACTTTTCTCCGCTCATCGAGCCGGACTCATCGTCGTCGGCTCTGATCATCCGAATCGTTTATTTGCGAAACGGCATTCCCAGCTCATCCAGCATCTTATAGGCAACTTCGTCGTTTTCCGCCGTGGTCACCAGGGTGATATTCATTCCGCGGATCTTATCGACTTTATCGTAGTCGATCTCCGGGAAAATAATCTGCTCTTCGACACCCAGGGTATAATTGCCATGGCCGTCAAAGGACTTCGGGCTGATGCCACTGAAGTCGCGAACTCGGGGAAGAGCGACAAAAATCAGACGCTCCAAAAACTCCCACATCCGCTGCCCTCGCAGCGTGACCTTGACGCCAATGGGCATTCCCTCGCGAACCTTAAAGGCGGCGATGGAGCGTTTTGCCCGAGCAATCACCGGATTTTGTCCGGCGATCGCCTTCATTTCCTCGACTGCGGTACCGATGACTTTGGGATTTTGCACCGCTTCGCCGAGACCCATATTCAACGAAATCTTCTCCAGCGTGGGCACCCGCATCGGGTTTCCGAGCTGAAATTCATCCATCAAGGTGGGCTTGATTTCTTTATTATATTTTTCTGCCAAAAACGCCATCGCTCAACTCTCCATCGAATTTCCCTGACCTCCCCCTCTTTTTTTTTGAGGGACGCGACCAAAAGTGGCGTCACACAAAAAAACTCGACGATGAAGACGATCCTCATCGCCGCGTCGAGGCGCACTGATTAACGAATGCACCGGGGTGTGTCAAGGACTGGGTTTGGTTTCCCACGGCCGGCCTCTTAAGGGGCCATGCTCAACCGTATTTTCAATCAAATTCCTCGTCGGTCTTCTTCGAGACGCGCACCTTGTCGATGCGCTCCGGAACTTCGTCGCCGAAGCTATCGATGGCGGCCTGTTTGCTGTCGAAGACCTCGCCACCGAATCCGCGCCATTTGATCCCGGTACGCACCGGCCCCTCGAGCTCCTCGCTGTAGAGGGCGACGTTGGAGGCATCGATCCAGTTTTCCTGCTCGATGCGTGCCCCTTCTTCGCCGGTGATCGGGTTGGGCTTGCGGTGTTTGACCATCATATTGCGGCGAGCCACTTTGACCCGGCGGGCCCGGCGATCGACTTCGATGATCTCTCCGGTAAACTCGCGATCTTTTCCGCTCAGGATGATCACTTTGTCGTTTTTCTTAACGTGCATATCTCACTCTCCTCGTGCCGGGTCCGTCGTCGGCGAGCCCCTTAATAAAGGCCATCACCGACATCGCGCTATTGGTCTCGTCGGACTGCGTTATCGCAACCCACGTATCCTTAAAGCACCTCGGGGGCCAGGCTGATGATGCGCATATATTTGCGTGCCCGAAGTTCTCGCGCCACGGGCCCGAAGATCCGGGTCCCAAGGGGCTGATCGTTGTCATCGATCAGCACAGCCGCGTTATCGTCGAAGCGGATATACGTTCCGTCTTCGCGGGACAACTCCTTGCGGGTGCGAACGACGACGGCTCGTTGAACCTCGCCGGTGCGCACCTTCGAATTGGGCAGGGCTTCCTTAACGGAGACAATAATCGTGTCCCCGACGGAGGCATAGCGCCTCTTGGAGCCGCCCACTACTTTGATGCACTGTACCTTGCGAGCGCCCGAATTATCGGCGACGCCGAGTCTACTCTGCATCTGAATCATGACGTACCTCGTCCTTTCTCGGACCGCCCGGCTGGCCAGGTGATGGCCGAACCGGTGGCGATCCCGTGTTCTCGTTGCTCGCAAATGACGCTTATACCTTCGGTGCCCGCTCGATAATATCTTTTAGGCGCCAGCGCTTATGCTTTGAGATCGGTCGCGTCTCCTCGATGAGGACCTTGTCGCCGACGGCGCTGTCGTTTTCCTCGTCGTGCACTTTATATTTGATGCGCTCCTTGACGTACTTGCGGTACTTCGGATGCATATAGCGACGGACGACGGAAACGACGATGGTCTTATTCATCTTGTCGCTCATGACATGACCGATGCGCGTTTTGCGCTGGGCCGGCTCTTCTGTGGGTTGCTCTTGCGTCCCCATGATACGATTGCTCCTCTTCGACGTGCGAAATTAGCCGTTCAGGCGCTGCGGCGCTGATGCAGGATGGTTTTGACCCGGGCGATATCGCGGCGGGTCTCACGAAGCCTGTGCGTCTGCTGCAACTGATTGGTGTGTTTTTTCAGGCGCATGCGGAACAGCTCTTCTCGAAGCTGTTCGTGAAGTTCCTGCAATTCCTGATCGTTTTTTTCTCTCAACTCTTTTGCTTTCAAAACGGGCCTCCTCGCTCCACGAATTTGACCTTTACCGGCAGCTTGTGGCCAGCCAGTCGAAATGCCTCGCGGGCGCTTTCTTCAGGGACCCCGTCCATCTCGAACAGGACAAGTCCCGGCCGCACCGGAGCCACCCAGCGATCGGGGGCACCTTTGCCTTTACCCATTCGGGTTTCGGCCGGCTTTTTGGTCTCCGCTTTATGGGGAAAGATGCGCACCCAGACCTTTCCAGAACGTCGAATGGAGCGGGTCATAGCGATCCGCGCCGCCTCGATCTGACGGGCCGTAATCCGGCCCGGTTCCACGGTAATCAACCCGTAGCTGCCAAAGGCAACATCGGTTCCGCGCTGGGCCTTTCCTTTGATGCGCCCTTTCTGGGGCTTGCGCCATCGTACGCGCTTTGGACTGAGCATAACTTCTCCTTTTGTGCTTCACCGGAAGACGCGCCGTTGGGCGATCCGGATTGTGTAATCAGGTTTCCAGCACTTCGCCTTTGAAGATCCAGACCTTGACGCCGATGATCCCATAGGTGGTGGCCGCTTCGGCCAATCCGTAGTCGATATCCGCCCGCAGGGTATGCAGGGGGACGCGACCTTCCAGGTACCATTCGCGGCGTCGCATCTCCGCGCCGCCGAGGCGACCGGAGCACTCCACGCGAATTCCCTCGGCGCCGAATTTCATGGCCGTCTGCACCGACTTTTTCATGGCCCGTCGAAAGCTGACCCGGCGAAGCAGTTGCTGGGCGATGCCTTCGGCGACCAACTTGGCGTCGAGCTCCGGTTTGCGGACCTCCTGAACGTTGACGAAAATCTCGCCCTCGGTCAGCTTCTGGAGTTCCGTTTTCAATGACTCGATCCCGGCGCCGCGCTTACCGATGACAATCCCCGGCTTCGCGGTGTGGATCGTGACCTTGACCTTGCTGGCCATGCGCTCGATCTCGATCTTGCTGATACCCGCATTTTCTTTGTGCTCGCGGATATAGTCTTTGATCGCCAGATCTTCGTGGAGCCAATCCGAATAATTCTTCTCGGCGTACCACTTCGAGCTCCAGGGACGGATAATCCCGAGGCGAAATCCTGTGGGGTGCACTTTCTGACCCAAAACGACCTCCTAAAGGTGCCGACGCGGGGGGTAATTTAAGCCCGCGGCTGCAAAACAACCGTGATTTGACTGGTTCTCTTGTTGATTCTTGTGGCCCGGCCCATGGCGCGGGGTTTAAAACGACGCATCGTCGGTCCCTCGTTGACAAAGGCCTCGTCGATCACCAGATCGTCGGGGTCCCAGTCGAGAGCCTCGCTCTCGATGACGTTGTGGACCGCCGAGTCGATCAGGCGCGAGACGATGGGGGCCGCCTTTTTGGGCGTAAACTGCAATAGATCCAGCGCCTCTTCGACGGGCTTATTGCGCACCATATCGATGACGACGCGCGCCTTGCGCGGCGAGATGCGGACGTTTTTTGCCAGGGCCTGATTGGCCCGCGTATCTTCTGCATTACTCATGACTGTCACTCGCTTCGGTGCGGGAGTATGAAGGCCCGCGTAACTCGCTTAGTGCCGAACGGTCGTCGCCGTTGAGGCACGGTCGGAAGTATGCCCGTAAAAAGTGCGGGTCGGCGCAAATTCACCCAATTTATGGCCCACCATATTCTCCGTCACGAAGACGGGAACAAACTCATTGCCGTTGTGCACGGCAAAGGTCAGGCCGATAAATTCGGGCACGATCATCGAGCGCCGACTCCAGGTCTTAATCGCCCGGCGGTCTCCGCTCTCTCGTGCGCGGGTCACCTTTCGTTGAAGGCCGTCGTCGACCCAGGGTCCTTTTTTAATTGATCGTGGCACGGTTCCAACTCCTTGCTCTCATCAGTCCGTAGCGATCCGAATCGGATCGACGGGACAAAATCATTTCTCGCCTTTTTTCGTCTTGCGACGGCGGGCGATGAATTTGGCGGTGCGTTTATTTTTTCGGGTCTTCTTGCCCTTTGTCTTCTGACCCCAGGGGGTCACGGGCTGGCGACCACCGGCGGTATGTCCCTCGCCGCCCCCGTGGGGGTGATCGACGGGGTTCATCGACACACCGCGAACGGCGGGGCGACGCCCCAACCAACGGCTTCGGCCGGCCTTTCCGGAAGAGGTATTCTCATGCTCCCGGTTAGAGACGCTGCCCACAGTGGCGCGGCACTCCAACAACACCCGGCGAAGTTCACCGGAGGGCAACCTCACCAGGCCGTATCGGCCCTCTTTGGCCATCAATTGCGCCCAGGCTCCAGCGGAACGGGCCAATTGGCCGCCCTTTTCGGGGCGAAGCTCCACGTTGTGGATCACCGTTCCCGTCGGCATATATCGGAGCCGAAGGGTATTGCCCGGCTTGATATCGGCCTTGGCGCTGGAGATGATCTCGTCGCCGACGCTGAGCTTCTGCGGGGCGATGATGTAGGACTTTTCGCCATCTGCGTAGTGCAAAAGGGCGATAAAAGCGGTCCGATTCGGATCGTATTCCAGAGCCGCCACTTTGGCGGGCACGCCGATCTTATTGCGCTTAAAATCGATCTTTCGATAGCGCCGCTTATGACCGCCGCCGCGTCGGCGAACGGTCATCCGTCCGTAGCTATTTCGCCCGCCCGAGGAGTGATTTTCCTCGGTCAGGTTTTTCTCCGGATCGTCTTTGGTCACCGTCTTTCGGGTGTCCGGACGCCGCAAAAAGCGCCGTCCCGGCGATGTCGGTTTATACTCTTTCATAACCATCGTAATACCTGCCTTTCGTCGCTGGACCGTCGTCCCTCAAAACATGGGGCGACGTGACTCGCTTTAGACCTCGCCGTGCTCTTCGGTGCTCTCAAGGGCGAAGAGATCGATCATCTGATCTTCTTCGACGGTGACAATCGCCTTTTTCCAGGCGCTGCTCCGACCCTGCTGAAGGCCGACTCGTTTCGGCTTGCCGGGCACGATCATGGTGTTGACTTTGACCACGTCGACGCCGAAAAGCTTTTCGACCGCTCGGCGAATCTGCGGTTTAGTGGCGTCAAATTTGACCTGGAAGACGTGCTTGTCCTCTTCGGCCATCTGAGTGCTTTTTTCGGTCAACGCCGGACGAATGATGATGTCGTAAATGTCGCTCATGACTTCAGTGCCTCCTGAACTTGCTCTACGGCGCTGCGACTCATGACGACGTATTCGTAGCGAAGCACGTCCTCTACATTGAGTCCCTGAGCGGCAACGTATTTGGCGTCTTTGAGGTTCCGCACCGACAGGCGCAGATTCTCGTTGTGGCGAAGCGAATTATCCTCGTCGCTGCGCTCCGTGACGTCGACGACCAATGCCTGCGGGGCGCCCAATTTCTCCAGGGTCTCCACGGCCTTTTTGGTCTTAATCTCCGGAAGCGCCCAATCGTCGACCACTTTGAGCTGGCCTGCGCCCATCTTCATGCTCAGCGCCGACTTCAGCGCCGCCTTTCGCTTCTTTTTGGGCAGGCTATAGCTGTAATCACGGGGACTGGGTCCGAAAGTCACGGCGCCGCCAACCCACAGTGGGGAGCGATTCGATCCGTGACGGGCGCGCCCGGTGCCTTTTTGGCGCCAGGGCTTTTTGCCACCGCCGCGAACTTCGCCGCGGCCTTTCGTGCTATGCGTTCCCGAGCGACGGCGAGCGCGCTGCCAGTTGACAACTTCCCAGAAGAGGTGCTCGCGCACAGGCTCTGCGAAGACGCTGTCGTCGAGCTCGAGCCCGCCGGTTTCCTCGTTATTTAGATCAACAACTTCAATCTTCATCTTATGACTCCTGCGCCGTCCTGATTAGTGCTCGGACGGGCGAAAGAGAATTCCAGGGACCGGTCCGGTTGAAGGCCAGTCCACTCACATTCGCCACGGATGGCGATTTAATTCAGGTCTTAATCTCGACGTCCACGCCGGCCGCCAGATCGAGACGCATCAAGGCGTCCAACGTCTGCTGGGTCGGCTCGAGGATGTCGAGAAGCCGTTTGTGGGTCCGCATCTCAAATTGCTCACGCGCCTTTTTATTTACAAAGGGGCTGCGGAGCACCGTCCAACGATTGATCTTCGTCGGAAGGGGGATGGGCCCAGACACACGGGCTCCCGTGCGCTTCGCCGTTTCGACGATGTCGGCCGCCGACGCGTCGAGCAACTTGTGGTCGTAGGCCTTAAGCTTAATTCGTATCTTTTCGTTCGCCATCTTCCAAAACCTTGCAATATCAAGCCCGGCCGATTCGACCGGGCACGGTGTTGTGCCAAACCATGTCGAGAACGCAATCAAACACAATGAAAGGCCCTCGCCGGTCACATTCCTCCGGCGCCGAGCCTCTTGAACTCGAGGGAGCCTTCTGTCCCGAAGACCGCTAATTAGCCAGCCTTCAGGGCCGTCATGTACGGCTGACTTCCCGGGCGGCTTGCCCACAGGGAGTGCGGACCATACAGGAGGCCCCCACCCGGGTCAAGATGGATCTACGAAACGGGCGAGGCGATCGCCGAAGTCACCGAAATCCCCCTGTGAATTTGTGGACGATCTCCTCGGAAATACTGGTGGGGACCTGTCCATAGTGGGAGAATTGCATCGTATAATTGGCCCGTCCCTGCGTTTTCGATCTGAGATCGGTGGAGTAGCCGAACATCTCCGCCAGGGGGACCTCGGCTTCGATCACCTGATTGCCCGATCGGGGGTTCATGCCGAGGACGTCGCCGCGACGAGAATTGATATCACCGATGACGTCGCCCATAAACTCCTCGGGCGTGACGACCTCGACGCTCATCATCGGCTCCAGGAGCCGAGGGGATGCCTTTTTGATGGCCTCTTTGACGCCCATAGACGCACAGATCTTAAAGGCCATTTCGTTGGAATCGACCTCGTGGTGGCTGCCGTCGACCAATTCGACGTGAAAGTCGACGACGGGATAACCGGCGAGCACACCGCCTTCGGCGGCCTCGCGCACTCCGCGTTCCACGGCATTGAAAAACTCCCTGGGCACGGATCCACCGGTGATGGACTCCTCGAAGGTGACCCCTTCGGCTCGCTCGTTTGGCCGAAGCTCAAAGACGACCTCTGCAAACATGCCCTTTCCACCGCTCTGCTTGGCCAGGCGCTGTTTATGCGTCACCTCGTCTGCGATCGACTCGCGGTAGGCCACCTGAGGCTGGCCGACGTTGGCGTCCACTTTAAATTCGCGAAGCAGGCGATCGACGATGATCTCCAGGTGCAGCTCGCCCTGCCCGCCGATGATCGTCTGACCGGTTTCCTCGTCGACGTGGACCGAAAAGCTCGGATCTTCGACGGCCAATTTCTGAAGGCTCTCCGACAATTTATTCTGATCGGCCTTCGTCGCCGGCTCGATCGCGATCTCGATGACCGGATCGGGAAAGTCGATGGCCTCCAGAACGACTGGATCCTGCTCCTCACAAAGAGTGTCGCCCGTCGTGGTATTGCGCAGGCCGACGGCGGCGGCGATATCACCGGCGCGGACCACGTTCATCTCCTCTCGTTTATTGGCGTGCATCTGCAGGATTCGACCGATCCGCTCGCGCGTATCTTTAGTCGAATTATAGGCATAATTGCCGGCCTCAAGGCTTCCCGAATACACCCTGAAATAGGTCAGGTGACCCACATAGGGATCGGTCATGATCTTGAAGGCCAATGCCGAAAAGGGAGCATCGTCATCGGGCGCTCGCGCCATTTTGTCTTCGTCGCCTGCCTCGCCGTGCTGCTCGGTGATCCGGCGATACGCCTCGGGGCTTACTCCCTGCACCGGCGGGACGTCCGAGGGCGACGGAAGATAGTGAATCACGGCGTCCAAAACGGGCTGAACGCCCGTATTTTTTAGAGCCGATCCGCAAAAGACAGGTACCAGCTCGATGGCCAGCGTGCCCTTTCGAATCGCCCGGCGAATATCGTCGACGCCCAGCTCTTCGCCCTCCAGGTACTTCTCCATAAATTCGTCGTCGGCATCGGCACACGCCTCGAGTAGCTCCTCGCGGGCAGCTTCGACGTCCTCCTGCAATTCCTCGGGAATGTCGACGACGTCGAATTCGGCGCCCAGCGTCTCTTCGTTCCAGACGATTGCCTCTTCGGTCACCAGATCGACGACGCCGCGCAGATTCTCCTCTTTGCCGATGGGAATCTGCATGCGAACCGGCCGACAGTGCAGGCGATCGCGCATCATTTCCACGACGTTGTCGTAGTCGGCGCCCACCCGATCGAGCTTGTTGACGAAGGCCATTCGCGGAACATCGTAGCGGTTGGCCTGACGCCATACCGTCTCGGTCTGCGGCTCCACGCCACCGACGCCGCAAAATACGGCGATCGCCCCGTCGAGCACCCTCAGCGATCGCTCCACCTCCATGGTGAAGTCCACATGCCCCGGAGTGTCAATGATATTGATTCGGAATCTCTCGTCGTCCACCGGCCAGTGACAGGTGGTGGCGGCGCTGGTGATCGTAATTCCGCGCTCGCGCTCCTGATCCATCCAGTCCATCTCGGCAGCGCCGTGGTGGACCTCGCCGATTTTATGCGATTTACCGGTATAATACAGGATTCGCTCGGTGGTCGTCGTCTTGCCGGCATCGATATGGGCCATGATGCCGATATTTCGTACCTTTCGGAGGGGAAAACTGCGTGCCACGGTCATCCTGCCTTGTCTGAAGAAACGGGGATCTCGATGCGCTCTCAGAAACTATGAAACCCGGGCGATATCCCTTGAGAATACCTCCAGGGACACCACGCCGGGTCTACAGCCGACCGGCGATGTGGACAACAGTCGAGCTGACTTCAGCCCAGAATCACCACCGGTAATGAGCAAAGGCCCGGTTGGCCTCGGCCATTCGATGGATGCTTTCTTTGTGGCGGATCGCCGTGCCGCGATTGTTGGAGGCGTCCATAATCTCGTTGGTCAACCGCTCGATCATCGTCTTTTCGTTTCGCGCCCGGGCGGAGTCAATCAGCCAGCGAATGGCCAGCGCCGTGCGGCGCTTCGGGGCCACTTCGACGGGAACCTGATAGGTCGATCCACCAACGCGGCGTGCCCGAACCTCGACGGCGGGTCGCAGATTGTCGATGGCCCGCTTAAAGACCCGAACCGGATCTTCACCGCCGGTCTTATTCTCAATGACGTCGAGCGTATCGTACATAATTTGCTCGGCAGTCGACTTTTTGCCATCCCGCATCAAGACGTTGACGAAGCGCGTCAACATCTTCTCGCCGTATTTCGGATCGGGGATGATCTCGCGCTTTTGAATTTCTCTTCTTCTGGGCATCTATCAGCTCTCTAAAAACGTCGGGGTCCGTCGCAGATCGAAAAAAAATGCGATCGGTCGACCAGACCCATTTGTCACGGTGGCGCCGGGGTTCTCGTCAAAAGTGAGAACGGCCCTTAGCGCGGCTTCTTGGTTCCGTATTTGCTTCGTCCCTGACGGCGGTCACTGACACCGATCGCATCGAGGGTTCCCCGCACGAT
>SKQC01000053.1 GCA_007119175.1 Myxococcales bacterium | reverse complement strand
CGATGTCTACGCCCGGGTCGCCCCGGAACATAAATTGCGCATCGTCGAGCGGCTAAAGGAAAATGGCGAGATCGTCGCCGTCACCGGCGACGGCGTCAATGATGCCCCGGCGTTGCGCGCCGCCCACCTCGGCATCGCCATGGGCCAGGAGGGCACCGATGTGGCCCGCGAGGCTTCCGATATGGTGCTCTCCGACGACAATTTCGCCTCTATTACCGCCGCCGTCGAAGAGGGGCGGGTGGTGTTTAATAATATCCGCAAGGTGACCTACTTTTTGCTCTCCACCGGCGTGGGCCTGGTCTTGACTATTCTCCTCGCCCTATTCTTCGGCTGGCCGCTGCCCTTCGTGGCGGTCCAGGTATTGTGGATCAATCTGGTCACCAAGGGCTTACAGGACGTCTCTCTGGCCTTCGAGCCCGGCGAGCCGGGTCAACTCGACATGCCGCCGCGCCCGCCGCAAGAGGGCATCTTCCACCGCCCTGTATTGATCCGCATGATCACCATTGGCGCCTTCCTCGGCATCGTCACCCTCGCTGTATTCTGGTGGTTTTATCAATCCACAGGCGACCTGGTATTGAGCCAGAGCATCGCCATGACCCAGATGGTGATCTTTCAATTTTTCCACGTCGCCAATTGTCGATCACTGCATCGGTCCGTCTTTTCGATCTCTCCGTTTTCAAACCGCTGGCTATTCTTCGCCGTCACAGCGGCCCTGATCGCTCACGTGGCGATCCTCTATATCTCACCGCTGCAGGTTTTATTTCAGACCGCCCCGTTGAGCGGCCAGCACTGGTTGATCGTGTCCCTCATCGCTCTGTCGATCATCGCCGTCGTCGAGCTCGACAAGGTCTGGCTGCGGCATCGGGGATACGGCCCCGGACTGGCAACCTGTCGCTGAGGAGAAGAGGAGAATCAGAACACGCCTTGAGAGCGATCCCCAGTTCACGCCATCACCGGCGCCCTCATCCAGGCGAATACAACGATGACAGCGAAAAAAATCAGCCCCGAAATCGCGGCGGCCAGGGTGACACGAACGTGGATCATGATGATGACCTCGAATGCCTGCAAAATTTGCTCAATTGCAGCTTATACGATGGAGAAACGCTCCGAGAAGATCCGTCGGCCCTCGATCCCGCTGTCGACCAGATACTCCTCGATGGTGTCCATCATCGCCGCTGGACCGCAGACGTAATAGGGCCTCCCCGGCTCATCCTCCGGGAGATATTTTTCCAGCAACTCCGGTGAGATAAGACCACTCTCGCCGTCCCAGTCGTCGGGAGGATTTCCAAGGACATGAATCAACTCCAGATCGAGGGATTGAGACAACGTCTGGAGCTCCTCGCGGAAGATGATGGAATCGGCGGATCGATTGCCGTAGATGAGCTGAACCGGTGGGTTCTCACCGCGCTCTCGCAAAGTGCGAAGCATGCTCATCACGGGGGTAATGCCCACACCGGCGGCCAGAAATACAGCGCCCTTTTGCTCCACCGCATCGTCGAGCACGAAAGCCCCGAAAGGCCCCTCGACATATGCGGGGGTGTCCGGCGGAATATCCTTGATCGTCGCCGTAAAATCGCCCAATTCCTTGATCGTAAACTCCAGGCGCTCCGGGTTCTCGGCACTGGAGGCGATGGTGAACGGATGTTGCTGAAGCGAAAAAGGTGTGGGCCCCACGGTGAGCCAGCCAAATTGGCCGGCCTCGAATTCCATGCCGTCATGGCCCTGCGGTTTCAGAGAAATGGTCCATGCCTTATCCGTCTCCGAGCGGACATCATCTACCCTCCAGGGCTTCTTCTTGAGCGCCAGGGGCCGAATCACCCTTCCATGAAGCAAAAGCGCCAGCGCCGCACCGGTAAAGCCGATCCACACCAGTTGTTTCCACAGTGGATCGACGTAATAGCCGACCATCAACACATGCCCGAGCCCGATGAGGACGATGAGAAATGCCAGACTACCGTGGCCGGTGCGCCACCACTCGTAGGGAATTCCGAATGTCTTTCTCCACAGCGTGGTGACCACCAGAGCCAGAAGGGCGAAGACGACGATAATCAGGGCGACGGCACGGGCAAAATTGACCCGTGGGTCCAGGTAGCTCAGATATCCTGGAGATGACAGGATAAGCACCACGGGATGGGCGAGTACGAACCCCGTGGCGATCAGTCCCGCCTGACGATGAAATTGCAGCATATTGTCCAGCCCCAGCCCGGAGGCGAAGCTGCTAAATCGGCCGGTGAGCACGAATTGAAGCCCCATCATCGCCAGTCCCACAAACCCCAATCCGACGCCCAATTCGATCCAGAAAGTACGCGCCGGAGGCACGGGACCGATGAAGAGGACGAGCAGGGGAAGCAGCGACAAAAAGACGTAGACGCCCAGCCAGCCCAGAGCCTGTGATGCGGTATATCTCATGCCACGCCGTCCCTTACTGCGATGCTCGCTGTCTGAGCCGGATCTTGACGCCATGGCGGGGACTGATCGTCGGCACCGTCCGCGCCCCGAATTGCTGGCCCGGAAATAGCTCCAATTTGTAGTGCTGCATCAATACCACGGCGATGATTTTGGCCTCCAGCTCACCGAATCGCATGCCGATACAGGTGCGCGGACCGCGACCAAAGGGAACGTAGGCGCCCGGCTGGAGTGCCCGGTAATTTTCCTCGCTAAAGCGCTCCGGCTTAAATGCCTCGGGATCGGGATAAATCTCGGGCAACCGGTGGGTCATCCACGACGAATACGTCACATGCGTATTGGCGGGGATGCGATGGCCGCAGACCGTAAACTCCTTGCGCGCCAGTCGCGGCCCGAACCAGGCCGGCGGATATAAGCGAAGCGTTTCTTTGACCACCATATCCAGATAGGGCATGCCGCCGAATAGATCCTCCGGGGTCGGCTCTCGGCCGCCCAACACCTCGTCGATCTCGTCCTGAAGTCGCTCGTAGGCGTCGGGGTGACGGCATATCAGCGTAAATAACCAGGCCACCGTCGCCGCCGTGGTATCGTGTCCGGCGAAGAGAAGCGTAAAGAGATGGTCGCGAATCTCCCGGGGAGAAAAGCGCTCACCGTCGGCCTCGGCATGGCAGAGTAGATCTAAGATCGCCTCGCCTCCCTCTGGCCAACTGCGACGCTCGTCGATCTCTTCTTTGATGACCTGCTCGAGCTTTTCTACGTGTTTTTTCATGCGCGCCTGCTGAGAGCCGGGCCCGCGCATAAATAATGTCTGCCAGAAATACCCGTCGTAATAGCCGAGCCCCTTCTCGAAGTGTTCGGCAAAATACTCCGCTTTTTCTTTCGGTGTATCCATGCCGAGCAATACATCGCCGGCGATCTTGAGCGCCACCTCCCGGGTCCAGGCGTGAAGTTCGAATAGATCGCCGACCTCCAGCTCCTGAGCGGCGGCCACGGCCCGCGCCGTCATCCGCTCGCCGTAGCTTTTGATCCGCGCCGGATAAAAGGCGGGCGCCAGCAATTTACGCGCCCGGTCGTGCTCCGCATCATCGGTGGTCAACAACCCGTAGCCGATAAAGGGAATCAACTCCGCCAACAGCCCTTTCTCCCACGAGAAGTCGCGATAATCGCTGACCAAAATTTTCTGATTGGCCTCCGGCCCGATCAAAAATACCATCTCCTGGCCGAGAAAGCGCAGCGTGAAGACCGGACCGTATTCGTCGTAATAATTCATCAGCGTACCGAGCGGGTTGTCGTATAACCTCTTGCCCATCTCGTAGCTGAAGTGGGGAAACGACGTCGGCCCCGGCGGCAAATCGTGCAGAAATCCATGAAGTCGAAACCTCATATCGTCGCTCCCGATTGAGTCTTATTTAACCTGCGCTTTAGAGAGTTGCGTCTCTCATCATTATAGAACCTCATAACGCCGAGACCAGCGCAGCTCACCAAAAGGGAGTTTAATTGACTTTTCGTCCAGATCGCTCACGCTCAGTCGGCGACATATAAAGCACGAGCTAGTCGCCTTCAATGGATTCTATTTCTCCCCTCGATGCCCTCTCTTGATGTCTGAATCTCCCGATCCGTCCCCACCCGAGCCACTGCCCCTGGACGCCGCGTCGGGACCAAAAAAATACGGCACCTTTACCGGTGTCTTTATGCCGACCTTTATCATCCTGGCCATCTTTTTATATCTGCGGCTGGGCTGGACGGTGGGTCAAGCGGGCCTGGTCGGTGGACTGCTGGTGATCCTGTTGTGTTTCGGCATCACCGGCACGACCGGCCTGGCGATGTCATCGATCACCACCAATATTCGCATCGGCGCCGGTGGACCGTACTCCATCATCTCACAATCACTGGGCCTGGAGGTCGGCGGAAGCGTGGGCATTCCGCTTTATCTGGCCCAGGCGCTTATCATCACTCTGTATATCTTCGGTTTCCGCGAGGGCTGGCTGCTAGTCTTTCCGGAGCACTCGGCATTGCTCGTCGATCTGAGCACCTTCGGCGCCCTATGTGTCGTGACCTATATCAGCACCGCTCTGGCCTTCAAATTGCAGTATGTGGTCCTGGCCATCATCGCCGTATCCCTGGTCTCTATCGGCGTCGCCGCCGGCACCGGCCCGCTGACGGACAACGGATTCGCCGATGTCGAGTATTGGGGCGCCTTCGAAGAGGTCTCATTCTGGACGGTCTTCGCCGTCTTCTTTCCCGCGGCGACGGGGATCACCGCCGGCGCCAATATGTCCGCCGAACTCGAAAATCCCCGGCGGAGCATCCCGCTGGGCACTATTACGGCCATCGTCGCCGCCATCGCCCTGTACGTGCTGGCCGCCTTCTGGCTGACCGGCTCAGTGTCTGCCGAGGCCCTGCGAGCGGATCTGATGGTGGTGGTCAACGAGGCTTATTGGAGTCCCCTGGTGCTGGCAGCATTATTGGCGGGCACGTTCTCGGCAGCCCTGGCCTCCATGGTCGGTGCGCCGCGAATTCTTCAGGCCCTCGGCGAGCATCGAATCTTGCCGGCCGGCAAATGGCTGGCAAAACGCCGCGCCGACGGCGAGCCTCAAAACGCGCTGCTCATCACGGCGGCTATCGCCTTTGCCGCCTTGATCACCCGCGATCTGAACGCCATCGCCCCACTGATCACCATGTTCTTTTTGATCACCTATATGATGATCAATCTGGTGGTTTATTTTGAACAGACCCTCGATCTGGTCAGCTTTCGGCCATTATTTCGCATCCCGAGACTGGTGCCGCTGGTCGGTTTTCTGGGATCTCTATTCGCGATGTTCATCATCAGCCCCATTTTCAGTCTGGTGGCGCTGGCCTGCGTCGTCGGCGCCTACGTGATCATGGTTCGCCGCACGCTCGATGCGCCCTTCGGCGACCTGCGAAGCGGGATGTTCGTCACCCTCGCTGAGTGGGCCGCAAAAAGGGTCTGGGATCTGCCGCCGATGCAGGAGCGGGCCTGGAAGCCGAATTTATTGGTCGCCGTCAAAGATACCGGGGAGCTTCGAGGCGCCTCGCTATTTATCCAGGATCTGGCCGCCCCCCGAGGCTCGGTCAAATTGGTGGGCATCCATCCCCGAGGCGAATCGAATTCACTGCCCGCCGATCTGGACCGAATGACCGCTAACTTCCGAAGCCACGGTGTATTTGCAAACTGGGTGGTCATGGATGCCGACGATTTCACGCGCGGCATCGTCGCCGGGATTCAAAACGCCCGCGGCGCCTTCCCCCGTCCCAATATCTTATTTTTGCAGATGCCCGAGGATATCGAATTAACCCTGGATTATCCAAAAATCGTCGATCTGGCCTCCGACGAAGACCTCGGCACCCTGTTATACGCCCACCACCCCAAGGCCGGACTTGGCAGACGGCAGACCGTCAATGTGTGGATCCGCGACCGCACCCCGGACTGGAGCATCTCCATGGATATCGGCAACCTCGATTTGTCGATCCTCATCGCCTATAAATTGCAACGCAATTGGAAGGCCCACCTGCGACTTATCATGGTTGTCCCCGACGCCGACGAACACGACAAGGCCCGCCAATTCTTCAACGATCTGCTCACGGTGGCCCGGATTCCCAATGCCGAGGTCATCGTCACCGGCGGAAGCTTCGACGAGACCCTCGATCTGGCTCCCGACGCCGATCTCAATATATTCGGTATGCTCTCCGATCCAGACCTCGACTTTGCCCGACGGATGACCGAGGAGACCGACTCCAGTTGTATTTTCGTGCGCGACTCCGGGCTGGAGAGCGCTCTCGCATAAACTCTGCCAGCTGCTCATCTTCACCGGCGAAGAAATTGACTTATCTTCGTTGTCACCAATTCTTTGTCTGACGACGATAATGACACGGTCGGTCGGGAATCCGCTGTGGATTTGATATAAATTACTGATGGTATCGACGTATATTGATGGCTGACGACGCCTCCCAAACACCGGACAACCCCGGGGCCACATCGGGTCCGAAGAAATTCGGCACCTTTGCCGGAGTATACGTACCGACCCTTTTGACGATCCTGGGCGTCATCATGTACCTGCGCCTGGGCTGGGTGGTGGGAAATGCCGGCATCCTCGGCGGGCTGATCATCGTGATTTTAGCCTTCGGAATCACGGCCGCCACCGGTCTGGCGATGTCGTCGTTTACCACGAATATCCGTATCGGCGCCGGTGGGGCCTACTCCATCATCTCACAGTCGCTGGGGCTGGAGGTCGGTGGTAGCGTCGGCCTTCCCCTCTTTTTGGCCCAGGCGCTGGCGATCACCTTGTATATCTTCGGTTTTCGCGAGGGCTGGCAATTTCTCTTCCCCGACCATCCGGCGATTATGATCGACCTTGTCGCCTTCGGACTCATCGTCGCCATCGCCTACAAGAGCGCGGAGACGGCGTTTCGCATCCAATACGTCATCCTCGGTATCGTCGCTCTGTCGCTGGTCTCCGTCGGCATCGCCGCCGCCACGGGATCGATGCAATACGATCTGGGGCAAATTCAGATGTGGGGGACATTCCCAGGAGAGCCTCCCGACTTTACGGGGGCCTCCTTCTGGCTGGTCTTCGCCGTCTTCTTTCCGGCGGCCACCGGGATTATGGCCGGGCTCAATATGTCGGGCGATCTAAAAAACCCGCGCAAAAGTATCCCCATCGGCACCATGGCCGCCATCGCTACTGCCCTGGTGATCTACGTCTTATTGGCAATCTGGATCGCCGCCTCGGCAACTCCGGAGGAGCTGGCGTCGAATTATACGGTGATGCTCGATAAAGCCTGGCTCGGCGATTACTTCGTCCTCGCCGGCCTTCTGGGCGCTACCTTCTCTTCGGGACTGGCTTCGATGGTCGGCGCACCGCGTATCCTGCAGGCGTTGGGCAAACATAACGTCCTTCCCCGCAGCAAATGGCTGTCAAAACGCCGCGCCGACGGCGAACCTCAAAACGCGGTCCTGGTCACCGCCGTCATCGCCTTTTTGGCGCTGATGCTGCGCGATCTCAACGCCATCGCCCCGCTGATCACCATGTTCTTTCTGATCACCTATATGATGATCAACGTCGTGGTTTTTTTCGAACAAACCCTCGACCTGGTCAGCTTTCGTCCCCTCTTGCGCATCCCGCGGGCGGTTTCCTTCGTTGGCATGGTGGGATGTCTATTCGCCATGTTCATTATCAACCCCGCCTTTAGTCTGGTCGCCCTGGCATTGGTCTTTGGGGCCTACGTATTTATGGCCCGACGAAGCCTCGATGCCCCTTATGGCGACGTGCGCAGCGGGATGTTCATCTCCATTGCCGAGTGGGCCGCCAAACGGGTCTGGGACCTTCCACAGATGCAGGAGCGGGCCTGGAAGCCAAACTTGATGGTCGCCGTCAAAGACCCCGACGAGTTGCGCGGCGCCTTTTTATTCATCAAAGATCTGGCCTATCCCAAGGGGTCGGTGAAATTGGTCGGCATCGAGCCCGACGGGGGCCGCCAGGACCTGGCTGAGCAACTCGACACGCTCGCCGACGACTTTCGCGAGCGGGCCGTCTTCGCCAATTGGGTCGTCATCGAAAGCGAAAGCCTCACCACCGGGCTGACGGCGGCGATGCAGACCGCTCGCGGGGCCTTTCCCCGACCCAATACCGTCTTTTTGCGAATGCCCGAGGAGCTCGACGAGAAACTCAATTACAAGCAAATCGTCGACAAAGCCGAGGAAGAAGAACTGGCCAGTTTGCTCTTTGCTCCTCATAAGGTCACCGGTCTCGGACGGCGCCGATCGGTCAATATCTGGATACACGACCGAAGCCCGAACTGGGGCCTGTCGATGAATATCGGAAACCTCGATCTGTCGTTGCTTCTGGCCTATAAGTTGCGCCGAAATTGGGACGCCACGCTTCGGATCATTATGGCCGTAGAAGAAGAGGAGAGCGTCTTGAAAGCAAGAAACTTTCTCGACGATCTACTCACCATCGCCCGGATCCCCGACGCAGATGTCATCGTCGAACACCGTTCGTTCAGTGACATGGTGTCCCGGGCCCCGCAGGCCGATCTCAATATTTTCGGAATGGACGCCGATCCCGATCTGGGCTTCGTGCGCCGGATGGTCAATGAGACGCGCTCAAGTTGCATCTTCGTGCGCGACTCGGGCAACGAAAGCGCCCTGGCTTGAGGAGCAGATAGGTTGACTGCTCAGGAATTGCCCGGCCCTTCTACTGCTGCCCACCGAGCGGTGGGATGACCGCCTTCCTCCTCGTCGTCTTCCGCATAGGAGGGAACGGAGCGCACATCGACCTTCGATAGAGCGTCGGCAAATTCGCGGCCCGTCGGAAAGCGATCGGCCGCCTCCGGCGCCAGAGCCTGCTCCAGTACCGGGCCAATCGGCGAGGCCCACAGCTCGTCGGGCACATCTAAATCACCTTCGACATGCTTCATCGCCGCTTTAAACGGCTTTCGATCCGCCACAGCCGGTTGCCCGCACAGGGCCTCCACCAGAGTCAATCCCATCTGGTAGACGTCCATCTGCGGCGACACAGTCTGGGCCTGAATATATTCCGGGGGCAAATACTGAGGCGTTCCCGACAAAAAGCCGGTCTTGGTCAGCCGAGCATTGGTCGACGAGTTGACGTGAGCGATCCCAAAATCGACCACCTTCCACACCTCCCGGCGCGTTCCCGGTCGATTCAAAAAGATATTGCCCGGTTTTAAATCTTTATGAACGATATTCTCGATATGCGCCTCTCCCAGCGCGTCGAGGACATCGCAATAATTGGGCAATAGCCAGGCCGGCGCCAGCGGGCCCGTACCGTAGATCTGGTTGTACAGGTTATCGCCCTTTAGATACTCCATGATGATAAACGGGGCGCCCCCGTCTTCGAAGATGCCGAAATCATAGATATCGACCACGCTGGGGTGTGAGATTCGCGCCGCCACCCGGGCCTCGCGCAAAAACCGCTTTCGCGCCCTCACCCGATCTTCGTCGTCCGAGCCCAATTCCCCGATTTCGAGGACCTTGATCGCCACGATGCGATCGATCAGCTCGTCACGGGCGCTATACACGGTGGCAAAACCACCCTTTCCGAGCTCGCCGTCGATGACGTAGCGATCGCGAATCCGCTCGCCGCGCTGCAGCTTGACCGCATTTGTTGATTCCTCGCTCATCTCCGCACCGTCCTCTACCAAATTAGGACAACAGTGACTCCTCTACTACGCCACAACCCTACCTGCCGCGCAAGCGCCCTACAACCTTTGACTTCTGCCACAATGCTATTGTTCTTTTACCACCTGCTTTAGTCCGTACACCACTGCCCGTTTTAAGACCCGTTCGCGCAGCGATGTGGGGGCGTCGAGCCCCATCCTCGCGAGATG
This sequence comes from Myxococcales bacterium, assembly GCA_007119175.1. GTDB lineage: Bacteria > Myxococcota_A > Bradymonadia > Bradymonadales > Bradymonadaceae > SLJM01. The sequence goes on along the minus strand of SKQC01000053.1, from coordinate 11,407 downwards.
ACTGCCCCACCGATCGGAGCCGCGCACCGCCCCGGCCAGATTATCGGTCGAGATCTCGGGAAGCCGCAGAGCGCGCACATCGTCGGAGATCGCCTTTAAATGCTGCAGCGCCTCCACCAGATCGAGTTCAATCTCGCTCAGCGAACTTCCGAACGGACATCGCGGCACTGTCCCGTCGGCGCGATACTTCGACAGCGACTCGGCAATCGACTCGGGCCGATTTTGTCGCGCTCTTTCCGGAATCTTCCAGTCGCCTCGCAACTTGCCCGCGGCTTTTGCTTTTTCCACAAATTCTTTTTGAAATCGCGCATCGCACACATCTACCAGCGCCTTGACGATCTCCTCATCCGATTTGCCCCGCAGATCGGCGACGCCGTATTCGGTGACCACCAGATCGCGCAGATGCCTGGGAATCGTGCAATGGCCGTAATTCCAGACAATATTCGAGCTTATTTCCCCGCCGCTTTCGCGAGTCGCCGGCACCATCATCACCGAGCGCCCGTCGCGCAGAGCGTGGGCCATGGCCACAAATTCGTATTGGCCGCCCACCCCGCTGACCACGCGTCCATCTTCTAATCCGTCGGAGACCGCCGCCCCCAGCCCGGTGACCAGCATTGCCGAGTTGATAAACCGGGCGTCTCTGCGCTGGCGTCGTTTTTCTTGCTCGTCTCCGTATAAAAGATTGGTAAACCGCACACTTCGCATCGAGTAACGATTTCGCTCGCTGTCACTGAGAGCGCGCAATTTATCGTAAAATTGCGGCGATCCCAGATAAAACGCCCCGTGCAGAACGGTCTGACCGTCGACCTCACGGCTCAACACACCTCGTTTCGCCATATGAAGAAGGCCCTCCACGAACATCTCCGTCGATGCATATAGCCCCTCTTCAAAGCGCCCCAGCCCGCCCCAATTTTCCACCAGCTTTTGCTCCTGGCGACCCTGGCCAAGAGCATCGAGGATTTGTTGAAATTTGGCCGGCTCCTCATGCCGTAGAATCGACGCCCAGGCCACGGAATCACCGAGCCCGCCGATGCCGATCTGCACCGTGCCGCCGTCGCGCAAAAGGGAGGCGACGCGAAGACCGATGGCGTATTCCACATCCGTGACCGGAAGACTGGGAAGCCCGAAGAGGTCGTGATCGAAACTCTCGTCGTCGAGCACAGCGTCGAATGTGTCGTCCTCAACCACCGCCAGATTACCCATCGGCGGAAGCCTGCGATTGACCTGGGCGACCAGCAGAGGTCGGTCGTCGCGGGCATTTTCTCGAAAACTGGGAAAGAGCTCTTTCGACAGATCCGTATTGCAGCTCAGATCCCAACCTTCATCACAGGGGGCCACCATCTGCCCCACCAGATCGAGATCGGCGTCCTGCATCTGCCGATAGGCATCGGTGAAATTGACGCTCGTATATTGCTGCTGCGCCACCGGCGACGACAGAAGCGATCCCGGTGGATAATAAAATTCGTTGACCCGAATCGAGTCCGGCATCTCACCGGCGGCGCGGAGCTTGACGTATTCCAGGGTCGGAACATCGCCAAAAAGCCGGTCTATAATGGGCTCCATCAATCGCTTTCGAAGCTCGTCATCGCCCGCCGAGGGAGCGGAGAGACTGAGCGCTGTAAAAATCTCCAGCGTCTCGATCTCGCCGGCCACCGCCCGCTGCACCAATTCGTTGGCAATCGCCACCGGTTTTCCCAGTCCCAGCGGAAAGCCGACCTTCAGATTTCGGCCCCGTTCGGCGATGACGGCATCCACGAGCGCCGCAGTGTCCTGGTATTTTATCTGTTCCATCGGCTGCTCTCCGCATCGATCAACAAAATTTGCTCTATCGCCTACTCACGTCTACTCACCACCGAAAAATGCAGTTGCTCGCCGTCAGAAAACGACAACGGCACCTGCACGGGGCAACTCTCCGCTTCAAAGGGGGGAATCTCAAAACTCTCGATGACTCGGCGCAGACATGCCTTTAGTCCACCGTCGTCGACCGTGCTCGTCATGGCAACCCCTTCGACGCCACCGCCGGGCGCGAAGTCCCATCTGGCCACAACGGCCCCCGGATCATCTCTGTGGCGCTCCGTATGCTCTACCCCGCACTCCTGGAGCGCCGAAAACCCCTCTGAGACAGCGATCTGGACCTCCGAGGCTTCGCAGCGGGGACCGTCGTCGACCTCCGCCGACTGCGGAGGTTGAATAAAAGAGATCCGCCAGCGCACCGAATACTCCGCCCGTGCCTGCGCTCCATCGTCGAGATGTCGCGCCAGCATCTGCTCGACGCAATCGCTCACATCGCCCAGGCCCAATTCATCGTCGACGATCCGCGGCGAGACTCCCGCTCCATCGCCCGATACACCGGCCTCAACGGTCATCCTGCCAATTTTTTTCTCGTCGCCGTCGCGCGCCTCGTCATAGCAGCGCCGCAGATCATCTTCCTCGGCATCAAAAGCAGCGATAATTCGCTCCTCGAAGCCGCCAACGACCAATACCTCCAACTGGTCGCAGGCCACGGCCGGACTAAATTCGCTCATGGCATACAAGTCGGGCTCGTCATCGCCGACCAATCCGGCCAGGCGATGGGCACGCCAGCCCTCGGCACCGTCATCACAGACCTGCTCGAATAGCCGCTTCGCCGTCCCGTGCTCGCGCGCCACGCCGCGTCCGGCGGCCATCATATAGCCCTGATTGACACACCCGGCGTTGAGTCCGCGCTCACAGGCGTCGGCAAACGCCGCCATCACCTGCTCTGCCTGGTCCTCGTCGATATCGCGCCCCTCGACAGTCACCACTGCCCGGTCGTGGCATCCCGCCACTTCCCCCATCTCGCAGGCTTTCGAAAAATACTGCTCTGCCTTTTCGTCCGACGGCTGCGAAGCCATCCTCAATCGATGAAGCTCGCCGAGGGCGTGACAAAAGGCGCCGTCGCCGGCCTCGTTGCAGCCCCATTGATATAGCGCTTCTGCCCGATCTGCCGGGGGCTGAGCGAAGGCCGACAACGCGAAGATATGCCCCAATTGCAGACACCCCTCGACCTCGCCGGCGCGACACGCCTCCGTCAAAAGCGGCTCCGCCTCATCAAGTCGCCCCATATTTGCCTGTTCGACTCCCGACTCCAGACAGGCCGATGAGCTTTTGCAATCACCGTCTTCGTCGGCCCCCAATTCATCGAGCAGCTCCACCGGACCCGATGCGCACCCCGCCGACACCAACCCGACCATCGCTATCAGCCACAGTACACGCATTCTCACCACTGCTGCCTCCCACAATCACCTCGACAAGTACCGATGGCATTGTGACCCCGTCGACCCCACACGACAAGGTTCCTCCCTTTACGTCAGCGTCGCTTCAGCGGCGAAGCACCTGGCGATAGACCTCGGCGGCCTCATCGCTGTGGCCCTGGCGGCGCAAAAGCTGAGCACGCACGACTTCCGCACGCCGGCGGCCCTCTCCTTCAAATACGTCTGCATCGAGCAATTCATCGAGCAGGATGATCGCATCGCCGGAGCGGCCCGCCTCGTCGAGAGCCACCACCTCATACCACCCCACAAATTTCAGGTCGTCGTTGGCATAGCTGGCCTGTCGCGCCAGCTCCACAGCATCGTCGCCGGACTCCTGATACAGCGCCTTTGCGGCGCGAACGACCAGCGTGCGGCGCTCCGTAAACTCCACGCTCTCGGCGCTGCGTGCCAATTCATATAATGCGCCGAGCCGTTGTCGTTGCAGAACCCAATCCTCTCTGCTCAATACCGGCAAGAACCCGTCTTCGGGTTGAAAATAACTCTCCATCTCATCGACGAGTCGCTGCTGAAGTTTCCGGCGAAGCTCGTCGAGATCTGCGGCGACGTATCCCGTACCCAACAGCGTTCGATACAAGCCCCAGGCGCCGCCGTCGCCATCGGTGAGGGCGCGACCGTCGTCGAGCTCTCGCTCCAGCGCTCGCTTCGCCATGCGCTGATTCGCCGGCAATCGCCAGGGCTCTTCTCCCGAGCGCATCGCCGAGCCTCGCCGTTCGCGGTCGATGACGTCGCGATCGTCGGCATCGGGAGCCAGCCGCAGATACCGATCGTAAAACTCGGTGGCCTCCGCGTATTCGCCCATCAGATTGTAATTTCGGGCCAGATTGCGATACGGCGCCGGTTGTTCTGGAAGAATTTGAATCGCCCGCACAAACGCATCGCGCGCCTCTTCGCGACGCTCTGCATTATAATACTCGCGCCCCTGCAATAATGCCTCGTCATAGGCCTGCTCCCAGGGCTGATCGCCGCCGGTGAGCCCGTCCATCTGCGGCCGCTGCTCGGCTCCGGCCGCGCTCGCGCTAAACAGCACCACCAGCCCTATCGTAAGGACAACACTCATTCGTTGAAGCGAGTTCATAGCTCTCCCGGCGGCTGTGGTTCCATTCCCGGCAGATCGCGCAATCCGGTTCCCACCGAAATTCCAAGGACGCCCTCGCCTCCCATCCCATCGGCGAAATATCCCTGAAAGCGCAGGCTGGCGCCGACCGACCACCGCGCATCGAAGTGATAACGGGCGCCGAGCTCCAATGCGGCAAAGGGCTCGGCCTGAAATAATTCGACCTCGCGATCGTCGCTGATATGGACATCAATCCAGTGAAACGCCACTCCCAGCCCGCCTTGAACGTAGGGAGCGAGGTTTTCATAGAAAAAACGCAGTCGCCCCTGCATCGGCCGCAACTGCAGGGTTCGCACATCAGTGGCCCGCGCAGCCACGGTCACTCCGTCGGCCGGCGATCGAATCTCCACCGGCTGATCGACGGAGGCTGCGCGCAGAGATGCCGACAAAAACGTCACTCCCAGTCGATCGCCTTCCCACCCAAAGCCCAGTCGCAATCCTCCTGGCGTCACGGACAGGGACTCGCCCTCATCATCGTCGAAAATCCACTGCTCAAAGCGCACTTCTTCGCCTTCAATGGTCCCCGAGGCATTTAAAAATTGTAGTTGCTGAAAGCCGAATTCCAGACCGAGATCGAATTGAAATCGATGATCGGCAATCTCCGAGCGCGATACGTCGCGAAAAATGGTCGGCATCGTCTGCAGATCGACATCGATATCCGTCATCTGGCCCGAATCGATCTGCACGCCTCGCCGGTAATTTTCATATCCCTCGGCGCGGACCTCAATGACGTGGTGGCCCACCTCCAATTGCATCACCTCGCTGGCTCGCCCCAATACGCCGTCTCCCAGCCAAATCAGGGCATCGTCGGGGGCGCCGCTGACCCGCAGTGATCCGGGCTGCTCGGCGAGTTCTACGTCCACTCGATGAGCCTCGCCGGTGCGCACCTCGAAGCGACCGCTTTCCCCGTCGTAGTCATCGGTATGAATGCGATAGCCATAGCTGCCCACGCCGAATTGTCGGCTCATCGGTGTCTCACCGATGACCTCCCCTTCCACCTCCACGGTGGCCCCGGACGGCGAGGACTCAAATGAGACCACGCCCACAGCGTCAAAGAGTTGGCTGACCACTTCAAACCCGGCCCGCCGCGCATCTGGCGCCGAGACCACTCCCGAGCCAGCAACTTCTCCTCGCCGATCGACCATCTCGTAGTTAATTTCTACCTGTTCGTCGTCTCGAGTAAGCTGGAGACGAATCATGAGTCCCAGACCCAACGCATCAAAGGCCATCGCCTCTGCAGGTCCACACGACGTCAGACCCAAAACGCAGTCCGACACGGGCTGCAAATCCCCGTCGATCCGCTCCAAAAGATCGCCATCGCCGAGTAGATGGCCCTCGCGCTCGGCTGCCAGGGCTTCGTCGATTCCCGCCACCACTTCTGCAGTCGGACCGGACGGGGCTCCATCGATCAACCACAGAATATCGCCGGATGCCGTCGGTGTCTCGGCAACCGCTGTCGTCGCCAACCCACTTATCAGAACCATCGAGATCACTGCGCCACACAAAAAACGTGCGACCGCGCCTGCTCTTCGATATAATTGCAATGTTGGTCGGGGAGAATCCACCGTGGCATCTGTGCTGTCGTATTGTCTTCGACGAGCCTCGGTCGGAGCCCCAATTGAGTCCGAGAGGTAATTCATGACGGATTCGCAATGCTCGATTCAACAGGTCGATAACCTGTTCCAGTATTTCCGCTCCGAGCTATCCAGCGCGTTTGAGCGCCTGGGCCTTAGCACCAGCGACGAGACCCAGACCTATCTGGTTCATCTCCTCGAAAATTTTGTGCGTCTCGACGAAAAAAAGGCTCAGGACGTCGGCTTTGAGCATCCCGCCGCCTTTATTCTCTGCGAGGCGCTCAGCAGCGCCGGCGATCGCCGCATCGAGGCCTACCGTCGACTCGGTGACGCCAGCCTGTTTTCCTGCGGATTTTTCGAGGAATATCTCGATCGCAGCAACTCTGTGGTTCCCCTCGACTACTACCGCAAGATGGGACGCACCGCCTATTCCAGCCTCCAAGATCTCATGGAGTTCAAAGCCCCCGGCGGCGCATTTCATATCATCTACGACGAATTGACCCAGAAATTCGATACGGTCGTCGAGGCATTTCGCTTCCTCGCCACCCGACGCGAATCACCGTCCTGTGCTCATCTGCTCGAGCAGTGGCAAAAAACGGGCAAAGTCGACGCCGAGGACTGGGCCAAAATGGGACTATTCCCCGGCAAAAACAGCGGCGACGCCTGACGTCTTTACTACTCGCTGCCCCCGCCGAGTCTTTCCTCGGCTTCCAACTCTGCAAGTCCCAGCGACTGCGCGAGTTTGTCTTTGCTGCGCTCATCAAATTGAACGTAGCCGGCGGCGATCTCACGCAGGGCGTGGACGGCCTCTTTATTTTTCGACGGAAAAATCCGGCTGCTGCGTCGTCGCAACTCGCGGGCTCGCTCCGTGGCCAACATCACCAGAGCGAAGCGATTTTCAATATGTTCAAGACAGTCTTCTACGGTTACGCGAGCCATCTTTTATTCTCCTAAAAAAGGGGGACTGAAACTCTGGGCAAGGTGTTAACGAAGCCACGATAGGTCCAGCGCCACAGGCAGTCAAGAATAGCGAGGTTTATCTTGAGCCGACTGCGACGACGATGATCGAAATTGTCTAAGGATCAATTGTTCCCGACAACCCAGCCCAAAAGGGTCTGATCCACCTCCGTCGGCCAACGGAGGTGGATCAGACCCGACAAAAAAGCCCGACTGCCTCTCGGCAATCGGGCTTTTCGCTATTCTGGAATTTTAGGTCGCCAAAGGGCGACGATAAAATTACAGAGTTTCTACGTTCGTGGCGCTGAGGCCGCGTTCGTTTTGTTCGACTTCAAATTCGACCGCCGTGTCATCGGCAATCGTCTTGAATCCAGTCATATTCAATGCGCTGAAATGGAGGAAGACATCGTCGCCACCATCATCGCGGGCGATGAATCCGTAGCCCTTGTCTTCATTAAACCATTTTACGCGGCCTGTAATACGCTCAGACATAAGTCCTCTTCTCGTCTTTCGATGAATCGTGTTCGTGTGACCGAAAGATTTCTTTTGGAAACTTTTCGATCACGATGATCAGGAATCCGCCAACCGAATTCCCCGTCGTTCCGATGTGCTTCAGTGACCTGAAACATTCCTCATCGGTCAAGGGCCCTTCGTCTCCGAAGGACTGTAACGACCCTGCTTAATGCTATGTCAAAGTTTACGAAAAAACTCTTCGTAGACTCGTCGAACACTCGGCATTGTCGCCAGTGAGACTACACCTAGTGGGTCTCCCCTAAAAAAACAAGCGCCAATCAGGATCATTCCAGTAAAGAGTTGAAAACTCCTATTTCGCAACCCCTTGGAAATCAGAAAGATCCCCGACAGTCGCCCCTTCGACCCCGGATTATTTACTCGTCGTCACGCCGCTCGATAGGCACCTGTGAGAAGACGTCCTCGTCGATCTCGTCCAGATCAAAATCCAATACCGCGTGGGGGTCTTCCTCGTTTAACCGGCGCATAAAATCATCGTCCTCGGCAAGCGACTCCTGCAGTTGCGGAAAGGTATAGCGCATCTCACCCTGGGCGCCGATATGGCCGTGGGCCACACCCATGGCCTCGAATTGCTCCAGGACCCGCTGGCATTCGTCGACCCGCAACTGTGAGCCCAGCGCCAGCTTGGCCGCCGTGAGTTCCCCGTCGTTGACCGCCGCCAATTGCAATACCCGGCGCTCTAAAGACTTGCTGATGCGCACCGTTTTTTCCTTCGGCTCCCGGGTGCCGAAAAACAACAAGAATAGAGCGGGAATCAACAGCATCACCGTGGGAATTAAAAACCCCAATATATGACCGCCGGTGATGATTCCGTAGAACAGCAAAATCACCAGTGGCAGTGATACAAATACCAACCCCAGCCCCAGCGCCAGCATGAATTTTTGTGCACATCCATTGGACTTCATCTGGTCCCATTCATCTTACGCCACAAAGACAAGTTGACGGCTGTGGGTCACCAGTCATCACGAGTCGGTGATTTTCGCAACTTCTTGATCCGCGACCGGTGGCGTTTTTGCTTCAGTCGCCGCCGCTTTGATGCCCTGGTCGGTTTGGTCTTGATACGCCGTTTTTTCTTTTTGATTCCCTTTTTGACCTGCCGGGCCATGCGCTCGCGGGCGATCTTTCGATTGCGGTGCTGGCTGCGCGTATCGGCGGCACTGACCTGCAATACGCCCTCATCGGTGACATTGCGCTTCAGGCGCTTTCGGAGCCGTTTTTTCTGGTCTTTATTGAGCACCGAACTATCGTCGACCGACCAATGAAGCGTCACCGCCGTATTGGCCTTATTGGCGTGTTGGCCGCCGGGGCCGCCGGAGCGGCAGGCCGTAAACCACAGCTCCCAGCCGGGGATGACGAGGCGATTTGTGATCTGAAGATCTTCTTCCGCCATAACTGTAAGGGGGGACGAGAAATGCGGGTGAATTGCGAGACCGGAGTTATTTCTGCGATTTAAACGCATAGTAAAGCAGAAGTACTCCGATATAGAGCACCAATAATACGAGCCCGGCCAACCCGAAGATTCCAACAATATCGGCGGTGCCCACGAATCCGTCGCGAACCAGCGCCAGGATACACGGCGTCGATCCGGCAAGGACGACAAAACCGGCCACCCCCATGGCGATGCGTGCGTTTTTACTCAATCCTTCTGATTCGCTCATCTCGACTACTTCGCGCGGGTCGCTAAGACTTCGCCCCCTTTATTACCGGTCTCGCCGGCTGTCGTCCAATCCCATCACCGCCCGCTGATCTGAGCGCGAACCGAGCGGGCAATCTCGCGCAACATCGCCAGTTGAGCCCCGGCCCTCTTCGTCATCTGGTCCTGTTCTTCAGCCGATTTGCCATCGACAAAGCCCATTTCGAAGACCGCCCGCAAGATATCGACGCCCTCCTCGAGCTTTCCGGCCAGCACCAGACACTCGCCGAGGTTTAGCAGCGCATTTCGGCTGCCGGAATCAAGGTCAACGGCCCGCTGCAGGCATGTCAGCGCTTTTACCAGCCGATTCTGGCGTCGGTAAATCACCCCCAGCATCATCCAATATTGCGACACTTCTGGTCGCATCTTCACCAATTTCTCATAATGCTGGCGTGCACGGCCCAGCCGGCGTGCCGAATAAAATTGCCTGGCCTGCTCCTCGATGGTCAGCACCACTGCGACCGGTGTCGCCTCCCAGGCGTTTTGCTCGGAATCGTCCATTATTTCTCCAACGGGCATGAGAGCTCCTTTATTTGAAAGTCCGAATTCTGGCTCATCCACGCACCTCGAGTCCCAGGATGTCGCTGACCGCCTCCGCTCCCGTCAGCGCGCCGGTCTGAAATAGGGTCTGAGAGACTTCCAGGGCCACGTCGGCGTTAAACGAAGCCATATCGAGCAACCCCTCGACGGAAAACGACATCTCAAAGACCACCGACCGGACCTCGACCTCAACCCCCTCGACTGGCCGACTCTCCTGAGCTTCGGCGGCTTCCACCACATTCTCCAGCAATTGTTGTCCCGGCTCGGAGGCAAAGAGCTCCGTCCCCAGGCCGACCTCCTCGTCTTCTGCCCCCGCGGCCTCCACGACTGCCTCTGCTAAAAGACCGTCATTGGCGGCCATGGCCTCCCGAATCGCCTCGATCAATTCCGGATCCACGGAGTCGGCCATCAACTCCTCAAGAGTTCCCAGATTGGCATCCATCAACTGCGAGACCCCACCGCTCATGGTCTCCACATCGCCCTCGCGCATCGCCTCCGCGGTGTCGACGGCGGTATCCACCTGATCGGCCACCTCCGTGGCCTGCCCGGCCATCTTGCCCAGACTGCCGAGTTCGCCGGCCTCGTCGATCTTGGAGAATAAAGCGCCGGGATCGTCGCTGCCGGTCACATAGTTGAGCGCTCCGGAGCGAGCTGCTTCGCCGGCCATTCCCGTCACATCGCTCGCCGTACCGAGAAAATCGGCGGCGTCGTCGAGTCCGGCCTTATCTGCCATCCCGCTGGTCGCCGACAGGACGTGGGGAATCGACGAGTCCGGCCGGCCAGTCATCGTATCCACCGCCGCCGTGGCCAGATCGGCTGTCCAGTCCGGCAGTCCAAGACTGTCGAGTGCACCGCCGACGACGCTTCCCATCGTGCGCTGAGCAGTGAGCACCTCGGCAGCTCCTCGAACCATCCCTTTGAGGCTGTCGAGCTCGAAGATATCGCGCTCGAGGACCAGCCCAAACCCTTCATTGGCCACATCTTTTGCGGCCCGTCCGACGTCGGCCGCCCCACTGGCGATATCGCTGACGGCATCTTTTGCGCCGCTTACCGCGTCTTTGACTCCGCTGAACACGTTGGCCTCCTTAAGAGATCAAGTCGTCGTTTCGCCCACCTATTAGCGCCGGGCTGCCCCCCACCTTTTCTATTATCGACGATCTCCAGGATTTTTTGCGCGATTTCTCAATTCGCGGCCGTCGTGGCTTTCGATTTCGACAAATTAGCTCCCCTGTACAATCCCGCAAGCACTCGCACCTAGCCCGGCCCATCGGACTCTGCCACCCACTTGCCTCCATCGGCTCTCGTCCTCTAGGGTCACCGGCGGACGTTCGGTCTTGAGGTGTGACCCCCCACAAAACGGAGAGCCAAGATGCGACGAATTCTTACCCTTGCTTGTCTGCTATCGCTGATGTTTTTCGCCCCCCCCACTGGCCTGCGGAGACGACGACGATCCCGAAGGCAACCAGAATAACACCACCGAAAACAACACCACCGAAAACAACACCACCGAAAACAACACCACCGAGAATAATACCACTGAAAACAACACCACCGAAAACAACACCACCGAAAACAACACCACTGAGAATAACACCACCGAAAATAACACCACGGAGAACAACACCACCGAGAACAACAGTCAGGATCCGCCCAATGACTACGGTGACCTTCAGGCAGTCGTCGACATCATCATCGACAACCAGGT
>SKQC01000416.1 GCA_007119175.1 Myxococcales bacterium | reverse complement strand
GTGGAGCTCGATCGCTGCCCGGTTGCGCGATCGGAGATCGACGGCGCCATCGCCGAATTCAGTGGTGTCCTTTCGATCCTCGGCAACGCCGATATCGGCATTGAAACCACAGGTGATGGGGGTGCCGTTTTATTGATCGAATTGGGCAGCGGCGAGCGTATCAAGCGCCCTCATCTCGAGGAGATAGCCCGGCATATCGACCAGGGAACGGGTGTGCGCGGTGCCGAGTTGCTCGACGAGGAGGAAAATTACTACGTCATCGGTGATACCACCGTGGATATTGCCGAGGTCCTTGCCCAGCCTCCAGTGGAGGGAATGCGGGTGGAATCGGGACGATTTCGCCAGGCCAATAAAGAGATAAATCGCCGGCTGGTAGCTCATGTCGCGCAGCGAGTTGCCGAGGGATGGGAGAACCCGCGGATATTGGAGCTATATTGTGGCTCCGGTAATTTCTCATTTGCGCTTGCCGAGAATGCGGAGCGGCTCGTCGGCTTCGAGATGAGTCGCGGAGCCGTAGAGACAGCGCGTCGAATTGCTGAGCTGGCCGAAGATATCGATCACCTGAGCTTTGATGTCGCTGATCTCGACGACCCAGATGCGGTCGCCAAAGTGCTCGCCGAGCCCTTTGAGGTGCTGGTATTGGATCCACCGCGCGAAGGAGCTGCCGAGGTGGCACGGCAGTTGGCCTCCTCGGAGCGCCAGGGACAAATAATATACGTCTCCTGTGATGCCGCCTGCCTGGCGCGCGATCTAAAAACGCTCGCCGGAGCTGGTTGGCGGCTGCAGGAGCTGAGTTTTTTCGACTTATTTCCCCGCACGGCTCACCTGGAAGTGGTCGCCGTCATGGATCGCTGAGTTCGAGGGATTCCTCGGCGAGGTCGTCTGCCGCTTCGATCGCCTCTTCGATACGCTGTTGAGCTTCGTCGAGGTGAAGCTCGGCATTATCTCTTAGCTGGTGGACTTCGTCGTCCACGGCGGCGGCACTTGCCTCGATCTGCTGAACCTGGGACTCATCGTCGACATCCGGCGGCTCCGCATCGTCACAGGCCGTCGCGACGAGGGCGACGGCGATCGCCACGAAGAGATATCGAATATCGAAATCAGGTGGGTTCACTCGGAGAGCAGCTCTTTGAAATCGTCGTCGGTAATTGTGTCGTGACTGACGTTTTGAATCAGCTTACACAGCGGCACGATCAATTTACGCAACATCCGGTATTCGTCGAGGTCTCCGCTCCAGAATTGGACGCCCTGATAGGTGCCGACATCCTGAGCCGATATCCGCACGTGGACGTTGAGCTCGTCGTCCTCGCGCCCACGGCGCGGTGGACTGGTCTTCCAGAATGGATAGGTCAAAAAGAGGCGGATAAATTGGTGGTAGTCCTCGTCGGTGAATTGCAGCGTCCACAGATCGACTTCTTCTGGACCCTGACGCCAACTGAGTAGAACCTGGCCGGAGCCAGAGAGTTGAAAGGTGATTATACCGAGGGGATCATCGTATCCGCCGATCTGGCAGAAAAAATGTAACCCCCGCGTTGTCGCTTTTCGGTCGAGGACTGCCTTGAGCCTTCGCTCCAGGATCTCGATTGGATCTGACACGGAATAACCTCCGAGCGGGAAACTGATGGGGGAAAGCCCGACAAGTTGTAATAGCAAGGTTGTTTTTCCGTCAAGGACGGCAACTGGTCTAGCTTCGAAAGCAGATCGTTGCGCGCCCTGTAGGGTAGGCATTGAGGGGGGCAATTGGAGGTGGCCACATGACGGTTCTCACCAGTAGCGCCAGCCCAGAGATAGATTGGTAATCCAGCTTCCGCCGCGGGGAAGCCGCGGGGCGCCGATATCGATGGGGCGGGCGAAGTGGAGGCGAAATACGAGTGGCCCCAGTCCGAGGTTCAGTCCCACTACCGGGGAGAATGCGCGCCAGTTCCAGAGATCCTGAAAGTCCTCACCGGTGCCGCCGAAGTCGGCGCCCACCATTCCCTCGACGTCGATAATGGGTACCCGGACCAGGAAATTGAGCGGGAATCGAAGCTCGGCTTTAGAGAAGAAAAATAGGTCGCCCAACAGATAGTCCGTATCGCCGAATTCGACGCCGCGCAGGGTGTCAAAGCTGTACAAAAAGAATTGCCGCTTTAAATCACCACCAAAGCTGGTCCCCGTTCCTCCGCGCAATGAGAAGTTGATCCGATCATAGATCGGGAAATACCGCTCCGCGTCGAGGCGGACCGTGCCGTGGACCTCTTCGTCGAAGGGTTGAACGTCGAGCGTGGAACTCAATAATGCCGAGGAGCCGTCGATGGGCCCGGTGCCGGGATGCAGGCGGATTGTATTATAGCCCAGGCTCAGCGATGGAGATGCCTGAAATCGGTGTTCGTCGTGGGTCTCTTCCCAGATGTCGACAAAATCGACGTCAGCGGCGTCTCCCTGATCTCCGAGGCGTTCTCGTTCAATATCGCGCAAAAAGAAGGTGACTCCACCGACGGCGAGGTCGCCCTGGATAAAGGTGAAGCGATTAAAGGGATAGCGAAGCGAGGCCCGTCCACCATAAAAGCGCTCTCCAGACAAAAAGCGGTCCGGCGTCTCGTCAGCTCCCTCAAAGGTGCGATCGATGCGGTAGCGCACGTCCTGAAATGCACCGGCGCCCCAGATGAGTCGGCGCGATTGGTTGAGATATAAAAAGTCGGCCACTGTGTTTTCGAGATCCCCGAAGGCGAGGATGTTGACGAAGAAGGCGTGGTTTCGCAGCCGATCATTTGTCAGCAACATCAACTGCCCGAATACCCCGCCGCTGCTGGCGCCGAGGACCCCGAAGACGTTGTTTAGCCGCCAGTTGCCGAGGTCGGTAGCCCGGTAGCGCTCAGCCTCGTCGAGCGACAGAGTGGGGAAGGGATCGAGCTCGTCGAGATTGTGGTTTGTATCCGTGTCGATATCGCGCTCGAGCAGATTGTCGTACTCCATTCGCACCATCTGACGCTGACCGCGGTGGTGGAAGCTGGCCCACAGGGTATCGTCGGGGCCGGGCGATGCCTCGAATAGTCCGGTGACCATATCGGTGCGCTGGACGATCCCGCGGTTGCTCAACTCGTAGAGGTTGGCGCGGGATTCGTCGTAGGCCCCGAAAAAGATCCGACCGTCGGGCATCGCCCGTGGGTTGAAGTGATCGCGCTCCTCGAAGGTAAGTCGCTCCGGCGCGCCGAGTCCGGCGTCGATATCGATTCGAAATAAATTGTAGTAGCCGTGGGCCGTGGCATCCGAGGTGTAGAGGATGCCGTCATCTCCCCAGGTGACGCCGCGTTCTGCCCGGGGATTATCGGTGAGCTGAGTGACGATAAAATCGCCGTCGTCCAGCGCTTCGAAAAGATAGAGATCTTTTTGGCCATCTTCGTCGAGGCCGATAAAGGCAATGCGGTTGCCGTCAGGAGAAAAGGCCGGGGACTCCGCGGCCAGCAGGTCGAATTCGCCCAGGTCGTAGCCCATCTGGTTTCGAGTTCGAAGCCGCCCTGGAGCATCCTCGTCTGTACCGTGGCCGCGCATTTGCTCCAGATACAGGATGTCTCTTCCCTTAGAGCGGGCGATATACGCGAGTTGGTCCTGGTGGAGGTCGAAGTTGCGAGGACCGACGGGATGAAGTGATTCCACGCCGGGCGTTCCATCTCCCGCTATCTTGCGGTGTTGGCTCGGGTCGTCAGCGTGGGTCAGGTATAGACGCACCTGGCCGGTATTGGGCTGGATGGAGCGGTACATCACCAGTTGACCGTCCGGCGAAGAGGTCATCGTCTGCATGATGCCCTCGGAGCCGTCGTGAAAGCGCACGTCCGGAGAGTCCTGCTCGGAGTCGAGATAACTGGTGTAGGAGCGGCGCTTTAACCAGGTCTCGAAATTAGCGGAGATAGTGCGCGCCCGGTCGCCGGTGATGTCGACGAGCAGAGCGCGAAAGGTCAGCGGAGTGCGTGCCGCATCCCGTGAACCGAGCAGTCGATGCGATTGCTCGAAGACATCCTGGACGGTGCCCTCGCCATAAAACTCCTCTAAAAAGGCGATCCGAGTCTGGCCAATCTTATAGGTCCACAACTGGCTAAATGGCCGATCCTCGAAAAAGTCGAGCATCACATAGCCCCGCCGCGGATCGGGGTTGAGCAGGAGATCGCGGGTGAGCATCTCCGCTTCATCGTCGAGGCCGTCGAGGGCGTAGTACTCGGCCATCCCTTCGATAAACCACAGCGGCATGCGATCCATCGGGTCACCGGCGACACCGGCCGCCTGGGCGACTTCCCGCCCTTTCTGGATCTGAAATTGGTGAACCATCTCGTGGGTCGAGATATGCTGAAAGAGGCGATGGTCACCGAAATAGGGCAGCACCAGATCCAGATCGGCTCGACCGGTCACTCCCAGCACACCTTCCTGGACGGGGAAGATATTGGTCTGCAAGAACTCCTGATAGCTGTTGTACAAAATATACGGGAGGGTCCGAGAGGGAACGTAGCGAAACGTCTCCACGAGCTCCCGATAGGTGGTTTGAATATAGGCCGCCGCTCGTTCGGCTATATCTCGTTCTGCCTCGTAGAAAAATAGGCGCACCCCGCCGCGCCGATCCCATAGATCGGAGGTTTCAAATACATCTTGCACCGTCTGTGCCGGTTCTTCGGCATCATCGTCGGTGATCCGTCCCGGATCTGGTCGTTCAGTGCCCGTATCCTCGCTGGGGTCTGGGAAATCGCTATAGCGCGCCGGCGGGGCAGCCACGCTGTGGAAATCGGCGATTCCGTGGCGTCGCGGCCGCTGCCAGGGATCAAAATGCTCTTCGTCCACATCGTCGGGGCTGACCGCTGAAAATGAGCGCGCCAGCGACTCCCGCCACGACTGCTGTCCGGCCTCCGGTTCATCGCCGTCGGCTTCGGGGCCGATATCGATATCTTTGTGATACCACTCAAAGTCGAAATAACGGACGTTCGACTGCGTCGGACGCTGTGGATACACATAGATCTGGGCGTCAGCCGAAAGAGGAAATGCGCTCAAGACCAGAAGTGTACAGACCGCGAATAAAACAGCCTGGATTGGGGTTAGGACCAAGAGTCGGGACATGATGGGTTCTTTTTTCGTCCAGTTCGCAAGCATCCCGGAGCTAAGCGAAGACCAGATCCGTGGCCAGCCATTTCTCCGGGCTTATCTGGTGGCGCGATCGTAGTACCGTTTAATGTTGGACGGGACACGCGGCCTGACAAGTCCAAGCTGGACTATACGCGAGACGGTCGACAGAAAACAGCTCGTCGCCGTAACCCTTTGTGCCGCCGGAGATCGGCGCCCACAGTACATTCCCGAGATCTTCGTTGCGAGTGGTCCGGTCCGTGCGTTAAAGTTTGACGTTGTGCAGAAAAATACGATTTTTCGAATTGGAGGACTTTATGACGAAACCTCTTGTCGTCTCAATTGCGGGGGAGATGGACCGGGCTGCAAAGCTGGCTCGTTGCATCGACGGCGACCTGGCGCAGATGGAAACGCGATGTTTTCCCGACGGTGAAACCTATGTGCGCATCGACTCCGCCGTCGATGATCGCGAGGTTCTCGTCGTCTGCAGTCTCGACCGGCCCAACCAAAAAGTGTTGCCCCTTATTTATATCGCCGACACTGTTCGCGATCTGGGGGCCCGTCGGGTGGGCCTGGTGGCTCCCTATCTGGCCTATATGCGGCAGGATGGGCGGTTTCAGGCCGGCGAGGGATTGACCAGCAGTTATTTTGGAAATCTTTTGTCGGGCGCTTTCGACTGGCTGGTCACGGTGGAGCCACATCTTCACCGCCACAGCGCGCTCGATCATCTATATTCGATTCCCACCAGAATCGTGCGTGCTGCCGAGCCCATTGCCCACTGGATAGACGAATACGTCGACAGGCCGCTGCTCGTCGGGCCCGACGAGGAGGCCGAGCAATGGGTTTCCGCAGTGTGTGACGCCGGGGGGTTTCCCTCCATTATCTTCGATAAGGTCCGCCACGGTGACTACGACGTCCAGATCACTGGAAGCGACACTGCCGTGGATGCGACGCGTCAGGCCGTGATTGTCGACGATATCATCTCCACCGGACGGACCATGATTGAAGCGGTGCGTCATCTGGAAGATATCGGTCTTAGTGCGCCCAGTTGCGTGGGCATCCACGGGCTCTTCGTAGAAGATGCCCTGGACGAGCTCAAAAACGCCGGTGTCTCCGATATCGTTACCTGCAATACGGTTAAACACGAAACCAACGGCATTGATATCGGCGACAATCTCGCCCAGGTGGTCTGCGACGTCCTCGCCGCCGACTCCTCGCTTTCCCGGATGCAGGGTGACGCCGTATAGGGGAGTCTGCCAGCGATCGGCTCGATGATGTGCGACGTATTGTGCCACATTGTCCTATCGCCGCTGATATTTGGGGTGATTTGTCTCCGCGTTGGAGATACTCGCGGCTGGGTTTAGCTCATCTAAACGCGACATCGCCGTTGGCACGATGGTTGCGTTAACGATGCTCTCGTAAGCAATAACTCGATTGGTTTCTATTGTGGGAGAGCTTCGATGAAGAATAATTGGTGGATTTATGTGACGGTATCGCTGGCCGCGGCGTTCGCCGTTGCCTGTGGTCAAGAGCAGGCCGACGACACGCCCGATGAGATTGATGCTGCGGAAGCAGAGCACGGTGATATGCACTGGGAGCGAATTACCACTACCGGTGTCGACGCCTTCGATGAGGGCGTGGCCAGTTTTGCGCCGGAGGATAGCCAATTTCATCAGGTCGGGCTCCTGATGGACGGTGAGCTTTCGGGCGCCTTACAGTACCGGGTCCGTCACCTCGATGGCGCCTGGGGTTCCTGGGCGGACGTCGATGTCACCTGGAGCGAAGATACCTATCATGTGGGACGAATTTTTCTCGATGAAAAAGGCGAGGAGCTCGAACTTCGCTCCGGCGACGGTCTCGAGCAGCTTACACTCGAGTTTTATGACGAAGTGCAGGGCAATCCCGAGGTCTTGACCCGGGAACTTCCACTGGAGTCGTCGGTTGATACCGGAGATGATGACGGCGAAATTGGTACGGTTCACCAGGCTGTGGCTCCGTCGTCGATGGTCATCTCCCGACACGGCTGGAATGCCCGGCATCCCAATAAAGTCTGTGGCTACAGCCACAGTCCATATCGAATGACGATTCACCACACCGAGAGTCCGAGCACCGACGGAGGAAATCCGGCCGCCCGGATGCGGCAGATGCAGGCCTTTCACATCGACAATCGCGACTGGTGCGATATCGGCTATCATTTCGTCGTCAGCCAGAGCGGGTCCATCTTTCAGGGGCGCTCCTCCTCGCAGCGCACTGGCGCCCACGCCATCGGCCAGAATACGGGCAATGTCGGCATTTCATTGATCGGAAATTTTGACTCTCAAACCCCGTCGCAGACACAGATGACGGCGGCGGCCGATATCATGCGTTGGACCCATCAGCGCTATTCAATTCCCCTGAACCGAAGTCGCGTTCAGGGCCATCGGGAATGGCCCGGTCAGTGGACGGCCTGTCCCGGCACCAATTTGTTGAGCCGTATCTCCGACTTGTTGCAGATGGCCGGCCAGTCGCCGTCGTCACCCCCATCGGGCTCCAGTGACTCGGGCTGGCTACTTCGAAATACGACGGCCGGTGGAAGCGCCGATATCAGCTATAATTACGGGCGTTCCGGTGACACGCCAATTGCCGGCGATTGGAATGGTGACGGCCAGATGACCCAGGGCGTCGTCCGCGGGAGTACCTGGCATCTCAAAAATTCTCATGGCGGCGGAAGCGCCGACACAAGTTTCAATTACGGGCAATCGGGAGACACGCCGGTGGTCGGTGACTGGAACGGCGACGGCAAAATGACACCGGGAGTCGTCCGTGGAAATACCTGGCACCTCAAAAATTCACTGGGTGGTGGAAGCGCTGACCACACGTTTAAATACGGACAATCAGGAGACACGCCGGTAGTCGGCGACTGGAATGGCGACGGCAAAATGACGCCGGGCGTGGTGCGCGGAAGCACCTGGCACCTCAAAAACTCGCTGGGCGGCGGAAGTGCTGACCGCAGTTTTAATTACGGACAATCTGGCGATGAGCCAGTGGCCGGCGATTGGAATGCAAATGGACAGTGGACGCCGGGCGTGGTGCGCGGAAGCACCTGGCATCTCAAAAATTCGCTCGGCGGTGGAAGCGCCGACCACAGTTTCAACTACGGGCGCTCCGACGATAAGCCTCTGGTGGGCGACTGGAACACCAGCGGCACGATGACCCCCGCGGTCATTCGCTTTGACTGATCTCAGCTTGTCCTGGTCCCAGGTCGCCTCGTGCGGCCTGGACCAGGGCCAGGGCAGCGATGCCGGCCGTATCGGCGCGTAGAATTCGCGGGCCGAGGCTGATGCGACTCATGCCGGCATCGACCATGGTCTGGACCTCATCTTCATTAAAACCACCTTCGGGGCCAATCCAGATTCCCACGGAGTCGACGGGATCGTCGATGGCGTCCAGGAGTTGCTGAGGCGTCTCGGCATCGCCGCCCGGATGGGCTACCAGGTCGATATCACGCGGCGGCTCCTTGCGGGCTTCTTCGATAGAAAGCGGATCTGAAATCGTGGGTACAACGGTGCGCTCCGATTGCCGGGCTGCTGAGGAGACGATCTTATTCCATCGCTTTCGCCGACGTTTCAGACGCTGTTTTGGGATTTGCACTACCGTTCGCTTCGTCTCCAGTGGAACGATTGAGTCCACGCCCAATTCAGTTGCCTTCTCCAAGATCCACTTCCAGCGCTTGCCCTTTGGGATCGCCTGAAATAGCACGCAGGTAAGCGGACTTTCACCGCGCTCGCTGTCGCGCAGTTTGTTGATCTTCAGGCGAACTTCATCGCCCACCGCTGCCAGCCGGCCGCGAACGATGGTTCCCTCGCCGTCGAAGAGCTCTACCTCGTCGCCCGTCTCGAGCCTCAAGACATCGCGCAAATAATGGGCCTGCTCGTCGGGCAAAAGCAGGTCGTCGCCTGGTTGTCGGTCCAATAAAAGCGCGCGGGGAACGTCGATACGTCGCATCGGTTCTCCTATTTAAAACGTATTATTCCGTGTCTCGACGCAGATGAAGTGCCACCCAGTCGCCATCGACTCGGCAGTCGACCTCTGCGAAATCATCGCTTTTGAACGCCGCTCGCATATCGTCGAGCTGTTCTGCGGATATCCCACTCAAGACGAGGTCACCACCGGCGGCGACGACATCGAAGAGAGACTCGCGAAGCTCCAATAAAATCGGCGCCAGGATATTCGCCACGACGACCTCGAATTTCTCGTCAAAATCGGCAAGAGGTCGAGTCGAAAGCTCGATCTGATCGTTAGAATACCCATTTTTTTCGATATTGGCCTGCGCTACTTCGATGGCCGTGGCGTCGACGTCAATTCCAACGACATGAGTTGCCCCAAGACCGGCGGCGATCATCGACAAAATAGCCGATCCACAGCCGACGTCGAGCAGGTTGGCCACCTGGCGCCCCTGTAGAATCTCATCGATGATCCGGGCACATAGACGTGTCGTCTCGTGAGTGCCCGTACCGAAGGCCATCCCCGGTTCAATGACAATGGCCAGTCCGTCGTCGGGAGCTTCGGGCTGGTCCCAGGGAGGGCCGACGGCCACCCGCTGAGACAACTCGATGGCCTCAAAATATTTCATCCAGGCCGTCTCCCAACTTCGATCCGTATATTGAGCCAGCGACACGAGCTCGACCTCGTCGAGATCGCGCTCGACTCGTCGCCGCAACTCGGCGGTGGGAATATCGACGTCGAAGAAGGCGATGAGGCGGCTTATGCCGTCGGGAACCGGCGCCACTTCCTCGTCGTCCATAAACGTCTGATCGTCCTGAACCTCGATTCCCAGCGCGCCGATCTGAACCAGATGGGCAGCGTCGGTGTCGGGTCGGGTCGTCAGCAATTCGAGGCGAAGCCACCCCTGGTCATTTTCTTGTTCACTGTGGTCACCGGACATTTAGTCGCCTCCCGTAGATCGCGGCGTCGCGCTCGGAGCGTAGTCGCTCGTCGGTGGCCGCGCAATCCCGCGGGAGGCCAGGTAAGCTATCAGCGACCCTTCCACTCCGGTTCGCGCTTGCCCATAAAGGCCATGATCCCTTCTGCGGCATCCTCGGCAAGGGTGTTGATCGTAAGCTCGCTCTGCAATGCCCGCAGAGCCTCCTCAAAATTCATATCCTGGGTGTCGTAAAACGCCTGTCTTCCAAGCCCCAGAATGGCCGGCGAAAAGGAGGCGACTTTACTCACCAACTCGTCGACCGCGGCGTCGAGCTCACCCTCGTCGGCTACCCGGTTGACGACTCCAATCTCAAGCGCTCGATCGGCGCCGATACGCTCACCGGTCAGCATTAGTTCCATGGCGTGCTTGCGGGCGAGATTGCGCTGAATGACGGCGGTGATCATCATCGGAAATAGGCCGACTTTTATCTCCGGCGTTCCGAACTGGGCGTGGCTGGCGGCGACAGCCAGATCGCAGTTTAGAGCCAACCCGAATCCTCCGCCCAATGCCTTGCCGTTGACGCGGGCGATGATCGGCTTTGAGCAGCGATTCATGGCCAGCAAAAGATCTGCAAATCCACCGCGTCCTTTATGCATTCCCAGCGGCCCGCCACCGGATTGTTGGTCGCCCAGGTCGCCGCCGGAGGAAAAGGCCTTATCACCAGCTCCGGTCAGGACAATGGCCCGCAACTGTTCGTCGCCACTGAGGTCGCCGAACGCAGCGGTCAAGTCGTGCACTGTGCCCTGCGATAAAGCGTTTCGTCGCTCCTCGCGATCGATGGTGACAGTGGCAACGGTATCGGTTTTTTCGACGGTGACTGGATTGTCAGACATCTCTTATCTCCGGGATATAATAAACGGTTTGAACTTATACAACGCTTAGTTAGTGAATACTAACTTTCGGTTGGCAGGTCAACACACCGCAGCGGCTAAGCAAAGCAGTAGTGTCTCGAAAGCCGGAGGCTCGGAGCGTCACTCCCCAAATAACATATCACTCATTTCATACCGTCCGGCCGGGCGGCCGACGATCCACTTCGCAGCACGGAGCGCACCGCGGGCGAAGATGCCGCGATCAGTGGCTCGGTGAGTCAATTCGAGTCGCTCGCCGTCGACACAAAAATAGGCGGTATGTTCGCCGACGATATCGCCGCCGCGCAGGACCTGAAACCCGATTTCATCATCGGAGCGGGGCCCCGTATGTCCCTCGCGGCTCCATCTGGCCACCTCGTCGAGGTCGAGATTGCGGCCTTTAGCGGCGGCCCTGGCGAGGAGCTTTGCCGTTCCCGACGGCGCGTCGACTTTGTGGCGGTGGTGAGCCTCGAAGATCTCGATATCGACGGCGTCGCCGAATCCCGAGGCCGCTCGCTGGACCAGATTGGCAAGAAGGTTGATGCCCACCGAGAAGTTGGCGGCGTATAAAAGCGCTATTTTTCGACTTGCCTCGTCGACGGTAGCCCATTGCTCGGCAGTCAGTCCGGTAGTGCCCGAGACCAGGGGGATTTCGAGCTCGGCGCAACGACAGGCGGCATCGACAAATGCCGAGGGCGCCGAAAAGTCGACGGCCACGTCGGCGCCGGCCAGGGTGTCCAGGTCGTCGGTGGCCTCGACTTCGGCAGGGCTCAGTATGGAATCCCCGCTGTGGTCGGGACTGACGATGGCCGTCGAAATCTCGAGATCATCGCGAGCCGCGGCGTTTTCAAGAATGGAGCTCCCCATTCGCCCGGCGGCGCCGATAACGGCGATTCGAATCGTAGACATAAAAGGGATTCCCTGAGGTTAACCCGCTATAGCAGCCCGTAGGCAGTCAGCGCGTCGTTCACCATTTCTTTGAATTCATCACCGGGTTCATAGAGCGGACCGCGAAGAGTGGGACCACACCACCCGAGCTGGTGAGCTGCAATTTTGACGGGGATGGGATTGGGCTTTCGAAATAGCGCCCGGGCCAGAGGTTGAATCGCCAGATGGATCTTTCGGGCTTTCTCAAAATCCCCCTCCAATGCCGCGTCGCACATGGCGCTCATATCGCCAGGACATAAATTGGAGACCACGGATACGCAACCCTGACCGCCGATAGCGATGAGTGGGAAGGTGGTGAAATCATCACCCGACAACAGGACAAAATCGTCGGGTGTGCCTGCGCGAATCTGGCTGTCCAGGGCCATATCGGCAGACGCCTCTTTGATCCCGACAATGGCATTGTGCTCGGCAAGTTTGGTGACAGTCGGGGCGTCGAGGCTGACACCGGTGCGGCTCGGCACATTATACAAGACGACCGGCAGACCACCTTCGTCGGCGACGGTGCGGAAATGCCGAAGCATCTCTTCCTGGCCCGGTTTGTTGTAGTAGGGAACCACCACTAAAGCTGCGTCGACGCCGTCGATTTGAGCGACGCGGCGGGTAAAGGCGACGGTCTGGTTTGTATTATTGGTGCCGGTGCCGGCGATGATCGATACGTCTTCGCCGGCCTCGTCGGCGACGGTTTCAATGACGGTGAGCCGTTCTCGCTCGCTCATCGTCGCTGCCTCGCCCGTCGTACCACAGGGGACCAGCCCGGAGATGCCCCCATCTATCTGGCGGCGAACCAGGCCTCTTAAGGCAGCGAGATCGACGTCACCGGAATCGGAAAACGGCGTAATCAATGCCGTATAAGCCCCGCGAAGATCCAAGAAATTCAGACTCATCACAAACTCCTTTTTCGATTATTCCCCACCGGGGGTTTGCTCACCGGTCGGTAGATTGGTGACCGAAGATACGGGTTCGAGGAGGCGAAAAAAGAGGCGCAAACCGACTGCCGCGAGTCCCGTGGCGATCAAAGCGGCGATGACGATAATCAGGAGAGGAAATCCAAACATCGAGTGAACTCTCGCGCGTAATAAGGGCAGGAAGTAACCGCCGCATACGATGCAACCCCCCGGTCTAATGTGTCAAGCTCAGGCTACACCAGGTCCCTCGATTCGCCATTCCTCCCAGGGCAGCTCGCCGCCTTTTCGCTCGCATTCGTCGCGAATTTCCTCGACGAATTGCGACTCCCGCTGCACCACCGGTCCCCCGCCGCGCATCGAACCGGTCAGCGGATGACATAAATACAACTCGTTTCGAGCCCTTGTGGTAGCGACATAAAAGAGTCGGCGCTCCTCCTCGAGGCCCTCGTCTTCCTCCATGGCCCGGCGGTGGGGAAATTCCCCGTGAGCCAGATTAAGGACGAATACGGCCGTCCACTCCAACCCCTTTGCCTGGTGCACAGAACTCAAACAGACATATTCGTCGTCCTCGCCAGCGCCAACGCCGATCTCCTGTCCCGAGATACCGGACAGAAGACTAATCTCGCCGAGGAAGCTGTCCAGCGAGTCGAATTGAGCGGCGTAATTTGCCAGTTGTTCCAGATCGCTGATTCGATTGTCGGCGTTCTCGAATGTCGAATGGATATGATCTGTAAAATCACTGTCCAACAGAGCGCCCAGGAGGGTGTCCGGCCGCTCAGCGAGGCGCATTTCCCGCAGATCGGTGAGCAATTTCGATGCATTTTTCCAGGATTTCGCCGCGCGTCCGGGCAGACTGCTGGCCAATTTTTCGCTCTCCACTGCCGCCAGGGCGTCGGGCTGGCTGTCGAGGTACATCCATATATCGCCGGCTCGCTTCTGGCCGATGCCATACCACTGTCGGACGAGGCGCAAAAAAGCCAATTCATCCCGGCAGTTGTACAAAAAGCGAAGGTAGGCCAGGGCGTCTTTGATATGGGCCTGTTCGAAAAACCGCAGTCCCGAACGCACAACGAAGGGAATCTCACAGCGCGTCATCTCCACCTGTAGCTCCATTGAATGGTGATGGGAGCGGTACAATACGGCGATATCTTCGAGGGCCAGGCCCTCGTCTAAAAGCTCGAGAATGCGCTGACAGACGAAGGCCGCCTGCTGGTTGGCATCGCGCAGATGTACGTGGGCCGGCATCGGGCCCTCGGGGCGCGAGGCGCGGAGCGTTTTTTCGTATTGTTTGTCGTTATGGGCGATCGAGCGGTTGGCCAGCTCCAGAATCTGGGGAGTCGACCGGTAATTGGTCTCCAGCCGAAATTCTCGGCATTCGGGATAGCGCTCTGGAAATTCGAGAATATTGCGGTAATCGGCGCCGCGAAAAGCGTAGATCGACTGGCAGTCGTCGCCGACGACCATCAAGTTGTGGTGGACCGAGGCCATCTGGTCGACGATCACGCCCTGGATATGATTCGTATCCTGGTATTCGTCGACCAGAATATACTCGAAGCGCCCGGCCAGCACGCGGCGCACGTCGTCGTGGTCGGTGAGCAGGCGGGACCAGTTGATTAAGAGGTCGTCGAAATCCATTAGGCCCATCTGCTTTTTTCGCACCTCATAAAGGCCCAAAATCTTCGATATCGGCGTGTAGAGATGGGAAAAATAGGGATAGCGCTCTTCTAAAGCCTCGCCGACAGAGCGCGCCGTATTTCGGGATAGACTAAAGAGATTGACCAGCATTCGCGCCTTCGGAAAGCGCTTTTGTAAATGGCCCACATCGGCATCACTGGTGCAGGCTTTCATCAACGTCGAGGCGTCTTCTCGGTCGATGATGGTGTAGTCGCTGGGATAGCCGAGGCGGTCGGCGTGGCGACGAAGGATCCGATTTGCCGTGGAGTGAAACGTGCCACCCCACAGGCGAGTGACGTTGACGCCCACCAGTTGCGAGGCCCGGGAGGTCATCGCCCGGGAGGCGCGATTGGTAAATGTCAGGAGCAGAATATTTTTCGGGTCCACACCGCGATCGACGAGGTGGGCCATGCGATAGGTCAGGGTGTGGGTC
Organism: Myxococcales bacterium; assembly: GCA_007119175.1. GTDB lineage: Bacteria > Myxococcota_A > Bradymonadia > Bradymonadales > Bradymonadaceae > SLJM01. Next base: position 6,378 of record SKQC01000416.1, on the reverse strand, counting down.
TTGCCCGAGCCGGCCCCGGCGATCACCAGAAGGGGGCCGGTGCCGGCTTCCACCACCTGGCGCTGCTGCTCGTTGAGATCTCGGTCGTAGTCGAGATGGCTCGATGTCGCCGACGGTCGTTTGAGTTTGTATTTCTTCACGGTTTATCCCGGGGAAGTAGTGGAGATCCATTCATAATAGGTGGGCTATCAGAGGCCAAGGGGGGCAGCGATAAAACGGCGCCAATTAAGCGAATCCGCAGTGAGGCAGGGGCAGATAAACGAGGCGGTGGGACAAAGTATTTCAGAAATTACGCAAGAAATGGGGCAAATCGTCGAAAATAGAAATGAACGGGCGAAGAGTGACGGCGAAAGGGGCATCGCCGCCGCGTCAATCGCAAAGATGAGGCCCCGAATCTCACGACGACTGGAGAGTGATTATGAGCAATATAGGCGGAGTAGGAGCAGGCCCTAACGTCAATCTTGATATCGATCCGGTCAATACGGAGCGATTGGAAGATATGGATCCCAATCTTGCGGCTCACGTGGAGAATGTGGAGACCGCGCTCAATGAGAGGCTCGAAGATCTGGCCCAACAGATCGCCGACGCCGACAACCCGCAAGCGGCGATGCAATTGGAAGGGGAGATGCGAGCGTTGGAGCGGGAGTTTCAGGAGTTTAGTAATTCCGTGGAAGGGGCCAATTCAGCGGCGATTAACCCTCATCTATCATCGGAGAAGATCGCCGATCAGGTCGGTGATATAATCGATGATTTCCACAGCGTCATCTCGTCGAGTTATGCCGAATTCGGCACCGCGACGGTGCCGGCTGATCTGGATGTCGAAGCGGGAGCGTGGTGTCCCGTCGGTGACGGTCAGGTCGGCGATCTCAGCGATGCAGACCTCGACGCCGATCCCGGCGCCGATATCGCGTCCACCGGAGATGGCGAAAGCCCGGAGGTCGGCGAGATGGTCGATCTTCTGCAAAACGATCCGGACGCATTTCAGGAGGCCATGTCCGATCTCGATGCCGACGAGCGCCAGGGGATGATGATGGCAATCCAAAATGAGCTCCAGCAGATCAACCAGCTCTTTAGTATGATGACCCAATTCTCGCAGGCCATGCACGATACGTCGAAGGCGGTGATTCAGAATTTGCGGGTATGAGCGCTCGGCAAGGTGAGACCATTGAGTCGGTACGGCGATATATCTACAGGAGGCAGTGATATGGAACAGCGACAAGAGGCAGAAGAGATCAATATGGACAACCGGGAGTTCGTCGCTCAGATGATCGGCCGACTCCGGGAGGGGGCGAAGATGTCCGAGATCTTCGGGATCGACTCCGAGACGATGCTCAACCTGGAGGCGCAGGCATTTCGCCTGTATCGAAACGGCCTATTCTCCCGGGCTCAGGTGGCCGGAAGAGGGGTTCTGGCCCTCGACGAAGATCGCGTGCTGGTCAGGCTTATTATGGGCGATATGGCGCTCGAAGAATATCGCTTTGCCGAGGCCATCGAACACCTCGGCGCCGCTCACTTACTGGCTCCGGGAAAGCCGGTCATTCAGGCTCGTCTGGGGGAGGCGTTGCTCAAAAAAGGGCGAAAACAACGGGCCAGAAAGCATCTCCAGGCAGTGGTCGCAGCCGGCGACAAGGCCGACGGCGATGACGTGGCGCGATGTCGAGTCTTGCTCAGAGCCCTTGAGCGGTGAAGCTGGCCGACGTCAGATGAGCCGAGAGTCGTTTAATTTGTCGGGGGGATTCGCTATGGTGTAGGTTCAATGGCCAATTTTTGCAGTTGGCCAGGATGAATCTGGCGAAAATTGCGGCGGCTGTAGACCGCAGATGAAGAGCGGCGTGTCGACGAAATTTTGGCATCAGTATTAATAGCGTTTTTTCTGACGGCGAGTGCAGAGAATGACAAAGCAGATGATGACGGCGGCGAGTGTGCTGGCGATTGCGATCCTCTTTTCGTTGGGGTGTGGCAGCAATGGGGTTACCGCGGGGAATGTCGGAGAGATCCAGGCGAGCCCTACTCAGGTCGCCTTCTCCTCGGTCGATGTGGGCACCACCGGCGTGGAGACGCTGACGTTGACCAATATCGACGACGACGAGCCACTCGAAGTCCGCGCCATCGAACTTCGAGCAGGCGACGATGGTTATGTCGGAGAACTCGAATTGGTGGGGGTTCCCGATGAAACCGTCGAATTGGAACCGGGTGAGCAGATCGTGGTGGAGGTGGAGTATACGCCTTCGGCCGATACCCCGGCCAATCGCGGCGAGATCGTCGTGCGAAACTCCGATCCGGATTATACGGAGCAGCCCCTGATTGTGGCGGTCAATACGCTGGGCAACGATCCGGAGTTTTTCCCGCAACCGCCGGAGGTTCGATTTCAACGCATGCAGGCCGGGGAGTCCTCAGAGCAGAATCTGCAGATCACCAATATCGGCTCCGGGCCGATGACGATTTACGAGGAGCCCACCTATAACGGCGGCGATGATTATCGCATCGTCGACACCGGGCGCGATTATCCCATCGAATTGCTTCCCTTCGACAGCATGGGCGCTCAAGCCTCGCCCGAGGACTATACCCTCGATATCACCGTGGAATACCAGCCGCTCGGCGACGGCGACGATACGGGAACGATTCAGGTATATAGCAACGATGTGGACAATCCACCGGCCGAAGAAGGGGAACGACAGCTTCATGAGATCGATGTGCGGGCCGATGCCGAGGCCCCCTGTATCGAGGTCGACGGCCGGACCCGAAATCTCGGGCAGGTCCCGATCGGGGAGGTCGGCCGTGAGGTGATCACCGTGACGAGTTGCGGCAGCCAGACGCTTGAGATCGACGCCATCTCCCTCGACCAGGACGACACCGATCGCTTTGGCCTCGATCTGGGCGCCTGGGATCAAACCGGGGATGGAACGATCGACAATACGGTGAGTTTGAGTCCCGACGAAAGCGCCACCTTTATCGTCGAGTTCATTCCGACCGACGAGGGCACGCTGCGCACTGATCTGATCATCAGCAGCAACGATTCTATCCAGCCCCAACTGGTCATCGACGTGGTGGCCAGGGGGGCCGAGGGCTCCTGTCCGGAGGCGGTCGCTCTGGCGTCGATTGAAGGGGTTCCCATGGAGCCCAGCTCGTCGATCACCGTCGCTCCGCTCGACACGGTGATTCTCGACGGCACACAGAGCAGTGATGAAGACGGTGAGATCGTCTCCTGGGAGTGGGAGGTCCTTGAGGATCCGCCGGGAATTGACGCCACATTGGAACCCACTTCCGGCGATGTGCAGGACCAGGATCAGTCAAGGCGCCAGCTTCAGCCGTTGACTGCCGGGCCCTATCGCATCGCCCTGACCGTCGAAGACGACTCCGGCTTTCAGTCCTGTGAGCCCTCGGAGGTCGATATTCTGGCGATCCCCGACCAGAATATTCACGTCGAGTTGACCTGGACGAACCCCGAAGACCCGGACGAGACCAATGATTTCGGCAGCGACCTCGATCTTCATCTGGTCAAAATGGGCCCCGGGCAGTGGTTCAATATGCCCTATGCGATCTGGTATCAGAACGCGAATTCGAACGAAGACCCGGTGTGGAATCCCGAAGATCCGAGCCTGGATATCGATGTCACCGACGGCGCCGGTCCCGAGAATATCACCATGCGGACCCCCGACGATTGTCAGTGGTACGCCGTAGGAGTCCATTATTTTCAGGAACAATTCGGAACTGCCTACGCCACGATTCGCATCTATATCAATGGCGATCTTCGCTATCAGCGGCCGCACTTTCCACTCGAGGAGACCGGGCATTTCTGGGATGTGGCCCGGATTCACTGGGACGAGCAGGCTTCCGACGCCACCATCGTCGATGTCGACGGCTTTTATCCCGCCCCTCCGGCCGGAGATGATCCGGAGGTGACGGACTCAATGGTCGGCACTGCCTTTTGTACGGCAGAAGGCCTGTACTGATCTTCTCGGCGAATCATCGTCGACGGCAAATGGTGGCCGATTGCCGCTCGTCGTATGCCCTGATTCTACCCGGTAGTTGGAAGAGGGCGGGAATTTGGTTGTTGAGCGCGGATTGGCTTAGGCTGCCGGGCGCAACTTGTTGCTTGCTACCGAGAGGGGTGGTGTGGCAGTCTGCCGCGTTGTAGAGGCACATTATGCCATCTATATAAAAGACTTCGATGAGTCTCTCTTAAGAGACGGAAACTCGCTGAACGGCGGACTCGTCGATCGGCGATGATGAGCACAGCAGATTCGGATTGTGGAGTGAATTTGAACGTCAAACAACCAGATTCGGTCGCCTGGACTGAACTCGGCGATTGTCTCGAGTGTCAGATGGATGATGGTGCGTTCGAGGAGAATTTCGACGATCCGATCACCCTCCGTTTGAGAGTCGACGAGGTGTTAGAGGAATTTGAAAGCCGCCGAGTCCTGGTGGCCTCCGCTCAGGAGATCGTCGATGACCAGAAAGGGGAGCTCAGCGATGCCATTCGCAACGCGCTGCTTCACCCGACATATCTCGTCGAGGAGTCGAAGCGGACCGAGGAGCCGGACCGGGACTGGCCGGACGAGGTTAGCGATCTGATTCGCCTGCCGGTAACCGTGGAAAACGTAGAGGGGATTCGCCGGTCGGTCTTTGTGGATAATGTCGGCATTTCCGTCGGCGATCTCGTCGACCTGGTACGGGGAGAGCTGAAATTCAATCAGATTGAATCCGTATTTTTTGCCGTCGGAGAACTATTTGAGAAGTTGCACGATGCCGGATGGGTCCATCTGGGGCTGACACCCTGGAATGTGCGGGTCTTTGATTCCGATAAATCTGATTCTTTTTTGCAGGCATTTTTGTCGGATACTTTTTCCGCCGACGATCCGTCGCTCAAAGAAGCGCTGGAGAAATGGAATGATGAGGATGAAGCCGAACAAGATGGCGATGAATCCAGCGCCGACGTCGATATAGATTCCTCGTTTACGGGACGGGAAAAAACCCTGATGGAGCTCGAACCACTGGGTGGCGGTTCAGACGCTGGAACTGAGGCTGGTCAGGAGGACACAGAGGTCGATGACACGGCGCAGCGGAGCGGAGACGGTGAAGTGCCCGACGAGGCTGGCGAGGATAGCGAGGATAGCGAGGAGCACGGCGCAGACGACGCCGACGAAGAAGCAGATCAGGAGCAGGACGACGAACTCGACGAAGCGGAAGAAGAACTCATCGAGCGCGGTGGGCCCGGGCTTGCCGGCTCGTCATTTTACGACTCTGAGGTCTCCTGGTCGGAAATTGCCGGAGAGACCTCGGCGGTCGAGGTAAATCCCGTCGAAGTGGCTACATTAGAGGCGATACTCGACGGAATCGACCGCCTTTTCCCGGCAGGCCGGGTCAAGGACGAAGTGGCCGTGACTCCCGGATTTTCGGCGCCCGAACTCTTGAGCGGATTGGGGACCAACGACGGGGAGACGGCCGACGTCTTCTCATTGGGCATGTTTTTGTATTTTCTCGTCGCCGGAGTCGTTCCGCCGGCCTCGGTTTATACTCGCTATACGCCGGCGATTCCGACGCGGAATTTTCGACCCGACTTTCCGCCCGGGCTCCAGACGGTGATCTCTCGGGCAACCCGTCCCCGGCCTGAGGACCGCTATGCCAGCGTGACAACGTTGATGGAGGCATTCGCTGACGCCTGCGATACGATGCGCGAGCGCGACCGAGTGCGAATTGCCAGACCTCCGACGGTGAATGTGGCCAGTGACACCCATATCGGGATCGCCAAGCGCCGCAGCAATCCCACCAATCAGGACAGCGTCTTTTCCGCCTCTTCTGATGACCGCCGCTTTTCACTTGTCGTCGTCGCCGATGGCGTATCCACGGCCAGTTATGGGTCCGGCGATCTGGCGAGTACTGCTCTTGCGGAGGAGGCCGAGAAGGTCTGGGCCGATATTCTTCCCACCTATTTGATGGAAGAGGAATTCGACGAATTCGAAATCATCGCCGAGATTTTTAATCGAGCAAATAGGCGAATCGTCGAGCACGTCAACGAACATTTCACGCCATTTCGCGGAAGTCCCCACGAAGTGATGGGTTCGACGGCCCTGGTAGCTCTGATAGTAGACGGCGTCGTGACGCTGGCCTCGTTGGGCGATAGCAGAGTTTATCTGCAGCGCGGAGCGGGAATGGAGCAGCTTACGATCGACCACAATCTGTGGACGCTATCGATTTTGGAGGGTGTCGATGCCGACGCCGCTTTGTCGATGCCCCATGGGGATGCGCTCGCGCGCTGTCTGGGGACGTTCGTCGTCGAGGAACAGCGACTGCGCGAGGTAAGTCCGACGCCCGACCTTTTTCGCTTTCGGATCATGAAAGACGACACACTTTTGATGACCACCGACGGTCTGGTCG
>SKQC01000113.1 GCA_007119175.1 Myxococcales bacterium | reverse complement strand
TCTGGACAGCCACTGTGATATTGGCGACGTCTGCACATTGGGTAATGAATGCGTGGACTGCGAGTTCAACAGCGACTGCGACACCACCGAGATCTGCGAAAATAACGAGTGTGTCGAGGACACCTGCACCTTTGATATCGAGTGTGAAGTAGACGGAGAGATCTGCATCGATGGCCAATGCGAGTTAAACCCGAATATGATGACCTGCACCAACGATTCCGACTGCCTCTCCGGGACCTGCCACGACGGTTATAATGACTGTCACTGCTACACCGCCAATGACTGCTCACCCGGTCAATCTTGTTGTTGGCCGACGCTCGATCCGGCCGACGATTATTGTTGCCTCTGACCCTGAGCATCTTGGTTTGTGAGCTACCTCTCAGACTCGTTCGCTGCGCTCTCTCGCCAGCTCCCCTGGAAGGTGAGCGGACTCGGGCACACTCCGTGCCTTTCCTCCCCTCGCGAGGGGAGGTGCCGCGCAGCGGCGGTGGGGTAGCTCGCAAGCCTCGATCTTCGAGGTTTTCGCTCAACCCCACAGGCTCGTTCGCTCCGTTCCCTCGCCAGCTCCCCTCGCGAGGGGAGCGGACTCTTCATGTGACTCCTCTGGTTCGATGACCTCCTCCCCTCGCGAGGGGAGGTGCCGCGCAGCGGCGGTGGGGTAGCTCGCAAGCCTCGGTCATCTCGGCATGCGACCTACCCCTCAGACTCGCTCGCTGCCCTCTCTCGCCAGCTCCCCTGGAAGGTGAGCGGACTCTTCTTGAGACTGGGAGGCCATTGGCGTCGAAATTATTTTAGATCCAATAGCAACTTGCATCGTTAAAGGGGAGAGAGGCAATACTGTCTGCTGTCCCGTTTGCACAGGTGCTGAATATGGAAATCCAGATTCGAAGAGTTGCGGTCGCCCTCGTATTGATCTGCGTGGCCAGTTGCCAATCTCTGACCCCGGAGCAAGAGATGGATAGTGAGTCCGAAGAAGAGATCATCGAGCCGGGTTGGGAGCCGATTCGCACGGTGGAGGGTGAGGAACTCGACGATGAGCAGATCCGTCAGCTCATCGAGCGGCTTCCCGAGCTTGAGGCCGATGAGGCGGATGAGGTCAGCTTTAAGCGGCGCGATGAGAGTTTGCCGCCGCCACTGACCGGCGATGATATTGATGGAGATTGGCCCCCCGATCTGAGCGATCCGGCAGCTCAGCCGGCCCCCGATGGGCCGCTGACCGTCCAGGCATTTCGGCCCACCGGCGAGGTCCGGCCGCCATTTCAGGTCGCCCTGGCCTTTGACCGACCTGTCGTCGAGGTAGGCGCCGTGGGGACGCAGGATATTTCGAAATTCGAGATTTCTCCCGAGATCGACGGCCGCTGGCGATGGCTGGGCACGCAGACCGTGGTCTTCGAGCCGGAGGATAGATGGCCGATGGCCACGGAATTTGAGATCGCCGCCGGTCAGGGACTCCAATCCATAGATGGTGCCCGGCTTGAGGAGGCCCATCGCTTTGAGTTTTCCACGCCGCCACCGGAAGTGCAGGCGATCTATCCGCGGCATAACGCCACATCGCAGGCCACGGATGCGCCGGTTGCCGTTGTCTTTAATCAGGCCATCGACGAGGCGTCGCTCGACGCGATCTCGGTGCGCCAGGAAAGCCCGGGGCGCGAACTTTCGATGCGGCCAGTCAGTGGCGAGGAGTTAACGGAGCTTCTGGAGCGGTGGCGTCTCGAAGAGGCCCACGAGGAGGGGCGGGTCATCGCCTTAGCCCCGGAGCAGGATTATGACGGCGACGCCCGCGTAAGAATCAGTGTCGACGGGCCGCTTCAATCTGCGGAGGGACCGGTGGTCGGCATGGAGGGCGATTCGTCTTCATTTTCGGTGCGCGGTCCTTTTCGGCTGAGTGAAGTCGAATGCGGCTGGGGCAATAATTGCAATCCCACATCGCCGATCTATCTGCGCTTTTCCAATCCCATCCACGAAGACGCTGGCGACGAACACGTGGAGATACAGCCCGCCGTGGATGATCTTTCCGTGACCTCTGCCGGAGCGAGGATGACCCTCGTTGGCGATTTTCAGCCCCGCACAGACTACACAATAACGGTCTCAGAGGAGTTGAGTGACGTCTTCGATCAGCAAATCGTCGGCGATCGCTCCGGCGAGGTCGAAATCGGGCCCTATTCACCCCTGGTGGCCGGTCCGCAGCAGAATCTTTTGATCCGGCCGATTGGATCGGCTCAGAGCCTGCCGATTCGGGTCGCCGAGATACAGAGCGTCCGGGTGCGGATCTTCGATGTTTCGCCCGGCGATTGGGATGAGTTTCAGGGCTATTTCGGGCGGCGCGACGTTACCCCGGACCTCGAAGAGGTGGATCGCAGAACCCTTGAGTTTTCTGAAAGTGAGCGCCGGCAAAACCGGGAGGTTCGCGTCGATTATTCGGCGGCCTTCGACGGCGAAGAGCCCGGCCACGCCGTGGTGATTGTCGATCAGCCAGATCCCTGGAGAGGCGGAAGCAATACCCAGTGGGCCTACTGGGTACAGCAGACGGACCTCTCCGCCGATTTAAGCTCCGATCAGCGCGATTTGAGTGCTCAGGTTACGTCCATCGCCGATGGCAGCGCCATTGCCGAGGCCACGCTCCGGGCTGGTAGCAGTTCGCTGGCCCAGACCGATTCGAGCGGCGAGACCGAATTCTCCGTGCCCCGTGGGGCCTCCTCGCAGCAGCCAATCGTCGTGGAGAAGGGCGACGACTCATTATTGATTCCCGTCGACGGCCACACACGTTGGTTCGGAGGCCAGCGCTACTGGTCACACCGCGATATCGCGACCAACGCGCTGTGGTATATCGTCGATGACCGCCAGACCTATAAACCGGGCGAGACGGTTCGGATTCGAGGATGGTTGCGAACGCTTGAGGACTCGCCGCGCAGTGAGCCGACCGGGCTCAGCGGCGATGAGATCGTGCAATATTATGTGCGCGAGCCACGGCGAAACGAGATTGAGCAGGGCGAAGCCGAGGTCGACCGCTTCGGCGGCTTCGAGCTTGAATTCGAAGTCCCCGACGAGGCCAATCTGGGGACGGCGACGATAGAATTTCGCACCACCGTCGATGGATCGAACCATCGCCATCGTCATCAGGTCCAATTCCAGGAATTTCGCCGCCCGGAATACGAGGTCACACTGTCCAGCGACGAGGGTCCTCATCTGCCACAGGAGACGACGAGCTGGGATGCCGAGGCCCTGTATTACGCCGGCGGTGCCGTCGCCGGAGTCCCGACGTCGTGGCGTTTTAGCGAGTCGTCGGCAGAGTATCAGCCCGCCGGTTGGCAGGGGTGGTCATTTGGAGAATGGAGCGTGTGGTGGTCGCCCTGGCATCGAGGAGGGGCGTCACAGACGGACAATCAGGTGCTGCCCGAGGAATTCAGCGGCACCAACGAGGGACAAACCGATGGACAGGGCCGCGATACGATAAAGATGCAATTTGACGAGCCGGAGCGCGGATTTGCGCGCCGCGTTCAGGGCACGGTTTCGGTCACCGACGTCAATCGCCAGAGTTGGGAGGCCACCGAATCGGTGCTCGTTCATCCCTCGTCGCTATATGTGGGGCTGCGGTCGGAGGCGAATTTCATCAACCGCGAGGAGTCGTGGGACGTCGAGGCGGTGGTCGTCGATATCGATGGCGAGATCGTCGAGGATCGCTCTATCGACTTTGCCGTCAGTCGACGCCGAGGTGACAGCCCGGAGGTCGATGACTGCCGACGCCAATCCGGCGAGGAGCCGGTGAGCTGTTCGTTCTCCGGTCTCAGCCCCGGCAGCTACGAGCTTGTGGCCAGCGTCGAGGATGATCAGGGACGGGTCTCAGAGAGCGAGTTGACGTTCTGGGTCGCCGGCCGCGACACCAGCGGCGCCGAAACTGCCGAGGAAGACGAGTTGTTGCTGATTCCCGCGACCGACGAATTTGCCGTCGGCGATACAGCACAGCTCTTTGTGCAGGCGCCGTATTATCCGCTGGCGGCGGTGGTCGAGCTTCGCCGCGACGGACGCTACGAGCGAAGGCAGGTGACGGTCAGCGAAGACGATCCAACCATCGATATCGACATCGAAGAATCGATGCTCCCAAACGTCCATGTCCGCATGACGGCGCTCGGCATGGGCGACGGCTATGCCATGGACAATTTTGCGTCGGGCTCCATCGAGCTGGACATCGATCGCGGACCGCGTTCGCTCGACGTCAATATTGAGCCCGGCGAACAATTTCTGGCGCCTGGCGCCGACGCCGATGTCGATATTGAGGTCCTCAACGCTTCTGGTGAGCCTGTCGAGGACGCCCAGGTGTTTTTATTCGCCGTCGACGAGTCGGTCCTGGCGCTGAGCAGCTATGAATTGCTCGATCCGCTGGCGACCTTTTATCCGACCCGCGGGGCACGGATGTCCGATATTCGCAGCCGCTCCTGGCTGCTTCTCGACGGAGATGAAGCATTAGAGGAGACGACCCCCGGTCGGGGAGCGGAGATGGGGCGGCGGGCTGCGCCCGCGCCGGGGGGCGCCCCCGCTGAGGTCGATATGATGATGATGGAGGCCGACGAGCCGATGCCGGAAGGAGCCCAGGCGACGGGTGCCGACGAGGCCATCGAATTGCGCGAGGTCTTCGACGCATTGGCCTTTTATCGAAGTGATCTGGTCACAGACGCCGACGGCCGCGTCTCTGTGACAGAGTCGATGCCCGACAGTCTGACGCGCTATCGGCTGATGGCCGTCGCCGTCGAGGGCGATCGCCATTTCGGAACCGGCGAAGAGGACGTCACCGTTAGAAAGCCACTGATGGTGCGGCCGTCGCCACCGCGCTTTTTGAATGTCGGTGATAGCTTCGAGTTTCCCGTCGTCGTACACAATCGCAGCGACGAGGCCAGAACCGTCGACCTCGCCATGCGCGCGACGTCGGGGCTGGAGTGGCTGCAGGGACCTGGCAGGCGCTTTGAGGTGGCGGCCGACGAGCGTGTCGAGGTCCGGATCGCCGCCCGCGCAACCAGCGCCGGCACAACGCGCGTGCAGGTGGCGGCCTCCAGCGACGAGTTGTCGGACGCCGAATTGGTCACTTTTCCCGTGCTTACTCCGGCGACCACTGAGGCATTTGCCACCTATGGCTCCATCGGCGCCGACGATGACGACGCGGTCTTACAGGGCATCAAGGTGCCTGCCGACGCCTATACTGAGTATGGCGGACTCGAGGTTTCGGCATCGTCGACCCAGCTTCAGGCGCTGACCGATGCCTTTATTTATCTGACCAATTACCGCTTTAATTGCTCCGAGCAGCTCGCGAGCCGGATCTTGTCTGTGATCGCTCTTTACGACGTGCTCGACGCCTTCGAGGCCGCCGAACTTCCAGAGCCGCAAGAGCTCAGGGCGTCGATGGATCTGTGGATCGAGGAGTTGATTCAGATGCAGCGCGGCGACGGCGGATTTGGCTTCTGGCCAGGGGCTCGAAAATCCTCGCCCTTTGCATCGGTGCACTCATTGCTCGCGCTCTGGAGGGCCGGCGAAGAGGGCTACGACGTACCGAGTCACGTCCATACGCGAGGGACGCGTTATCTGGAGAATATCTCGCAGCATATACAGGACTATCATCCCCGGGCAGCCGCCGCTGTGGAGGCTTATTCGCTGCACCTTCGCCACCGCATGGGGGAGGTCCAACGCCGTCATCTCGACAATTATCTGGGGCGCCATGGCGTCGAGGAGTTGCCGCTGGAGGCGCTGGGCTGGCTGTTGCCGATTGCCGAGGGAACTCAATTTGAGGAGCGCTTTTTGCAGCGCATTACCGGTCAGGTGCAGGAGACGGCGGCGACCGCCGAATTTCAGGAGACCTATCCCTCGCAGGCCCACCGCATCTTGCACACCACGCGGCGCACCGACGGGGTGGTCTTAGATGGATTGATGAGAGTCGATCCGGACCATGTGCTGATCGAAAAGGTCGCCCGGGGATTGTTGTCACATCGAAGCCGCGGGCGATGGGCGAATACTCAGGAAAACGTCTTTATCCTGAAGGCGCTGCGGCGTTATTTCGACCTCTACGAGGAGGTCGAGCCAGACTTTGTGGCCCGGGCCTGGCTCGGCGACGACCAGATCGCCGAACACGGCTTTCACGGTCGAACGACGGAGCGGTATTCAGCAAAAGTACCGATGGCATTTTTGCAGGAAAATATCGACAGCGATGCCGTCGTTCTCCAGCGCGATGGACAGGGCCGGATGTACTATCGGCTCGGCATTAATTACGCCCCGAAATCGCGGCATCTGCCCGCGCATAACGAGGGTTTTTCGGTGGAGCGAAATTACGAGGCCATCGACGATGACGGCGATGTCCGCAGAACAGATGACGGCTGGGAGGTAAAAGCCGGCGCCAGAGTGCGCGTAGAGCTCACCATGGCCGTCCCCGCTCGACGCTATCATGTGGCATTGGTGGACTGGCTGCCGGCGGGCTTTGAGCCCATCAATCCGGCCCTCGACACCAGTGCCGTGGAGTCTGAATTGGTCGGCGCCAGCACCGAGCGAGGGCGCTGGGGATGGTGGGGGTGGCCCTGGTTTGAGCATCAAAACCTGCGCGATGAGCGCGTCGAGGCGTTCTCGTCACTCGTCAGCGAGGGCGTTCATACCTACAGCTACGTCGCTCGAGCTACGACACCCGGAGAATTCATCGCCATGCCGGCAAAAGCCGAGGAGATGTATCATCCGGAGACCTTCGGGCGCAGCAGCACCGAGATCGTTTCTGTCGTCGATTGATGAGGGAAAAGGCGTTTAAGACGCCTGGATTTCCAATTCGTCGAGTTTTTCGTACACGGCACTCTGAAGATCGTCGGAGACGTCGTTCATCTCGAGGACTCTCTCAAAGTTGTCCTGAGCCTCTTGAGGGCGCCCGAGTTCGCTTTTGCAGAGGCCGATATGAAAATATGCCGAGGCTGCCGCATCGGGATCTTCGGTGGCCTGGTCGAATTCGTCGATCGCCTCGTTGAGAAGGCCCATTTCTCGATAGGTCATTCCCAACTCCAGATTGGAGTTGACGACGGAGCCGAAGAGCTCCTCGTCAATGACCTCGACTTCGGAATCCTCGATGGTGGGGTTAAAGCGCTGCGAGAGGCTCTCGGCGCCGAATGGATTGTCCATCTCCAGTGATGAGCCGTCATCGAGTTGTTGAATCTGAGCGCGGCGGGGCTCGATGCCGGGATGGTTCGGGTTTGTTTCTTCGAATTTTTCAAGTGCTTCCCGGGCCTCGTCGCTCAAGCCCTGATCGATAAGAAAGTCAACCTCTTCTATGGCGCCGTCGGGCGGCTCGCCGCCGATCATCTCGCCGCCGAATGCCGAGGCCTCGTCGCCGGGCCCACCGCCGAAGAGGTTGCCGAAGAGATCGTCGGCTTCCACGTCGGAAAATAGGGAGTCCACACCGGGACCTGATTGCTCCGCTCCCGTTTCCGCGTCGTCGTCGAGGGCCTCCAGTTCGGCAAGGTCTATATCGCCATCGTCATCGACGAGATCCATCTCCACAATATCGCCGGAGTCGCCAAAGGCGAGGTCCTCATCAGAGTGGACCGCCGAGGTCATCTCGGAGGAAAGATCGGTCTCTTCGATATCGAAGTCGTCATCGATATCGAAGTCCATCATGTCATCGTCGGCGCCGAGGTCGACGTCGGAGAGCGCGGTCTGTTCTTCAGGGGCAGAATCCACCGCCTCGTCGGCTTCGTCGTCGACGAACGCAGCTTCGGCGTCGGTATCTGTTGCGAGCCCGGACGGCTCGTCATCGGCCGTGGAGAAGGGATCCCCTTCTTCTTCATCGAGCGGGATGACGTGCTCGGAGTCCATCGTCATCGGCGGAGGTTGCGGTGGTGGAGCGCTCGTCTCGTGGGCGTCGGAATCGGTCTCCATCTCCAGACCGCCGGGCTCCTCTGTGGACGCCGGGGCGGCCGACGCGTCGCTCTCCTCATCGAGAGGAACCACAAATTGGGAGTCCATCGTCATTGGAGCCGACGGCGCCTCCGAGTCAACATCCGGGCTCGCCGTCGGGGGAGGGGCCGGAGGTCCTGATTCGGCGTCGACGATGGAGACGTCGTCGGAGTCGATATCGAGCTCTTTGGTGCCCCCGGCGTCTTCGGCAATGATGACATCGGCGTCTGTGTCGACCTCAAGGGTCGAGGGAGCTTCGTCTTCTATATCGCCGGCTACGGTCGGTTCATCGAGTGACCCATGATCCTCAAACGCTGCGAACTCATCGCTGATCTCGTCGAGAGTAGCCTCGAAATCAGTCTCCGGGTCTTCGTCGATCGGCTCGGTGAGCAGTTCGGCCTCGCTTTCTATCCCGTCGGGCTCAACGGGCTCAACGGGCTCAACGGGCTCAACGGGCTCGGACTGAGCCACCGATTCATCGGCTTTATCGAGGTCTTCGGCTTCCTCGATGGGCTCGATGGCCTCGATGGCCTCGATGGCCTCAAGGGCAATATTGTCGACGGAATCTGTCGGTGGTGGCGCATCGACGTCAATTCCGAGCGCTTCTCCACGGACACGGACCGCCTGCGGATTTGGAGCCACCTCCAGCGCCTGCTGAAGATAGTCATAGGCCCGAAGTGGGGTGTCCACCGTCAGCTCCGCGAGCGTAATCAGGGAGCGATAATGCTCCTGAGTATTGCCCGTGGCTTTGTGGAGTTGCAGTTGGGTCTGGTGGGCGAATAGGCTTTCTGGCGAGCTGTCCAGGGCCTCCTGGATAGCCGCTCTCGCTTTATCGTAGAGTCCGTATTTAATGAAGACTTCGCACTCACTTAAAATCGCGCGGACTTCCTCTTCGGAAGCCGGTTCGCTGTCCTTTCGATCGTCGGCAACGGTGGTGAGGACGTCGATTTCCTGGGTCATCTGATGCGGTTCGGGTTCTCCCTCCGGGATATTGATTTGTTCGGGGATGTCCGGGGGAGGAGCGCCGCTTTTTTTCGGAGTGGCGGGAACCTCCGGCGGGGGAGCCGAGGACGGAGCAGGCGCTGCTTCGCCGGCCGGCGCTGCCGAGGCCTCGGCGACCAGATCGTCATCGAGAAATTCAACGTCGTCGTCGAGAAATTCCACGCCGTCTAAGGCGTCTTCCGCCGGCGGTGGCGTGGTCTGTCGCTGCGGCAATGGGCCGGTGTCATTTGAGTTGGCCATGACGCTGGAGTCGGGCCCCTCGTCGGAGGCCAGTGCTGCCCGGGCGGTCTCATTATCCGGATCGAGGCGAAGCAGGCGTCGATGCAGGTTCTCAAGATCTGCGGTGCGCTGTGCTTTTTCGTATTTGCCGGCCAACTCCTCGAGTACCAGTACGGCTTTTTCAGTTCGCCCCAGGCGCTCGAAGGTCTGGGAGAGCATCTCCAGAGTCTCGACGTCCTCGGGAGATTCGCGAAAACAGATCTGAAGGTGTTTCAGCGCCGTTTCGTTGTCCTGGCGATCCAGGTAGTGACGGACCACGTTTTTGCGCAGCTCCGTTTGCCCCGGCGTCAGATATAAGATGCGCTCCTGGACCTGCAATAATTCGTCGAGGCGTCCCTCTTCTTGAAGAACAGCAGCGCAGTACTGAAAGGCCTCCAGCGCGGCTTCCTGAAAATCGTCTTTGGTATAGCGTTCAGCGAGTTGGATGCGCAATCCCACGTCCTCGGGATCGATGCGCACCATGTGCTCTAGAATTTCGCGCTGCCGGTCATATTCTCCCCGGGCTTTGTACATCTGTTGGACATCGTGAAAGGTGCGCACTGCATCTTTTAGGCGGCCGCGTCGGTAGTAGCATTCGCCGACGGCGTGATGCAGGGCCACCTCGTCGGGATCGAGGCGAAGAGCCTGTTTGTAGACGGCCACCGCCTTTCCGTACATCTCCTGTTGGGCGTAGTAGTCGGCCACCGATTTATAGGACTCGAGCGCATCTTCGGGCTGGTCCATTTTTACGTATAGATCGCCGCATTTTAGACGGCTGCGCATATCTGTCGGGTCGTCGTCGACGAGCTTTTTATACTCGCGAAGAGCCCGGGACCAGTTTTGTTTGCGGTAGTGCTTTTGAGCCGCTTTCTGGACCTTGTTGCGCTTTATGGACACGAGAAAAACCTGCTCGTTACGGGGGGTAAAATGGTCTGCAGAGCGGATAGGCAGCCCGCTTAAAATGTCGTCGAACTGGAGAAGTCTTAAGGCTCACGAAGAGCGCCAAGAATGATACGGAGCAGTCTGTGGACCGTCAAGTTATTGGGGGCGTTACTGATTGACCCGCTCCACATATTCCCCGTCTCGCGTGTCGACGCGCACGATTTCACCGGTTTCCATATACAGGGGAACCTCTACTTCATGGCCGGTCTCAAGGGTGGCCGGCTTGGTGGCTCCCTGGGAGGTATCGCCGGCGAATCCGGGCTCCGTTCTGGTGACCTCGAGGTCGACGAAGATGGGAAGCTCCAAATTGATCGGGGTCCCGTCGTGAAATAAAACCCGCAACTCCAGATTATCCTTCAAAAACGGCATCGCTTCCTCGACGGCGTCAGCGCCGAGTCGAACCTGCTCGTAGGTGCTGGTGTCCATAAAGATAAAATGGGGATCGTCTTTATATAAAAACTGCATCTCCCGCGATTCCAGATTGGGGATATCCACCTTGTCGCCGGAGCGGAAATTTTCATCGAGGACTTTTCCGTCGATCAGACTTTTAATACGGGTTTTGACGAATGCCACACCCTTGCCGGGTTTGACGTGCTGGCATTTGACGATCACATACGGTTCACCGTCGATCTCGATCTTGAGGTTTTTGCGAAAATCCTTGGTCGTCAGCATCTATAGGACCCTGGGAAAGATGTCGTTTGGGGGGCCGGGAGTCCGGCGCGTTGGGAGCGAGATGAGATGAGAAAAAGCAATTACTGCATCTGTTTTTCTACGACCGGGCAGATCAGCCGTAGCATGGTCTGTCCGCGATTGACGTCGGCGTCGCTGGTCATTGCCAAAATAAGCAGATATTCGTCGGCGACCACCTTCGCCAGAGCGGTGATGGAGCCGGCAGTAATGCTCAGCTCGTTGACCTCACCGACCTCGTAGACCTGGAGGCGCCGAAATTTGTCGAGCAGATTACTCAACTCGACGGCGATGGCGCTCATCTGCGGAAGCTCTTCGTCGCGGTAGACCGTGTCGATTGGGATCCCATCAAACCCGATGAGCAGGCACCCGATGGAGCCGTCGACGTGGTTGACCACGCTGGACAACTTTTGCTTAAACATTTGACCTCCGAAGGTGCGTTGCGTGCCGCCGGTAGCGTCCGAAGTTAAAACCGTCTCCCGCCCTGCGGCGAGTGCGGATAAAATCCCACGGTGGCCACTGTTCAATACAGATGGCCGTACGGTCAAGAGCCGGTGGCTATTTTCTGCTGAGGACTGCGGCTTATTAGCCCCGACATCGCTCCCCCCTGATTTCTCGACGATGTCCTTTACCGCGGGAGTTTTTCCTTGCTTCGACACGGTCGCCGGTGTCCTCGCCGTATGAGAATAGAGAATTTATCTGACGGTCCGCCGTGTTTGACTGCCCACGCTTTGATTGCCGCCGCGGGCGTGGCTGTGATAGTTGGCAGACGACAGGCATATAAGGCAACGACTAAGTATGAGCAGAGCGACGATGAACGAGATGGCGCAACGAACCTGGTGGCTGCTGGCGGTAATAACGGCGGCGGTCGTGGTCATTACGGCGGCCCTCCACGCCGGTGGACTTGGCTTCTGGGAGCCCTGGGAGTCGACGCCGGTGCGCGTCGGTGCCGAGGCTGCACAGGAGCAGATGGCGCCGCAGGACGATGAGATCGAGGAGTCCAGCGAGACCAGCGACGACCACGAGGAGGCGGAGGAAGCTGAAGACGCGGACATCCCCGTCGACTCGCGGGCCGTGCCCACTCTGGAGGGAGAGCCAGTCCAGCTATCGTGGCTAAAGTCGAAATGGGCCTCTTTTTTCGTCGACGATCGCCCGGTCGCCGAAGTGGGCGGAGTCGGCGATGTGGAACGCCGAACACGACTGCCGCTGTTGATTTTTGCCGTTCTCTTATTCGGCGCTTCGGCGCTGTGGGCGCGGCGCTATCTGGGCGATGGACCGGCGGCGATGACGGTGGTCGTATTGGCCACGTCACCGATCTTTTATCTGGGCGCCGTCCTGCTGTCTGGACCGCTGATCTATATGGCCGCCTCTGCGCTGTGCGTCTTGGCCTTTCATCAATCGATTTACGGCAAGGCAGACCGGCGGCTGTGGTGGGCACTGGCCGCCGGGCTGGCCCTGGCCGTCGTGGCCCTCGATGAGCGGTTGATCGGCGTTTACGCCACCCTGGCCGTGCTCGTTGGATGGGGCATCTCGGAGGCCGTCGGCGGCGCGCGAGACGATTCGCCACCAGTGCGCTGGGGCTGGGTGCTCGCAGGAGCGGTCTTATTTGGTCTGGCCATCGGCTGGGGATTTTTCGAAAGCGGCGACTACGATGGGGCGCTCTTTCGCCCGGATATTGTGCATCGGCTGTGGGTCATCGCCCCCGCCGTATTATTGGCCAGTCTGGCCATGGCCTCTGCGAAAACACCGGTGGGTCGGGCGCTGACCGACGGCCGGGGGCTTTTGTGCGCGGCCGGAGGCGTCATCCCGATTGTCGTCCTCGGAACTTCGTATGCCTCAGCCGTTCCTGTCGATCCCGACCTTGCCGAGCAGGGGATTCCCACCCTCGCTTTTCTGCTGGAAAACCAGGCATTACAGGGCGAGGTGACTGCCGAGGGGAATTTCTCCTGGTGGTGGCGCCAGATTGGATTCGGACTTCTGCCGCATATCATCTTTTTGGTTCCCGCCCTGGGCTTTTTGGCCTGGAAGCTTCGCCCGGAGTCGACCGCCTCTAAACGCCAGCGGGCCATCGCCTCTCTTATTTTGGCCTGGCCACTGGCGGCCTTCGCCGTGGTCGCCCCGGCCTCGGCACTCGGTCATACGGCGTATCCGGCCTTTTTCCCTCTTATCCTCGCCGTGGGCTGGATGATCGGCGACGAGGATTTCTGGAAGACGTTGCGACTTCGGCCCGGGATGTATCTCGCCGTAGCCGTCATGGCGATATTCGCCATCATGGTATTGACCAAAGATCTGGAGAATTTCTCATCTCGCTTCGTCGAATTTGCCGTCGGGGGCATTGAGGAACCCGACTTTGCCGAGAATTTCGAATACGGCGCCGCCCTCGACTTGTGGGGAAAGGCGATGATGATTGCCATTATCGCCTATTTTGCGGGCGCCATCAGTTGGATTGTCTTCGCCTGCCGCGATGCCAAAAAGCTGTGGGCCTGGCTTAAGGGGCTGCCGAAAAAGCTGCGTCAGTGTTGGCGACGGTGGCGCAACAAAGAGGATGCCGAGGCCGCAGCAGAAGAGGGCTCTTCGGTGGCCTGGCAAAACGGCGAGGAGCGAATGGCGGCCCGCGATGCGTGGCGCGATGAGAAGGGACTGCTGTCGAGGGTGGCCCGGCGCGTGGAGCGGCTGCCCGGATTGGTGGCATTGGTCACCGCGGGTGGGCTGGGATTGATGGCCATCACCTTCGCGGTATTTCTCGATGATCTGGACTCCGAAATCTCGAGTCGAGCCGTATTGGAGCTTTATTTGGAGGCGGCCGACGACGATGAGAAGTTGTGGAAATATCAGGTCGACGAAGAGCCGATGCACTTTTATGTGCGCCAGCTCGAGGAGATCGAAAATCGCCGCGAATTCAATGAGCTATTCGAAAGCGACGAGCGCTTCTTTGGGCTGATTCCAGAAAGCGATCTGGCCCAGGTTCACAGCCGGGTGCGCCGCGATCACGAGGTCAACCTGCCGATCTTGGCCGCCGGTGGCGGGATGTATCTGATAACGAATTACCTCGCCGACGGAGAAGTCGACGTCAATCCTCTATCAGACTTTATTCTCGACGAGCCGGACGACGATATGATTCCGCTGCTCGTCGAGGTCGACGGCGAAGAAAAACACCCCGAATTCGACGGGCAGGTCGAGTATCTGGGCTATCGCCTCGACCGCGGTGGCGAGGGCGAACGAGCGGTGTATCGGTGGGGCGATACAATGGAGATCACCTCCTATTTTAAGGTCAATCGACGAGTTCCCACGTCGCAGGAGATCTTTATGCATATCGATCTGTCCGGAAACCGACTGCACGGAGACCACGATCCGGTGGACGGACTATATCCGACCAATCACTGGGGCGTGGGCGATGTGATCAAGGATGTCCACGAGGTGGAGATTGAGCGCTTTTCCGCCCCCGGTGAATATACGATCTGGACGGGCTTTTACCGCGGTGACTCTCGCATGAGCGTCACCCCCGAGGAGGCCCATGACGGCCAGGATCGGGTCGATGTGGCGACCATTGAAGTCCGGCCGCTCTAACGCCTCGACGAGGGAGAGACTCAATCGTCGGCGGTGCGGGCGATGCGAAATCCCGACGGAAATTCGTGGTGATTAGCAATTCCGGCAGGCGTGACCTGCCGGTTGCTCCCGCGAAGGTATTGACGGGCGCGCAGGGCACTGGCTCCGCGCTGCATGCGATTGTCGTTCTCCTGTGCGGCGTCGCCACCGGGGTCGGTGGCGGCGTCTTCGTTGTACGGACGGGGCGCGTCATGGGTCCACTCCTCGACGTTGCCCGCCATATCGTAAAGGCCCCATTCATTTGGCTTGAGGCGTCCTACCGGCTGAGTATGATCGCCGCTATTCCAGATAAACCAGGCGTATTGCTCAGCCAGCGCAGGCTCCGAGGTCTGCCCCCAGAAATAGGGAGTCGTCGTTCCCGCCCGGTAGGCGAATTCCCATTCGGCCTCCGTGGGCAGGCGGTAACCGGAGCAATCGTAGACGGTCTCGCCGTCGATCACCGTGCCCTCCCGGTCGTAGCAGCGGGGAAGGTCGTGGGCGTCGCTCAATCGATTGACGTAGGCGACGGCATCATACCAGGTGATATTGTCGGCCGGGCAATTGGCGCATTCCTCGAATTCGGAGTCGACCAGGCTGTCGAGGGCCGCCATATTGGCCTGGGTCACCGGCTTGGTTTGCAGCCAGAAGTTTCGGGTCAGCGTCACTTCATGCTGGGGCCGTTCGCCGTCGAAGGCGTCCTCGTCGTCATCAGGGGCGCCCATCATAAAGGTGCCGGCGTCGATACGGACAAAGTCCTCTTCTCCGGGCAGATAGGACTCTCGGTCCTCTTTCTCCGACTCTTCGGAGTCATCGATCTGTTCACTGTCGTCATCCTCCTCGGCATCCTGCGGCGTCTCGCAGGCGAAAGCTGCGAGCAACAAACACAATGCGGTCGCCCAGAATATGCAATGCGGTTTCGGTCCGTATGCCTTCATACCGTCTCTACTCGTCAGGGGAGGGTCAGTCGTCGAGGGTGACGACATCTTCGATGAGGTGGAAGACGCCGTTTTTCGCTCGATGATCGGTGGTCGTCACCGCGACGCCACCGTAGCGTATCTCGTCGCCGTCGATCTCGATGGGGACCTCCACGCCGTCGATCGTCTCCACCGTCCCCGACTCGAAATCCTCGGCGAGCAAGTTGCCCGAAAGAACATGACGATACAGAAGCGCACGGGCCTTATCGTGGTTGTCCGCCTGAAAGATGTCTTCCATGTCGTTGCTCTCCAGATACTGGCGCAACGCCTCGTCGTTGGGAACGAAGATCGTAAAATCGTCGTCTTTATTTTCATACATCACCGAGTTGGTGACCATCATCCCCATGACAAAGCTGGAGTGGTCGCCGTGGCGCCCGATGCGCTCGCGCAGGGTGTGCAGGTCTTCAGCCGTTTCTCGCCGGACCTCCGGCGGTATCTCGTCGGCGTCGTCTGAGTTGGCCTCGGTATCTGAATCGTCGTCTTCCACCGGAGCCGGATCGGCGTCAGTTTCCGCACCATCGCAACCGGCGCATAGAAGGGCGATCAGCAATAACCCCAAAAATCTCGTCAGGTTCGTCATGGAATGTACTCTCCAGGCCTGGGCATTAAATCACCGGCTGGCAAACCTTAGAGCACAATTTGTGTGCGGCGCAATTATAAATGGTTTCCGATACGCAAATCGGAGACACCAGACCCTCGAAAACCATCCTCGCAAACCTCGACGGTTCGGGGGCTACATTCTAGCTTTTGAGGGTCGGGGGCATGCGTCACGTTCTAGCTCCCAAAGGTTCAGGAGCCAGAACGTAACCCCCTGCGACCAAAGGGAGCTGGGGGGATCCCAAAGGTTCAGGAGCCAGAACGTGACCCCCTGCGACCAAAGGGAGCTGGGGGATCGGAGACACCAGACCGTCAAAGCCCACCCGCGCCAACCTCCGAAGGTCCAGAAGCCAGAACGTGACCCCCTGCGACCAAGGGGAGCTGGGGGAGCGGACGTCAAGTGGGAGGGCTGGATTGGCCGTATTCGTCATCGCCCCAGCAGACGATCTCGTACTCATCTGTGACGGCACAGGTATGCCATCGACCGGCGGAGACGTCGATAAAGGTCCCGTCCGGGGCGTCGGATTGACCGTCGTCGTTGCGGCCCCAGCACTGAATCTGACCTGCATCGTCGAGGGCGCACCCGTGAGACTGTCCAATGCTAAAGTCGACAAAGGGTCCATCGGGCGCATCGAGCCGGTCGTCTGCATCGGCTCCCCAGCAATCGATTTCTCTTGATTGGTCGAGCGCACATGCATGTATTTCACCGGGGTGTACTTTCGCATAACTTCCGTCGGGAGTGACAGACTGATCGTAACGATCATCACCCCAGCAATGAACGTCGTCGTTCAGATCGATTCCGCATGTCAGATAAACTCCGCTGCTCACGAATTGAAAGGCCCCCTCCGGCGGGATGGTTTCACCGTCGATCGCTCCCGGCCAGCACTCCAATTCATCGGTATCGGCGTCGATGGCGCAGGAGTGGGCCGCGCCTGTGTTCACCTGCGAGAAATATCCACTGGGACTGTCGCTGGGCAACTCTCGGCCCCAGCAGGTGATGACGCCCGTGCCGTCGAGAGCACAATTGAGTTGTCCGCCGGCAGTCAGTTGCTCAAAGCCGCCGGACGGCGCCTCTAGTTTGTCGTCCTCTTCATCGCCCCAGCATTGGATAAAATCGTTTCCATCGAGCGCACAGGTGTGACGCTCGCCGGCGCTGACCTGGTGGAAGCACGTCTCGTCGTCGCACTCTGCGTTTTCTCCCACGTCGTCGAGTCCGACGTCATTTTGCTGCTCTTCTTCGCCGGAACATCCGGCAGTGAAGAGGAGCAGCAGACTCAGTAAGTAAAATGTCTTGAAAATTCTTCGATACATCAGATCCCTCGGAAATGTAGTGAATTAGGACGTTCTATGAGCGACAGCGGTACTTAGTTATTCGGTGATATCCCATTCATCGCCGGGTTCCGTGCAATTGCATTCGAGACGTTGTGGAGTAAATCGATACGAGCCGGGGCCTTCAATTGAAGTAGAGTTTTGAGGCAAGGACCAACAATACTCATAGGGCATACAGGTCGTATCGACGGAATAGGTGACGCGAAACGATTCCACACAGGCATCAATGGGGATGAAGGCGTCGGGGCCGGTTCCATCGTCCGGATATTCCACGAGCTTTCGATCGCCCCATTCGGTCGTCACGTCGATGACGATCTGGCCGGTCTCGGGAAAGTGAACGTCCAGTTCGGATTTCATCGACGTATAGCTCAAATACCAAAAAGTGGGATCGATCTCCTGTTCGGGAAAAACATAGGTCGGAAGGCTGGTTTCTTCGAGGATACCTTCGGCATCGTGATAGGTGACGAGATACGCGCTTTCATTCACGCGCGGCGATTTGTGTCGGAAACTGGCCGCGTATCTGCCACTTGGCTCAGTTTCCTTTGAACCGACGGGAACGTTCTCAATCTGAGGTATGCCATCGACGGTCTGCAGAACCTCTGCCATCGACGGCTCACACTCGTCGCGGAAGAGATCATATTCGAGGGTATAATTGCCCGGGATGAGCTGGACGTCTTCATCGTCATTTCCTCCCACGGTATCCGAGCAGCCAGAAATACCCGGGAGAGCCATGACCAAAAATGCGATAATCGCGGGCAGTGGGCCTCGGAAAACCAAGTCCCACTGCCCAATTGATTTTGAGTTGCTCATTGGAGTTGCTCGTCGTCAATTAGCACTAACTCGTCAGATGACGTACGTTCGTAAACCATCCGCACAATGGAGCCATCGATCGTGATATCCGGCTCACAGATATGATTGGTTTCACATGAGCCGTTGTCGTTATCGATCTCATCAAGATTTAGAAAATCGTACATCCAACCGCGTACGGGAATATCTCCGGTGCCTGGGTGATGGAGTGTTCCAACCCCGACGATTGTCTCGTCGGGACTAAAAAACGCTCCAAATGCCCGCGGGACGTAATTCTCATCGGGGAGGAAGAGGTCGACCGGTTGATAATGCTCTCGCTCCACCTCATCCGAGGGTGAAAAATACAGAAACTCAATGGAAAAACGCGCAGGATCCTCCTGATTTTGTTGTCTGCTCAATACGGCGGCCATGCGGCAGTTTTCACCGAGCACAACACCACCCTCGCTATTATTGGTAACCGAGAAGGGTACATTTTCAATATTGTTCTCGGACTCGATAATCGCCGCGAAATCATGGTTCCCGCTTTGGGTGGAAAACGAGATGTCGATGATTGCACCCGGGTCGGCGCCTTCCGCGTCGCAGTGATCGAGGTCGCTCGTTGACTGGCTGAAGTCATTGACGCCGAATTCCTGAAAACTTCCCTGTTCCCGGTCGCGCAGCTCGAAGGAGACGGTGTTGCTGCTCTCTTCTTCTATGCCACCGGCATTTTCCGTAACCACCGAGACGTCCACGCTTCCGTGCTTTTCTTGTAGTGCTGACGGAAAATCAGAAATTTCGATTAAAGTCGGCGATCCAGAGGAGTCAGATACTTCGTAGGTAGCGTTGATTGTCGACTCTCCAGGCCGGTCGAGCTCAAAATGGACGACGGTATCGAGAGTCTCGTATCGAAGTTCTTCGCCGCTGATCTCCAATATCATGTCGGAGTAATAGGGCTCTGGCGAAATGCTGTCGATCACGGGAGTCGGATGAGCACCGCTAATATCGATATCGGCAGATTCTGTGGGGCCCGTCGTCGAATTGAAATTTGACCCCTGTGCTGTAATGGATGTCGTTTCATAGGGGTCGAGCCCGTCGATCGTAGTGTCGAGGGATAATTGGGCGGGAATCGGGACGGTATTGGGATCGGATGACTTTTCTGTCGGAGCGTTGAGGAGCCCCTGATTGTCGACCACCGCAATTTCGGAGAGTCCCTCGGGATCGAAGCCGACAGCGCTGATGTCCACCGAGGTGTCGGGTAATATCTCCATCTGTTCCGACGCACTGTCTTGATCGACGGTCTCCGAATTATTCTCGCCGTCGGTGACCGTCAATTCCACCAGCTCCGGCGGTGTGTCGTCATTTTCATCGATCTCGCCGATGAGAACGTCGATGGGCTGTGAGAGATTCTCGCCGCATGGCGCGGAGGAAACAATCGCTTCATAATCTCGGCTCGGAGCCGGCGGCCAGGGATCGGGCGACCCGTCTTCCATAAACCAATCCCATCGACCGACGAAATGACCGGGGTATTCCTCGTAGAGGGTGACCTGGTCGATCGTCGTATTATCCTCGGTAATGTCGACCGTTGCCGTCCGCGGCTGAGGTTCGTCTTCCTCCGGATAGGAATAGCACTGGCTGCCGAGTTCGCGGTCCGGTAACTGGCATTCGGCGCAGCAGCGGAGATTAAATTTCGGGCCACGCGAGGTTTCACGGACGAATCCCTCAATCGTGTGATTCGAATCCTGATCGATATATTTTCGGGCACCGTCGACGACCAATTCATTTGCGTCGGAGACGGTGACGATCGCGGGCTCCGTTTCCGGCGGCGGGTCAGTACCTGGAAAATGCTGCGCGAATTTCAACTCATCGCCGTCTTGCAGATCGAGCCCGTGCAGCGAGAACGCGATATGGCTGTCCGTCGCCACGACCGAATGGGTGGGGTCATTATTATGAAAGAGGCTGATTACTGCCGACGCGTGAGATGCCTTTACCTCGACGGCGCTGGTCTGAGGACAAATTGGATCGATCACTTCCGGTGGGTCGAGATCTTTAAGATCGTCTATTGGATCTGGTGTGATCGAAATGCCGTCTGACATCTCACACAATTCCGTGGCAAATTCGACGTCGGGGTCGTCCTGGATTGGCTCACTGTTAACGGAATACATGACGACCGATTCGGCAGTGGCGAGGCGCTTTCCCGAAACCTGCGGCGAAGACTGTTGTGCGAAAGAAAGACTTGCCCCCACTAAGGCATCTCGTACCCGGATTGTGGTAGTTCCTTCCGTAACATCGTCCGGGACAATATCCGGCATCGGCGACGGGGCTTCGTTGACGTCGTACCAATCCGATTCGGGACCTTCGATCGTCAACTCACCGTGGCCCGTATCGCCACAATGGGTCTGATAGGCGCGGACCTGCGAGGGATATGGCAGCGCAGCGTGAGAGACTGGCCACCAGCCGTTTCGGGACGACGAATGCGATGGGTAGGCGTCGCCGATTTCGTTTCCGGCGGAATCTCTTTCTACGACGAGCTCCGGTCCGGGGATAACACCATCAATGGCAACGCGTTGGCCACATTCCCAGGCGTCGTATCTTAAAGTGGGTTTCGGCAGGTCTTCTAAGGGATATTCTTCGACGACCTGAAAATCCGAGTTTGGTCCCCGCTGTGCATCGAAAATCTGCACAGCGTAGAGAACGTCGAATGCCTCGACGGGCGCGTTTAAACTGATATATGACCGTCCGCTGGCTTGAGCCGTGCCGGAACCGATCTCGACATCGTGTTGGTTGAAGACCCGGACATCGGCATCGGGCAATAAGCTCTCAACGGTGATCCTTTCTGCACATTCGTAGACCGGGCCGCGGATATGCGGTGGACCGATCGAAAACCCGGTCTGCAGGATTGACGGCTCGTCGAGTTGTGACATCTGGGAGGTCTGCTCGAGGTGTTCACCGGTTTTGGAGGTGTCTTCCAAATCCGAGCAGCCACTAATTATAGCGCTGATGAAAATACCAACCATCAGCAATCTGAGGGGGGGGGGATACAATATGTTGCAAGTCCATCGAATACCTCATTATTTCAAAAAAATATGATCCACTAACGGCCCATTAAAAATTCGTCGATTCACCGCGGTCCGACGATGATTCGATTCCCCCTCGCGATAATTGAATGTCTACGAGAGT
>SKQC01000016.1 GCA_007119175.1 Myxococcales bacterium | reverse complement strand
CGGCGGTGCCGCCGCCGACCGTCGACGAGGTGGCTCCGGATCCGATGTGCACCGCTCAATTTGAAAATACGCTCACCGTTACCGGTCATGGCTATCTGGCGATTGGCGACGGCGAGCCGGTGGTCCACGTCGGTGACGAGACCTACGAGGTGGAGACCATGGAGGACTGCACCGACGTACCCACTCCCGAGACGACCACCGTCTCCTGTGAGACGCTGACCATTACGGTACCCGAAGGCGACCTCGACACGGAGCGCACCGACGTGAGTGTCGAAAACCCGGAGACCGCCGCCTGTGAAAGCACCGACGATTCCACGGTGCAGGTCGTGCCACCGCCGACGGTGGTCGATCTTCAGCCACAACCGCTATGTGTCGAGCAGGAGACGCGAACGCTTGAGATCGACGGCGAGGAATTTCTGGATATCGACGGCGAGCTGCCCTCGGTCTCCATCGGTGGCGAAGATTTCGACGCCACGGAACTCGACGATTGTGATGAATTGCCGGTGGACGACGAAACGCGCGATGTGCGCCGGTGTTCCACTCTCTTCGTCGATGTCGAAGCGGACGTCCTCGATGCCGATATTCATGACGTGATCGTCACCAACCCGGAGGGCGCCAATTGTCACTCCCAGGAGGATTTGAGCGTGGAGACTGTGGCGCCACCACAGATCACATCCGTCGCTCCGCGGGCGGTGTGCAGTATCGACGAGTCGGCCACCTTCGATGTGGAAGGCGAAAACCTCTATGAGGTCGACGGCACGGCACCGCAAATTATGCTCGACGGCGAGAGTTATGACACCACGGCGTCGAATTGCAGCGACGTCGACGACGAGACGCGACTATGCTCGAATCTGGAGTTCAGTGTCGACCCTCGGGAGCTCTCCGACGACCTCCACGAGTTGGTGGCCGTCAATCCCGAGGCCGTCGGTTGTGAAAGCGATCCTTCTGAGCCCATCGCCATGACCAATCCCCCGGCGATTGTCTTCACCGAACCGGCCGGCGGATGTGAAGGGGAGACGATGGACGCCCAGATGACGCTATTTGGGCAGTTCGACCGCGATCCGGAAGGCGATCAGCCGATTGTGACGATGGACGGTGATCCGGTCTCCATCGATGGATTTGGCGACTGCGACGCGATCGACCTCGGCGACTTTACGCTCGAAACCTGTCACGAGATCGACGTCACAGTTCCCGAATCACTCCGGGAGCAGGCCTTTGAAATTACGGTCACCGGAGGCGATCCGGTTGCCTGTGGCGAGGATTCTATCCCGATCGAGCGTGAGCCCGAGCCCGTGGTGACCGCCGTGATTCCGGAGCGCATCTGTGATGCCGGGGGCACGTTGACCATTGAGGGGGAGAATCTAAGCCCCGATGCCGAGGTCTATCTCGACGGAGTGGCCGCCGTCAGTGTCGATGTTGCCGGCGATCAGCAGTCGGCGACGGCGACCTTCGATGGCCCACTGACCTCGGAGTATAAGACGCTTGAGGTGGTCAATCCCGGCGGTTGTTCCTCGACGGACGAATTCGAGGTTCGCGTCACCGAGGGGCCGCGGCCGATTTTCGTCGACCCGCCGGTGACCTTCGACGGGATGAATACACAGGTGACGATTTATGCCACGGGACTGCGCGGCGGCAGTATCGATCAGGTCGAATTGCTCCATCCCGACGGCAGTATCTCCGTGCTCGATCATTCGGTGGACGACGACCGGGAAAATATCGTCCAGGCCGTCATCCCTGAAGGCACGCTCGACGACGGGGCTGAGAGCGACGAATTTGGCATTCGCCTCACCGACCAGATTGACGACCAGAATTTCTGCACCAATGAGACCGACGAGGTATTGACCATTACCTCGGAGTTGACCGTCGCCGTGGAGTCCATCGATCCCCCCTTCGGAGGGCAAGACGAATCGACGGGGGTGGAGATCTTTGCCGAAGAAGAGCCGGACGGCGATATGGTGCAATTCGAAGCCGTGCCCCGGGCATATCTCAACCCGACCTTCGGCGATGAAGACAGCGTGGCCCGGGAGATCCGGTCGGTGCAATTTATCGACGAGACCGAATTGGCCGGCATTATTCCCTCCGGGCTTCCCGTGGGAGTCTATGATGTCATCGTCGTCAACCCCGACGGCGCCATCGGTGTCCTCGATGAAGCATTTGATATCACTGCCGAGCCGCCGCCGCTGATCGACAGCGTCAGTCCCGGCTCCTGGGAAACCGGAGAAGTCGTACAGGTCGACATCGAGGGAGAAAATTTTCGAGACGATCCCGAAGATCCCACCGTCGAGGTCTTTTGCCGGGCCGCCGATGATGACACGACGGAAGAAGATCAACTCTCGAATCCGGCGGGTATCACCATCGACGAGGTCGATGACGAGCTGGTGGAGATGACCGTCGATACCGGGGGCCTCGATCACCTCGACGTCTGCTATCTTCGGTTGACCAATTCCAATGAAACCTATGCCGAATATTCACCCATTACGGTGACCAATCCGGCTTCGAATTTCGTCTCATTTCAAGAAGGCACCGAACTCAATCAAGCTCGGCATGCGCCGACCACCTTCTCCGGGGTTCCATCGCGGGCGGCCCGTTATCTCTATGTCGTCGGTGGCGACGACGAGGGGTTGAGCGACGCCTTTACTTCCGGTGAGTATGCCCGGGTCGATCGCTTCGGCTCGCCGGGCACCTGGCGGGAGCTTCCCTACCATCTTCCGGCGGGTCGCACCCTGGCCAACGGGGAGCGGATCGATGACTTCGTATACCTGGTGGGTGGATATGATGCCGGAGAAGATGCGGTGAGCGACGAGGTTCACCGAGCCAGAGTGCTCGATCCGCTGGATGTACCGGAGATCGTCAACGTCGATCTATTCTTCGAGCCGGAGGGACCGACCATGGATGTCGGAACCTACTATTACCGGGTGGCCGCCGTCTACACGTCCGGCGATCCGGCCAATCCCGGTGGGGAGTCGCTGGCCTCTGAACCGCAGCCGATTCAAGTTCCCGTCGACGATTTACACGTCTCCATCTCCTGGAGTCCGCCGGAGGATATCAACCATCAGATCGATCACTACAGGGTATATCGAAGTGTTGAGCCCGACGATCCCTACGGCGAAGAGTCGCTCATTTACGAGACCGCAGATGCCGACGAGACCAGCTTTCTCGACAACGGAGCTACGACGCCGACCAGCGGTGAAAACCCACTTCCCACCGGTTCGCTGGGGACCTGGCACCACGTAGCGACGCTGGAGCACCCGCGCATGGCCGCCGGCATCACGGCCGCCGTGAATCCGGAAGACGACGACGAATACTTTATCTACGCCATCGGTGGCGAGGATGATGAGGGCGATTATCGCGCCGACTACGAATTCATCACCGTCGGCGTCGAGGGGCCGCGAGCCCAACAGGTCGGCGATGATGCGACCCCCGGCGAGCTCTCGCCGGGCGTTCCCAATTTGTTGATCGGAGAACGGGCTAATCTGCAGGCCGTGACCGCTCACTCCGGAAATGCCAGTTCGCTGTCTGGCGTCGATCCACAGGTCTTCGTTGTCGGTGGGGAAAGCGACGGAATCGACAGCGATGCCGACGTCTATGTCTCGACGGTGACCGCCAACGGTCAACTCGAGGAGTGGACGCAATTGCCCACACAGCAGCGCATCAATCCCGCGCGACAGGGTCATGCGGCGGCGGCTCTCAATAATAATGTGGTGCTCGCCGGAGGCGAAGAGGACGACGCCGAAGACAGTGTATTCGATGCTGAAATCGAATGTGAAGGTGATTGTCCGCCCGCCTCTCTCGATACTGCGGCTGCATCTCAGGGGGGAGTAGGCATGCGTGCCCGGTCGTGGATGGGTCACGTGACCTTCCGTGGCTTCTGGTATCTCACCGGAGGGCTCGACGGCAACGGCGAGCCGACCAATACCGTCGATTATTCGCCGGCCGGAGGAACGCCCTGATGTCGTCAATATCGCAACTGGAAACGCCGCAATTGCAACTGCCGGTAATTAACAACGAGCACCATCCTCGACAGGAGTTTTTCATGCGACGCTGTATCGCCATTTTTATCGCCCTCGGGTTTCTTTTTAGCGTCTCCCCCGCACTGGCAGGTGGCGGCGATCATCCCAACTTTGCCGTCACTCCTTATGCGGGGGCGACGGCGCCTCAGCCCTTCGGGGATCTCAACACCTGGCCGGTCTTCGGGGCCGATCTGGGCGTGATATTGCCCTTTGATATGGCCGGTTTTGATCGCCCACTTCAGATCGGTGTCGATGCCTCGTTTACCGCGCCCGGCGCCGAGGGGGAGGGCACCCATCCCATGCTCGGCGAAGACGGAGCCGATTATCAGTGGGATCTGCAACAGCGAATGCTCACCGTCCAATTTACCACCATGTGGCGGTTTATGGCGCCGGGACAGGGGTTTAGCGCCCATCTCCTGGCCGGTCCCCGCATGTATATGATGGAGTCCGTCCTGGAGGCCTCCGGTAATGATGGTCAGGACTTCGGCGAACACCGCGAGACCAACTCCGAATTCGGCTTCGCCGTCGGTGCCGGTGCCGAATTTATGCTCGGGCCCGGCGCTGCCGTGACAACCTTGCTTTTCGCTCGCAGTCCACTGGACCAGCGGATCACCGGCGAGGCCAATACGGGAGCCTTTCATCTCAGCCTGGGATACCGGCTCTTTTTCTAAACCCATCGATTCGGCTTTTCTCACTGCTCGGCGTGTGCCCTGGCTTTAAAGAGTCCGAGTCTTTCCACCTTCTCTCAGCCTCGGTCGGTCCGGGGATTGAAGATGGGAATTATCTAGCTAATCCGGCCGAATTGGAGACGACGTTATGGAACCATCTTTCCGGTTATTTGACAGTGTAGAAAATACTCCTTCGCTGCCGATTATCTGCGTCATTTTAGTCGGTGCGGTTCTCATCGGCCCATCCTGTATGTGCAGCTCCGATGAGATTGGCGATGTATGCGAAGAAGAGGGCGAACGCGATGGGGAGTTGGTCTGTATCGACGGACGGTGGACCGTCGAGGATGACGACGCCGGAATTGTCGATGATGCCACCAATGGCGACGACGTGGCGACTGGCGACGACGTGGCGACTGGCGACGACGTGGCGACTGGCGACGACGACGTGGCGACTGGCGACGACGATGTGGCGACTGGCGACGACGATGTGGCGACACAAGACGATGCCGACATCGATTGTCCGCAGGGCGAGTCGGTCTGCGACGGCGTCTGCACCGATACCGACACCGATCGCGACCACTGCGGCGATTGCGGTGATGACTGCGAGCCAAACGAGATCTGTAATGACGGCAGTTGTCAGATGCTCAGCACTGATTGCGATGACGATGAACAATGTGGCGAATTCGCCAAGTGTTGCAACGGCGAATGCGTTCCGAATACTGCGCAATGCCCCGGGTGATGGTGCCGTAAACCGGGGTCGTCGACGAAATAAAATCAGATGTGCTCAACAGGTTCCAATATGGTGATCCTGGATCGAGATAAATCAACTGCTTCTGCGAAATATCAGCACTCTTATGGCTCGGCATAACCTCCTGATATGACGCGAGATTCAATGGGGTGTGGGTTTTGTCGAAGTATGTTGATTTGTCTCGGTTCAGGGTTTCCGGATTGGAACCGGTCTTTACGAAAAGGATGTGCTATGCGTCGTCTTTCATTCGTACTACTCGCCTGTCTAGCTCTCTCGGCATGTACCGAGGAGATCAGCGGCCCGGAGCCGCAGATGTCCGATATGCCCGAGGAAGTGTCGACGGACCCCTCCTTTGCGTGCAACGAAGACGAGGGCACCTGGATTACCCTGGAGGGCGAGGATTTCAGTCCGCTGGTCTTCGACGCCATCGCCCGGGAAGACGACCACGACGTGGAGCTTCCCACGGTGACGTTGACCCTTCGCTATGACGAGACCGGAGAGCCCGTCGATGAGAGCTTTTCGGTCACCCTGGACAGTCCGCCACAGATGGACGACGGCTCGGTGCGCTGGCTCGACGATGAGACGATGCAATTTTGGGTCTCTGAGGAACTCGAATTACCCGAGGGGGTCTATGATGTGCGGGTGGAAAACCCCAACGGCACGGAGGTGACCGATGAAGAGGCATTCGGGGTCATCGACCGCCCGAGCTTGCATACGGCGGTTCCGGAGCTGACGTGTGTGGCACAGGGAGCGCGGGACATCGTGCTCGAGGGACAAAATTTGATGGTCGACGCCGACGGGGAGGTGCCGACGGTGCGCCTCGACGACGAAGAAGTCGAGGTGGTGGAGATGGCTGACTGCCGCGAGCTGCACCCTGTATTTGTGGGGCATCAATTATGTGAGCAGGTCACGGTTCGCCTCGAGGAGGGCTCTTTTGATGCCGGCGTCTACGATGTGACGGCCGCCAATTTCGACCCGGCCGGTTGTATGAGCGATGCCGACGAGGACGAGGTGACGGTGACGGTCAACGACCCGCCGCAGCCGGAGGCCATCGCGCCGACGCCGATCTGCAGCGAGCAACTGGGCTATGAGGCGATGGAGATCGAGGGGACGGATTTTGTGGTGGTCCGAGACGATAATGGCGAGGAGGTCTATCCCACCGTCGATGTCGGCGACCAGAATTATGAGGCGATCGCCGCCGACGGCTGCGAAGATATCGAGAGTGCCCCGGGCCTGGCTGCCGAGCGCTGTGGACAGATCACGATCGCCATTGAGGCCGACGATCTGGCCGACCAGGTCGGCGCCGGTGAGACGTATGCCGATCTGGCGATTGTGGTCACCAACCCGGAGCCCGTCGGGTGTCACTCCACCGACGAGTTGGATCTGACGGCGGTGCCGCCGCCGACCGTCGACGAGGTGGCTCCGGATCCGATGTGCACCGCTCAATTTGAAAATACGCTCACCGTTACCGGTCATGGCTATCTGGCGATTGGCGACGGCGAGCCGGT
>SKQC01000466.1 GCA_007119175.1 Myxococcales bacterium | reverse complement strand
GCAATAGGTGAAATGCATCTATTGCCAGATCTCCTCTCGTCGTCCTTTTGAATTTTTTTTTCACATAAGGAATACGACCATGATTATTGCACGCTGGCAGATCGACGCTCGTTTCGGACATAAACAAGCCGTCCTCGACTCCATGGGACAATGGTACGAGAGTATCGGTACCAAGATCGGCTGGTCCCCCGATCGGGTGCGAATTCTCACCGGATCCGTCGGTGCCCGGGAATCCACGGTGATCACCGAGGTCGAACTCGATAGCCTGAGCGACCTCGACGAATCGTGGAATAAACTCGCCAATATGAATGAGCACAAGCAGTGGAGTAAAGACCTGGAGCCTAATATCGTCTCCGGCAGCCACCGATGGGAGGTCTACCGCGTTGTCTGATCGCCTTGTTGAGGCGCCGCGTCCGAGAGGTTCGGGGCGCGGCGTCGCTCACGACTCGAGCACGATATCGAAGGTCCCGTGCCACCCGTCTTCGGCGTCGCTCTCGCTGAGTTCGACGATCAGCGTCGGATCTCCGGAATTACACGTCGCACAAGGGTCGTCCGGCGCAAGGTGGGGATCGTCCTGAAAATACATCTGCGTCGTCAGGGGCGTAAATCCGGGCTTGGTGATCGTAAAGTGAATATGGGCAGGCCGAATCAACTCGCCGGCCGTATCCATCGGATAATGGCCGGGCCGAATCGTCTCCAGTCGGTAATAGCCCTCCTCGTCGGTGTGCACCTGGCCGCGGAGCCGGTATTCATCTTCGCTCCCGCCGTGATAATCGCCGTTTATATCGGCATGCCAGACGTCCAGCAGGGCATCGGCGATGGGCGTGGTGCAGTCCTCTTCGTAGACCGTCCCCTCGATGACCAGGCGCTCGCCGGGCTCCTCGGCATCGGCGAGCACCGCCCGTTGCGGAGCGCCCTCCTCGTGGAACGGCCCCAGAATATCCGAGCCCGTCGGCTCACAGGCCACCTCGCCCACATCAGAAGATCCACTGTCGACTCCACCGGCGTCATTGGTGCCGGCGTCATTTTCTGTGCCGGTATCGCTGCCGCCACTTCCATCGCCGTTGCATCCCAGCCCGGTGAGCAATAATGCCCCCGATGAAAGGCCCATCCATCGCAAAAATTGTCGTCTCGATTTGTCGTCTTTCATCACTCTGCTCCTTCTTTTCAGTCCTCAAATGGCTCCACACCTATAAGGGTGAGCAACGACGGCAGATGCGTCCATTCGAATAATATTGAGGCCCCCCTAAAAAAAGATTGACGATCCCCCCGGGGATCGCCGGCAGGTGTCGCCCTAAACCGTGCCCATACCCTCGTCGGCGGGCATCTCTTTGGGCGCCTTCGCAAATTTGAGATAGGCGAGACTGAAGAGCGCAAAGGTCACCAAGAAGACGAACATCAGCAGGGGGATTCCAATCAGAGGTCGATAAAATAGCCAGGCCACGGCGATCGTGCTTCCACCTAAAATCATGGTCAATCCGCCGGCCACCATTCCGCTGGCTGCCGAGATAAATCGGCCCACGACGGGGACAAAGCGGGCCACATAATCGATGGGACCGAAGATGAGGCTAAAGCCGATAAACATCATGATCAGACCGCCAAAGCGCAGCCCCCAGGTGATCGCCACATTTTCTGCAATGGCATCCTCGAACATCTCGTCGGCGCTATGATGGCCTGCCGAGACCATCGCCAGATCTCGGCCGGCATCCGTGGAATAACTCACGAGCGTTGAATTTTGCTGGGCTCCGATCAGGCTGGCCGTATCTGGCTGGATGACCGAAAAGCTAATCCGCACATCGCCGACCTCCGGGGAGTTGGGATCTCCGCCGAGGTAGAGATGAGGCCCCACAATCTGGGCGTTGCTCGACAATCCGTCGGGCAGATCGCCCAAAAAACTCTCGTCGAGGGCCACCGTCGAAAAGTCGTCGAGTTCATTGATAAAGGTCTGCGAGAGCTGAAAATCTCCCACCGTGACATCCGAGGCCCGGGCCTCGAATTGGTCGTAGGGAAATCCCCCCGGATTCCTGTATCGCGCCGAATCTTGAAAGCGGCTGGAGTCAATCTCGGTGGTCGACCAATCGGTATGATACGAATAGCTCCTCTCGCGCTCACCGTCGGTGCCGCTGCGTCGCTGATCGCTTTCTTCATGCCACTGATACATCTCGACGCTGCGCTGCAATGCCAGCACTCGGTGCTCCATCGGAAATTCCGGATCCGCCAGGCGATCGTCGGTATCGACTTCCCCCGTAAAATGGATCAATTCGCCCTCTTGGTCTGGCTCGACATTCGGCCCGTCAATCGAGACCACCGCATCGGCGCCCTCCTGCAGGCTCTGCGCCGTCGTGATTGCACGCCCCTCATTCCAGAAGATCAGGGGAAAACAGATCATGACCAATAAGAGGCCAATAAATACGCCGACAATCGCCTTTCCAAGACCGCGAATTCCCGCCATTTCCAAGCTCCTATCCAAATTTGAGTTTCGTTCCTCAATATGATGTCAGCGTGCCCTTATATCAGGGCCGGTCCGCTTATACTACGCGCACTAATATCGACCTGCGAGCCCCCTGACTTCGCTGAGCTCGTCAGGGGGCACGGGTCACGGGAAAAAGTGGAGTTACCCCCTTTTTCTGGAAATTCAACCGCCATCGATGTATCGTCGTCTTGGTCTACTCGCCTATTAGTGCCGAACCCAGACATGGCTGAAACAATGAACTTCCCCCCCGTAATACAACTCTCGAGAAAAACACTTTTCCTGCAGGCTATCGCCCTGGTTGCTGCTTTTGCGCTCGTAACCACGGCGTGTGGTGACGATGACGACGACGAGCCGGACGCCGGTGTTATGGATACCGGCGCTCCCGACGCAGACGATCCAGATCCGGACGCCGATGACCCGGATGCCGATGATGACCCCGACGCCAACGGCGATCCGGATGCCAACGGCGACCCGGATGCCAACGGTGACCCCGATGCCAACGGCGACCCCGACGCTAACGGAGACCCAGATGCCAATGGCGACCCCGACGCTAACGGAGACCCAGATGCCAACGGCGATCCCGACGCTAACGGAGACCCCGATGCTAACGGCGACCCCGATGCTAACGGCGAGCCAGTGACTGTCGACGTCGCGATTCAAGGCATGATCTTCAATCCCGAAGAGCTGACCATCGACGCGGGAACCACCGTACGATGGACCAACACTGCCGGCACTCCTCATGACGTCACCTCCGGAGAGCGTGGAGCCGATGACGCCGGCGATGACTTCGAATCCGAAACGCTGACGCAAAACGATGAATTCGAGCACACCTTCGAGGAAACAGGCACCTTCGATTATCACTGCTCGATTCACCCCGGCATGGACGCCGTGATTGTCGTCGAATAACCCCCTGGGCTGAGTGTGGTGTGGTGGGCGTGACCGCCGTTTAAGCGGTCACGCCTGCGACTCCGCCACATCTTCTTTGGCCCGCATAAAGGCATCGGAGAGCATATCGTCGGTGGCGAAAATATCGACGATCTCCGGAGCGGTCATCAGATTTTCCAACCAGTGGTGGACGACCTGAGCGTCGCTGGAGACCGGATTTTCAATCACCGTCTTCGTCAGCCGTTCCACCAGCCGATCTCGGACCAGACGTGAATCGAGGGTCAGCTCGATGAGTTCTTCATCGTGCAAATGCTTTAAAAAATGGCTGGCCAGGTCGTAGACCGCCTGCCAGGGGGCGTCGACATCGGGAGAGCGCAGCGGCTCCGCCGGCGGAGTCGCATTCGGCATTGCCGAGCTATTGGTCGGTGGCGTTGAATCGCCGTCGCCGTTGCCCTCGTCTTCATCTTCGTCCTCGCCGTCTGCATCGACAAATAATTCGTCGAGCCCCGTCATATCGGCGTCCAGATCGGCGTATTCGAACGAAGCCCACGCATAATTTGGAAGCCCCAGAAGATCGGCGAATTCGGCGGCATTGTCCATTAACTGCTCCCAGGAGCGGTCACTGCCGTCGTCTGGCAAAAGCTGGTTGAGATCGGCGTCGGAGACCGCCAAAAGAGCGGCGAGCTCCTCCACGCTTCCCCCTTCCATCGCACAGGCGCCGTCGTCCCACAGGCATTGATACGAAAAGAGCGCCTTCCCCTCTCGATAGAGCACAAATGACCAACATCGATCGGCGTCGAATCGATAGTAGAGCACGAGTCCCGACGACTTTTTTAAGCACGTGTCTTTGACCTCGTCGTCGAGGCCCCGCGGCCAGGCGGGAAATACCTGAACCCAATTTCCCCTCGGCTCTAAGACGTAGCCCTCGGTGCCGGTATCGCGCAGCCACTGGATGCCATCGGCCCGCTGTGAGGTGTGGATATAAACGCTTTCGCTAAATTCGCTCATAATCAGTTACCGGGCTCGATGCGATAGAGGCTGCCATTGGATTCGTCAGATAAGACGTAGATATTTCCCTGCGGCCCCTCGCGCACGTCGCGAATCCGGCCGATCTCGTGGAGCAATAATTCCTCCTCGTGGAGCACCTCTTCATCGTCGAAGACCACGCGGCGAATCCTGCGGCTGCGCAGCCCGCCGGCCAGCAGATCTCCCTGCCAGGCGTCGAATTGATCGCCCGTCACCAGAGCCAGCCCCGACGGTGCGTGAGTGGGGAGAAATTCGTAGAAAGGATCTTCCATCCCCTCCATGGTGCGGGCCTCGGTATGAGCAAATTCCTCCTGCGAGCCGTAGTCGCGGCCCAGAGTTACCGTGGGCCATCCGTAATTTTTTCCGGCCTCCACACGGTTGAGCTCATCGCCGCCTCGAGGGCCGTGCTCGGTGGCCCAGATCTCATCGGTCTCCGGGTCGACGATCAACCCCTGAATATTGCGATGACCGTAGGAGTAAATCTCGTCTAATGCCTCGTCATCGTCGACGAAGGGATTGTCCTCCGCTGGCGAGCCGTCGTCATTTAGCCGCAACAAGGTGCCGGCGTGATCGCCTAAGTCCTGAGCCCGGGGAGGGTCGGCGCCGCGATCACCGATGGACATCAACAATTTGTGGTCATTCGTCCAGGCCAGCCGCGACCCATAATGACGGCCCGTCGACGAGTAGCGATCCTGAACGAAGATATCCTCGACCTCGCTTAGCTCCTCGCCGTCGAGGACTCCGCGGGCGAGCGCCGTCGCCGTCTGATCGCCGCCGTCGTCGGCCTTCGAATAGGTCAGATAAACCCATTGATTATCCTCGAACTCCGGGTGAATCACCACGTCCAATAACCCACCCTGATTGTGGGCGTAGACCTCCGGTACGCCACTGACTTCGCGCTTCTCACCGTCGTCGATGATCTGAAGGCGACCGGGGCGCTCGGTCACCAATTTGCGGCCGTCCGGCAAAAAGGCCACCGCCCAGGGGTTCTCCAGAGAATCTGCGACTTCGATGAGCTGAAAGCGCTGATATTGGGTATCAAAGGTCTGCCCCTGCGAGTCCCCGTCATTTGACGAACTCTCCTGGTTCGACTCCTCGCTCTCAGCGCTGCCATCCGAATCTTGATCGGTGGCAGCGTCCTCCGGGTCGTCACACCCGCTGGCGACCACCAGCAATGCGGCGAGCAGAACGAAGCTGCGTTTTAGCCAGTACATGGTAAATCCGTCGTGAAATAAGAGGCGAAAAGACGCAAAGCCTACCGAATGCCGCCACAGGCTAACGCAGGGGCGCTTTGCGGGGCAAGTTATAGGTTAGCCCTGGGGCCCGCGGCCAGCCTGGCCGCCTCTCGGGCTGCTGGCCCAAACCTCAGGTGGCATATTGGCGCATGATTTCGTCACCCAACTGAACGCTTACTGTAGAACATATTGCCACCGCGTCGTCATCCACTATCCTCGCCCATCGATGCAAGCCCTTTGTAAGCGTTCAGCCCCCGGGGCCCGCGGCCAGCCTGGCCGCCACTCGGGCTACTAGCCCGAATCTTAGTGGGCGTATTGGCGCATGACTTCGTCACCCAACTGAACGCTTACAGCCCTTTGTCATTTTATCCCAGCTCTTTACACCGGAATCCGCCATGAGCAGTACCGACACGACCGACTCGTCGCCACAGCGAACCGCCCGCCTTCTCGTACGCTGCTCCGACAAGCCGGGCATCGTCGCCACGATCTCCAATTTTTTATACAACCACGGGGCCAATATCACGGCCCTCGATCAGCACTCCACCGATCCCACGGGCGGCACCTTCTTTATGCGCCTCGAATTTCAGCTCCCCCATGCCGAGCTGCCCCCGTCGGTCTTCGATCGCTCTTTTAAGCGCGCCGTCGCCGACCGCTATGACATGGACTGGCGCATCAGCTATCCCGCCGACCTGAAAAAAGTGGCCCTACTGGTCTCCAAATACGACCACGCCCTGCTCGAATTATTGTGGCGTTGGTCCCGCGACGAACTTCCCGCCGAAGTCACCTGCGTGATCAGCAACCACCCCGATCTTCGCGAGTCCGTGGAGCGCTTCGACGTCCCCTACCACCACGTGCCCGTCGAAA
Organism: Myxococcales bacterium; assembly: GCA_007119175.1. Taxonomy (GTDB): domain Bacteria; phylum Myxococcota_A; class Bradymonadia; order Bradymonadales; family Bradymonadaceae; genus SLJM01. The sequence continues at coordinate 520 of SKQC01000466.1, read as the reverse complement.
AGGGTCGAAAAGCAGAGGCCGAAGCAAAGATGCTGGAGATATTAAAGGAGCAGGCCGATCTGATCGTCCTCGCCCGCTATATGCAGATATTGACCGGCGACTTCGTGGAGCGATACACCAATCGCATCATCAATATCCACCACTCTTTTTTACCGGCCTTCGTCGGCGCCGGCCCCTACCGACAGGCCGCCACCCGCGGCGTCAAACGCATCGGCGCCACCGCCCACTACGTCACCGAAGAGCTCGACGGCGGTCCCATCATCGAGCAGGACGTCATCCGGGTCACCCACCGCGACAGCGTCCGCGACCTCAAAGAGCGCGGCGGCTCCATCGAGCGCGACGTCCTCGCCCGCGCCGTCAAATGGCACCTCGAAGATCGCATCATCGTCCACCAGGGCACCACCGTCGTATTTGCGTGATGCCGAGTAGCTGCCTTCGGGGCCCGCGGCCAGCCTGGCCGCTAAAGCTGCGAGTAGCTGCCTTCGGGGCCCGCGGCCAGCCTGGCCGCTAAAGCTGCGAG
>SKQC01000277.1 GCA_007119175.1 Myxococcales bacterium | reverse complement strand
TAAGCGGAACGCTCCGGATCGTCGAGATACGATCCGGTAAGCGGAGCGCTCCGGATCGTCGAAATACGTCTCCACGGCTCCCCAGGTACAGGTATCGTCGGGATCCTCGTCGGGGCATTCACCGTCGGTGATCGGACAGTCGCCATCGCACCACTCGTGGGCCTCTTCAAATTCGCCGGTGCCACAGACAAACCCACAATCTGGATCGGGACCGTCGGGACAGTCGATATGACAGCAGAGATCCCCGCTTCCCGGCACATCGTTGACCCAGTCTTCTTCGTCATCATCGTCGTCATCGTCGTCATCATCATCCCCATCGGAATTCGGCGGGCTGCGACTTCCGTGGGGCTCGGCAGCCGATGGATCGCCTGTGCAATATACGTCGATGATACAGGCCCCCATAATCTGCTCGTCTTCCACGCCCACATCCTCGCAGCTCTGTTGGGCATCGTCGCGCTCCGGCTCCGGGACATCGTCGACGCTCATCATCGATGACGGCACGTCGCGATCGATATAATCGTCGGTGCTCTGGCCATCGGCGTAATCGAAGAGCGACTCCGACTGCGAGATACGCCAGCTTTCGGCGTATTCGCCGTGGACGCTCTGAGAGTTAACGGGCGAGACCTCTTCGCCACTTCGGAGTGCTATATCGTTGTCCGGATAGCCGTTGAACTGGCCGAATAGCCCCTGCAGTTGACCCAGCCGGGTGTAGTGGGCGTTGAATTTGATATCCATATGGCTGGCGCGCAATTCCACGTGCAGCCAGGTGCGGTCGGGCCATTCGATAAAATATTTATTGAGCTCCGTGCGGACCACCGAATAGCCGTCGCCGAAGGTGTGGAAGCCGGCGTTCATCTGAGTCGGCTCGCCGTCGATCCACAGATGATCCTCGCGATCGACGTCGAAACTCAGCCGGTGATTGCCGAGTCGTACGGCGAGGGCTGTATTGCGGCGGGCGTCCGGACAGGGCTGCGAGCCGCCGGGCTCCTGTCGCACATGCGCGGCCAGCCCGTCCATGCCCCGCGATTCGACGAGGACGAATTCACCGGCGGCCTGAAATTCATAGACGCGCCCATCGACGGTGCGGATCTGAGAGCCGCCGACACTCTCTGCGCTCTCCTCGATATCCGATGGGCAACTGCTGGCCTGCTGCACGCTGTCCATCGGTGCATGACCACCGCCGGGCAGGCTGACTCCGCCGACGCCTGCGTCGTCGTAGAGGCCGACAATATCGGCGCCCGACTCGTCGACGATCTCCAGTTGTCGGCGCGGCGGACCGACGTCGGTATAACTCAGCATATAGCCCGGATCGCCGGTACAGCCGACGTCGAGAATGCAGTGGCGAAGCAATATCGGGTCTGTGACCCCGCCGCGATCGACACAATTGTGGCGACCGAATTCGCGCTGCTCGTCGCTCAGATCGTCGAGCGAACGGGGACTCGACGGAAAGCTGGTCTCAAAACTGTCGGCACTCTCACCCGGCAGATAATCAAAGAGCGATTCCTCGTCAGTGACCTGCCAGGACTGGGCGAAGTCGCGGTGGAGCTTTTGCCACACAACCGGTTCGCTTAAAACCTGGCCGCCACGGGCGCGAAGTTCGCCCTGAGAGTCGCCCAATAGCCCCTGACGCGACGTTTGTAATTCCGCCGGCAATTCGAGATCTAAATCGAGTCGCTCGCCGATGACGTCTACCGTCAATTTTGCTCCCGAGGCCCACTCCACCAGATATTGCGACTGCCCGCCCCGGGGTGCGGCGCTGATCTGGCCGTCGGCTCCCAGAGAATGGAAATATTCGAAGTCCTCAGCCGGCGCCCCGTCGACCCACAGCGGGGCGTCGCGATCGGGATAAAAGGCCACCCGGTGGTCGCCGACTTGCATCGCCGCTGCCGTTAGATGGGCCCCGGCCTCACAGGTCGACGCCGCGTTTGGCTCGGAGCGAACCTGGATATCCATGGCGTCATCGGGGCCGGCGCGCATCCATATATATTCGCCTGTAGCCTGAAACGGAAACGCCGTGCCATCGCCGGATATCAATAGCGGATTGCCGCAGACTCGATCGGCGTCATCTAATACCCATTGCGAGATCTCGCGGGCAAACCACGCCGCTCCGACGATAAGTCCGACGGCAAGGCCGACCTTGGCGACCAATACCAGGACGAGAATAAAGCCGACCGCCGTCGACCAACCCGGTGGAAGAAGTCCTCCCAGAACCCCGGCAGCCAACGTGACGAAGCCGAGCCAACCGGCGGGGTTGCTCAACAATACGATGGCGCCAATACCGGTGACCGTAAATTTCCCGACGAGATTGACCCACGCCGCTGACTCATAAGCCGCACCGCAGACCCCGCCCTCGAGCGCATCACTTCGGCTTCCCACATCGCCGCCGGCTCGATTCAAACGGCGACACTCGGTGGCGACCTTGCGAAACTCCTCGTAGACATTCATCTCCGTGGCCACGTTGAGCGCCTCGGCAACTTCCGGGGCGTCGAGCATCTCCTCGACCACCGTGCCCTGTGCCCACTCCTCGACCAACGTCTCCAGCTCATCGATCTCGATATCGTCGTCGAGCTCCAGGATCTCCTCAGAGCCATCGTCGCGGCGATAAAAGAGCATCACCGACTGGCCCTCGATCATCGGATTATCCTCGCTGGCCTGCGCGAAATCGCCGTGCTTGAGTTCACCCAGAAACCGAGCGCCCCAGACCTCACCGCCAAATTTCAGATCGACCTCCTGGGCGATCAGGGGATTGGCCTGCGCCTGATATAGCTGGGTGTGGGCAAAAAAGGCGGTCATCCGATGTGAAAACTCCACCGGCTCGCCCCACTCCGGCTCATAGCGCATCTGCACGTTGGAGCTTTTTGAAGCCTCGCCGACATTGGAGACGTTTAGCTCCAATTCGCCGACACGCTCGTTTTCCTCATTGCGGGGGCTGAATAAAAATTGCCCGGTCTCCACGAATTGATAATCCATGGAGTGGATATCGTGGTTGTCGCGGAGCACCTCGCCGGTCTCCACATTTCCGCTCAAAAGCTCATCACAGCTCTCGGTCTCCTCGACCACCTCTTCGGCTTCGTCGCTGCCGCAACCGACCTGTAATCCGACGTAAATCACGAGAACCAGCGCCAGCTTTCCAGCGCATTTCAACCACGGATTAAGCGTCTTCATCAAAGACTCCTCGAAGTCATCTTTCGTCAGTTCGCATTGCCCAAAAGGTGTTCTACGGGACGGGCCCGATTTTCATCATTGCCCGGCGGCGGTGATCACCCGAATTTCGCTGATGCCGCTCTCCGATTCGAAGGCGACATTAAGTCCGGTCTGGTCGGGTAGAATTTCAAATTGGTCGGTCTCAAAATCGATCTGGCGGCCGCTGTCGGCAAATGTGGCGTCCACCAGACCGACCGCAGAATCGGTGACTGACAAAGCGTCGTCGGTGACGATGACACCCAGAATTTCGCCGGAAAATAGAGCCGTGCCGCTCAACTGGCCGGTCCCCTCCGGGGTTTCATTTAGATGCAGCAGATAGGAATTGACCTCGGTGCCGGCCGGAATCTGCGACTCGCCAATGGCCTCTTCGACGGCGAACACTCCCGGCTCGGTGACGTTTACCAATAACTGGCCGGCCAGCTCCACGCCGGCCTGCTCGCGCACGAGGTGAATACAATCGTCGACGCCCGGCGGGCAGGAGGCCTCGCCGGCCGCCACATACTCAAAGCTATCCGGTGAGCCCAGACAGACGTCGCCGTTGGCCGTGATCGGATCGTCGGGATCCATATCGGTGATCGAATCGTGGGGGCCGAGGTGGTCGGTCGACTCCGCAATATCGTCATCACACATGCAGACCACATCGAAGATGCACCAATCGCGGTCGGGGTGACCGGTCACATTTCGACAGGCTTCCTCGGCATCGGCGCGAAGCTCAGCGGGCAGATCGTCGACGGAGACGTCCTCGTCGGGAAGCCCGTCGATCACAAACCCGTCGGTGCTCTCGCCGTCGCCATAATCAAAGAGTGATTCCCCGCTGTCGATTCGCCAGCTCGCCGCAAATTCGTCGTAGAATTCGTCGAAGGTATACGGTTTTTCGATGATCCTGCCATCCCGGGTTTTAAAGTCGTCGCCGGAGATATTGGTATAATTGCCCCAGATCCCGGCGACCTGTCCAAAGCGGGTCTTCGGAAGCGTGCCATGCAGATCGAGATGATGGTCGCGCACACCGACGTCGAGGGCCTCACCACCGGGCCAGCCGAAGCGAAATCGATCCTCGCCGCGCTGGTGGATGGTCGCCCCCGCGGGCAACCCCGACAGGTCGGCTTCGGCGACCCGCTCCACCGGCTCGCCGTCGATGACCAGATGGGGCTCTCGGTCGCTGTACACGCCGATGGCCACATCGCCGATCTCCATGGCAACTGCCGAGATCACCGTGATATTTTGACAGGCCTCAACCTCGTCGCGGCACGAAAATTCGGCGGCCGGAATCGTCCGCATCTGAATGGTATAGGGAGCGCCGTATTCGGCCGTCGCCAAAACGAATTCGCCGGCGGCGTGAAAGGGAAATGACGACCCGTCGAAGGTGCGCATATGAGGCTTTCCGCAGCCGTCGGCGCAGTCCTCACAGGTCCCTGCGCCACCGGGCTGCTGCACCACGCCGATATCGTCACCGACGCTGAGCGCGCTCAGTCCCTGGCCGGGCTCACAGCTCAGCTCCTCGAGCCCGTGGGGCTGACGGACTGTCTGCAGCTCGCCGGCCATCTGCTCGTTGGCACATTCCAGGGCATGGGCCTCGACGTGATCCATCCAGGTCGGATCGACGTAGGCGGCGCTCGCCAGTTGCTCGGCATCGCTACCGATGATCTCGCCGGCACCGCTGGCCGTCAGCCAGGCGTCGACCTCGGCAGCATCGCTGACTCGCGTGCCCTCTCCGACGGCATCGAAGCTGGCATAACTCTGCTCTACATTCATCAAAAACCCGCCGACGCCGGGATCGGCGTCGGCCGGCGTGCGATACTCCACTGCCCGCAGATTCGGCGACGAAGAAAGCGTGGGCGCCACATCGAACCCACAACTGGGCACCGAATATTGCGACTCGAATACCGGCACGGGCTGCGCACATGGGTGGCCGTCTTCTCCGCCCGCTGCCGGCTCGTTGGCGTAGCACTCCAGGCTTTGAAAATCAGATCGCACCAGCACCTGAGTATTTCCGCGACTAAATTGGGTGCGCGTGCGAAATTCGTCGACGTGATCGTTGCTGACGACGGCATCAGAGATCATCTCCAGCGGCTCTTCGCCGTCTCGTTCAAACGTCGTCTCCACCACCTTTGTGAAGTCGTCAGCAGAGGCGAAAAAACCCTGGATCGTCAATATGCCCAGCGAAGCGTCGGAGTCGTCTAAAAGATCTAAGACGACTACGTCTTCTTCGGGATTCGACTCGTAGCGATAGCTTTTAATCTCCGTATTATCGGCTACCCACGGCGAGGCGCTGATCTGATTTGTGTGCACGTCGCCGTCGCAATCATAGCTCAACTCATCTTCGGGGTCTGAAGAGCTACAGGACAGCGCCCAGCCGATCAGGCAAAAAGAGGCCAGAAAAACGGCGATCCATCGAATGGAACTCATGGAAGATCCTCATCGGGCATACGTGAGATTTTGGAATTGAGATCAGGTCTTATCGCATCCACCAATGCGCGTCGTTATTGGCGGGCAGACGACGGGTCTGCACATGCTTAAAGCCGTGGTTGGAGGCAATGGCGTCGACGTCCTCGAAGAGGCGCAAGCCGCTTTCGGGATCGCGCTTTTTTAAAAAGGCGTCGAAGCGCTCATTCGACGGCTCCAGCGAACGATCGCGATATCGATAGGGCCCGTACAACAAGATAGGCGACCCCACCGAAAGGAGTTGTGCGGCGTGCTCAAAGAGTTTGTCCGTGGCCTCGAAAGGGGCGATGTGGATGACGTTTATGGCCATCACCAATTCGGCATGCTCCACGGGCGGGTCATCGTCAAAAAGATCGAATGGCAGCGGGGTGAGCAAATTCTCCAGACCGGCATCGCGGCGCCACGCCTCGATGCTGGCCAGCCGACCGGGCCGATTCGTCGGCTGCCACAAAAGATGTGGAAATCGCCTGGCGAACGCCACCGCGTGCTGGCCGGTACCACTACCGACCTCCACCACCAGGCCGCCGTCTGCGGCGGGCAATAGCTCTGCGAGGACCTCGGCAATGGGCTCGGTATTTCGCTCGCAGGCTTTGGAAAATTGCTTCATCGACGCTCGTATCACTTTTTCGGCTCAACCATTCTGCTCAGATTGCCGAAACTTGGTCTCAGTAGCAATTTTGGTCAAACCGGTCCCATTCCGCTTCACAGGTGCCAGGGGAGTCGAACGCGTCACAATCGTCTTGACCCACCTCCGCCGAGCAATCCAGGAGATCGACGAAATAATCGCGGCACTGCTCTCCCTCTTCATACTCGACCTCGGCGATATACATTCGCATCTCGGCAACGCAGATGTCGAATTGATCCTCCTCGATGTAGCCACATTGAATATCGACCGCACAGATATCTTCGGAGACGCTCTCCTCATCATCTCCACAGCCCATCAACAACGAGACGGCCAGACCGGCAATGAACAGCGTCGATAAAATGATGCGAAATTTTTTCATGGCTAACATCTCTCACTCGAGGAAAATTGGGTTCTTAAAAACGCTTCCCCATGGAAGCCGTCGCCAACCCTATCATTTTGACCAGGACTGAACATCCCGGTTTTTTCGTCAATATCCTACCCCAGCGCCGAAGTGAATATACGGCATAGAATTTCGGTTTCGCATTTTGATTGTCGATCGTCCACAATGATTTTGACAATTAACCCAACGCACCGACCAGCTTGCCCCAATATTTTGAGGAGTTTGATATGAAAATCGCCTGTCGAATGCTCTTTGTCGCCATTTTTGTCGCCTTTGCGTTTCCGGCGACCGCCGTAGCTGACGGCCCCGATTTATCGGGCACCTATAGCTACGATGAGGAGAATAGCGACGATAT
>SKQC01000319.1 GCA_007119175.1 Myxococcales bacterium | reverse complement strand
GCGGCCAGCCTGGCCGCAATGTGAAACCGGGGTCCGCGGCCAGCCTGGCCGCAATGTGAAACCGGGGTCCGCGGCCAGCCTGGCCGCTTAGATAACGCAACAAGGAAGATATATGACGACGATTCGCTCCTTTATCGACACTCATTTCGATCATTTCAACGCCCGAGAACTCAAGGCGGCTGCGCGGGCCTACGAAGCACATATCGAGGCCGGCGGAAAGATGTTCGTCACCCTCGCCGGGGCGATGAGTACAGCGGGTATTGGCAAGATTTTAGCGCGCGCCATTCGCCGCGGGTTGGTCCACGGGATCTGCTGTACGGGCGCTAATCTCGAGGAAGATGCCTATAATCTGATCGGCCGCGATAGCTACGAGCCATTGCCCGATTGGCGAGCCCTGAGCGCGGCCGACGAAAAGGCGTTATTCGACCGCAATATGAATCGGGTCACGGACACGGCGATTCCCGACGATATCATGATTGAAATTGAGGGGCAGCTTTTGTATCGGTGGAAGGCGGCCTGCAATAGTGAGCGCAGCGATACGCCGGCGGCCTTTTTGCTGGACGCACTGCGCGACAATGAGCTGAAGCCGAAATTTCAAAATCCCGAGCAGAGCTGGCTGCTCGCCGCCGACGAATGCTCGATTCCCATCTGGACGCCCGGCTGGGAGGATAGCACCACGGGAAATAGTTTTGCGGCCTCCGTGATGAAGGGCGAGATTCCCCACCACAATTGCGTGGAGACGGGAACGGAGCAGATGCAGCGATTGGTGCGGTGGTATCTCGAAAATTGCGATCCCGAACCGGGGATCGGCTTTTTTCAGATCGGCGGTGGCATCGCCGGTGATTTCGCGATCTGTGTGGTACCCCTGTTGATAAAAGATCTGAAAATGGAGGATACCCCGGCCTGGGGCTATTTCTGTCAGATCTCCGATGCCGCCACCAGTTATGGCGGCTATTCCGGTGCTGTGCCCAATGAAAAGATCACCTGGGGAAAGCTCGAGGAAGAGACCCCGAAATTTATGATTGAATCAGACGCCACGATCGCCGCTCCCCTGATCTGGGCGTATTTGCTCGGCGAGTGATCTGGCAAGCCGGGAGCGCTTACCCGCCGCCGCCACCGGAGCCGTACGATCCCTCAGAGGGCACGGGGACCATTTTTCCGAATCCGCCCATATCGGTTCGTCGAAAGCCGCGAATCGGAAGCCTCGTTTTAAATGGCATTTCCGTCATCGGCTGCGGTTGAACCCAGGTGTTTTTGTCCTTGATCGCAACCTTTTCGATGGCGATTCCCGCCTTGTTGGCCTCGATGATAAAGGGCACCAGGTCGGGCAGGGGATCGTCTTTGAGCTGTTCATTGAGATGGACGATGCGGCGGATACCACCTTTTTGAAGAGTGTTGACACCGGGTAAGATGGAGTCGTCGATATAATATCGATTGTCGAAGGTTCCCGGGGTTGGATCGGGCATATCGTCGCCGAGGCGGCGGCTGTCGCATAACCAGATCGGTGCCACATCGGGAGTTAAATTCTGGCGCAACGCGTGAACCTCGGGAGCCAGCGTTCTCATCGTATCGATATGATTCTGGGTCTTAATGACGGGCGTCGCTGTGCGAACAGTTGAGGAAAACGGCCAGTGGTCGAAGGTGGAGACGAATTGGGCTCCTTTTTTCATCAACGTCACGCCGACCTCGATGGCCGCTCCGTCGGGCAGATCGACGATGACCATCGTATCCGGGCTGAGCCACTGCCAGGCCTGAGGCGGGTGCTCCTCGTGATAGCCGGGCGACAACTCCACCGTATCGGGGGTGATATTGAGCTTGTCGATGCTGGCGAAGATCGTCGGGCATTGATAGGGCACCCAGGGACTGCCCGTCAGCGGTCCGTACAGATGAAAGAGCACCTCGTAGTGCTCGTACATCTTGGGATCGATCTCGGGTCCGGTGCCGAGCAGAGTTGCATCGTCAATCGGGGGATCCGGTGACTTCACCCCCGAGCCGAATTTTTCAAGAAATTTCAACCAACGTTGGGACATGCCAGGAGTCGTAGTCTATGAGGGGACCTTTGTCGATGCGACTAAAATAACCTGCAAACCGCCCGTCGACGAGATATACGCCAATTGTGGCATATCCGAGCCCTCTGGAGGTCCAGAGGGGGGCGGTATCAAAACGCTTCTGGGCAACCACGATATGGGGGGCGTCGAATGCCTCTTTGACCGCCTTTTTCCATTTTTCTTTAGGCATCAGGGGGCCGATGCGAACCGTTTTTCCCATGCGCCCGAAGGCGCCCTTTAAAACCCAGCGCTTCGGATTTGCCAATACCTCCTCGGCGTCGAGCGTCGACAGGTAGACCGAGGCCGGCAGATACTCGTCGAATAAGCTCCGGGCGGACTCAGAAAGGGCGATATCGTGCTCGTTCCAGCAGGCGTAAAAGCGCTTGCTCTGCGATGCCAGGGCACTTACGGGATTCATGATCGGCAAAAACTGGGAGGCCGCAATCCAATCGTCGACATTGGGCAGATCGCCTATCCATTCGCCGGGATAGTAGCGAAAGATGGCGTCCACCGGGGTGTCGAAGACGAAGGCTTCGCCGTCGTCGACGCGCAGATTCGCCGGTGAGCCCAATTCCGTGGTATGCCCCGCTTCTTCGAGCCATTCTTTGACCAGGGCGACGTGTTGCAAATCCTCGGAATGGCCCGTGGCGTGGATAAATCCCACTGAGGAATAGTCGGCGAGGCTGTCCGTGATGGCCCCTCGAAGATCACCCTTAAAGCCCAACCCGGGGAAGCGATTGGACCAATGGGTCATGAGCACCTCGGCGAGCCCGGTGCACTCTGCAAAGCCACTGGGGACGTCGTCGTTGAACTCCGAGATGACCCACCGATCGTCCTCGGTGAGGTGAAAATCACAGCGGGTCACCCGCGGGCTTTTTTCGCATTGATTCGTCGCCGCAGCTCGCAGTGGCTCCGGCACGGCGACGGCATCCAGAAGTGATTCGTCTCCCCGCACCACTTCCTCGACCTCGCGAAGGGCTCCCCACACCCCTTCGGCGACGTCGACGAGCAACTCGTGTTCCTCGCCAGTCAACACCAGCGCTTCGGGGAGGATGCTCGTATCGCCGCGGTGGAAAATATCCCATTTAAAATGCTTGAATTGAATCGCCCGCAGGGCCCCCATGATTTCATCTGGCTCCATGGGCCAGGCCATCGTTCTCATCAGCGAAATCCGAGAAGGGAAGATAAAATCGGCGTCATAAGCATGGCCGCAAAACCGAAGGCCACGTACAGCCAGGGCTCCTGCGGGTCGCGCTCCTGGGCCGGAGAACTGGGCCGAAAGATCTCGTGGGCGAGCACGGGCAGGGCGATGGCAGAAAACCCGATAAAGCTATCGGCTAATCCATAATAGTTGCCGGCCACGGCGTCCGTAATTGGAATCGCGCAGGCCAGACAATATAGCGATGCCGCCCGGGCGTCGGCCACTGCGCGATCACGCCGGATTCTCGACCCGCTGATTCCCTTTTCGCGAAAGAACCACAGCTTCATCGTCGCATATAGGATCGTCCATCCCATCAAAAAGAAGACGGCGATGATCCAGCCTCCCTCCTCAAAGCTGGGGAGCACCTCGAAGACGCCGCCATACTCAAAGGATTCGGGCTCGGAGTCGCCCCACATGCTGCCGCCGTAGATCATGCCTGTGGCGAGGATAAACGCGGAGATAAATATGGCGGCCGGAAAGTTTTTGCGCTCATAGACATCGACGCGAAGCCGGATTCCGAAGGATTCGGCGCCGCCCAGCCCGAAGGCCATGATGACCCCGAATCCGATGATCAGATAATAGCCATACCAGATGCCGACGATCTTCTCGTCGCCAAAGACGAAGATGGTAAAGACGCACCAGATCATGGCCGCTATGACGGCCAGGCGCACCAGTCCAATCCCCGGATTGTCGCGCAGATAAAGGTCGTGAAGGGGCCAGAGTCGCGAATGCCACAGGCCCCAGATGCCAAGGGTCGCCATAAATCCAAAGGCGAATCCCTCTTCAAACCAGGCGACATCGGCTTCCCACAAAAACATTGCCGAAAAAAACCCGCCAAATACTGCAAATAAGACCCACTTAGCCAAGGCAATTACCTCGTTGGCGTTGATACATCGGTGTCCGCCAGATTCTACGGCGCCCGGCAACGGTGTTGCAAGCGTTATGATCCACCCCTGGCGGTGCTCGGCGGCGAGAGGTTTCGGTCTTCGAGGCTTTCGCTCAACCCCACAGGCTCGTTCGCTTCGCTCCCTCGCGAGCTCCCCTCGCGAGCTCCCCTCGCGAGCTCCCCTCGCGAGCGGAGCGGACTCTTTATTCAGTGGCCCCATCTGCAGACCAGATAGACGAAAAACTCAATCGCGCCTACTATGGCCACCATCATTTTGTAGCTCAGTGGATGGTAATTGAGATAATGAGAGTGAGGTCATGGAATACCGATCGGTACGGCGAATACTCCAGGTTTTGACGGGACTGCTGTGCATCAGCTTCGTGGCACTGGCGGGCTGTGGAGACAGCGACGATGACGGCGAAACGAATGGTGATAATGGCGAGGAGTGGTCGCGGATGTACGAGGTGACTAATCACACCATCCAGCCCTGGACGGAGGAGACACCTGAGGCAGAGTGGTGTGATGATTCGGCCCAGGAGCCGGCGCCGGTACCCGACGAGTTTCTACAAGTGGAGCACGTCAACCTGGGAACAGATGCGCCGAATTATTATTACGATATCGACGCCTGTGAATCTGCGGAGGGAGCTGAATGCACCTTTGTCTCCCAGTTCCGCGCTTACGGCGACCCCTCCAGTCTCACCGCGGATGTAACGACCGGACACCAGTTCAGCGAATCGGTCTGCACGTATTTTCGGCAGACCGACAAGCTAGATATCGCAAATGAGGTGCGCATCGAGTTGGAATTTCAGCGCGATGTGTATCTGCACGATCCAGGTGAGGAATCTTGTCCGATGGCGGCGCCGGAAGATGCAGAATTTGAGTGTGGATATCGCGAATATATGACGGCCACACTCATCGACTGAGCGTCTAACCAAATAACACCACCGAGACATCGAGCCGAGAAGGGGAGCGGCTACGTGGTTTTCGCCGAGGAAGCGACGTGCGCCATTGCGGCCGGCGGGTCCTGTGATTAATACTCCTGGGCGAATCAGCGATCTTTAGGACCGGGACCAGCATCGATGTCACCACAAAATCAAACCATCTATCGGGGGCACCTGGTGCTTCTGGGCGACCGATTCCAGCGCGATATGGCCGTCGTCGAGCGTGGCGGTGAAATCGTCGATATTATCACCGGTGACGAGGCCGACGTGCGAGTCGCCGATGGCGCTCGCGGCGTCGAACTCGGCGATGTAGCGCTGGTGCCCGGTCAGATCAATGTGCATAGCCATGCCTTTCAGCGCGGGCTTCGCGGTCGGACCGAGCACCGCCTGGCGGCCCACGGCGACGACGATTTCTGGAGCTGGCGAAGTGAGATGTACCAGTTGGCCAATCGCGTCACTGCCGAGGAAATGGAAGTCATCGCCGGGATGGCGTTTTTGGAGATGCTCCGAGCCGGGATCACCCATGTCGGCGAATTTCACTATGTGCATCATCGGCCCGATGGAACGCCCTACGATGAGCCCGGCGAGTTGGCCCATCGTATCGCGCGGGCAGCAAGGCGCGCCGGGATCCGCCTGACCATGCTTCCCGTGGCCTATCACACCGGCGATATCGGCGAGGCTGCCGCGCATGAGCAGCGTCGATTTATCCACGACGATGTGGAGACCTATCTGCAGCGGGTCTCACAGCTCGCTCGGCATTTTGCCGATGCCGAGCTAGTTGATGTGGGCATGGCGCCCCACAGCATTCGCGCCGTCCCGCGGGACTGGATGGAGGCCATTGCCGAGGCCGGTCGGGCACAGGAGATGGCGATTCATATCCATGTGTGCGAGCAGCGAAAAGAGATCGCCGCCAGCCGCAAAGCCTACGGGGTGCCGCCGGTGGAAGCGCTGCACGAATGGGGCGTGCTCGATGCGTCGTGGACCCTTATCCACGGGACTCATCTGTCGGATCGAGAGCTCGAGATTTTGGGCGAGATACGGCCCACGGTCGGTGCCTGTCCGACGACGGAGCGAAATCTGGGCGACGGCTTTTTGCCGGCCCGAGAGCTCGTGGCCCGCGATGTGCCGATCGCTGTTGGAAGCGACAGCCACACCGTCATCGATCCCTTCGCGGAGATGCGCTGTGTGGAGTATCACGAGCGGCTCCGCGCCGAGGAGCGAAATGTTCTGGTCGCCGCCGCTGGTGGCCGACGGACGTCGACGGCTGACGTTTTGTGGCCCATGGGCACCGACTACGGCGCGCGCGCACTGCAGAGCGATGGCGGGGCGATTCGTCCGGGCGCCGCCACCGATCTGGTGGCCCTTGACCTGTCGCATCCCTCGTTGGCCGGCGCGACTGCGTCGACCTTGTTGAGCGATGTGGTTTTGAGTATGTCTGCGGACGCCGTGCGCAATGTGGTCGTCGCCGGCGAGCTGATCGTCGACGATGGACGGCATCGACAGGAAGATGAAATGGTCGGCGCATACCGCGAATTGATGGCCCGATATCATGATTCTGAAGAGGGATGACGATGGGTGAGTGGCCCGAAAAATGGCAGGATCTGCCGCTGGCTGTGCTCGATGTGGAGACCACCGGACTCGATCCGGAGGATCACCGGGTGACCGAGGTGGCCATTATCCGCTTTGAACACGGCGAGGTCGTCGAGACCTATGGTGAATTGATCAATCCCGAGCGGTCGATCCCCCAAGAGTCTACTGATATTACCGGCATCAGCGACGACGACGTCGCCGATGCGCCCACCTTTGCCGAGGTCGCCGACGAGGTTCACCAGCGCCTGCAAGACGTGGCCATCGTCGCCTATAATTTGAGCTTCGATCGCAGCTTTTTGCGCATGGAATTGGAGCGCACAGGCTTTGAATGGCCCGACGAGGCGCCCACTCTCGATCCGCTGATCTTTGCGCGGCAATTTTTTAAGGATAAGCGGCGAAAGAATCTGGGCGCGGTCTGCGAATTGCTGGGCATCCCGCTTGAGGAAGCCCACCGGGCGACCAACGATGCCACGGTCACAGGCCACGTCTTATATGCCTTCGCCGACCGCCTGCCCGAGGGGCTCGAGGAGCTGCTCGTCCTGCAGGCCCAGTGGCAAAAAATTCAGGCCCAGGAGATGGCGGGCTGGCGAAACCGCCGCGGCTCAGACCAATCATCGGAGAGCCTCACCGCCTTCGGTGGCCAGACCATCGGACTGGGGCCGGCCTATATCTACGGCGACGAAAACGACCCTCTGCGCGCATTATATAAAAGCATTCCGGAAGCCCATGACTGATTCAGCGAAAGACAAGACACCCTCCTTGGAATTCGACGCCGATATACGGGGAACGCAACAAAAGCGCCCCTGGAATGCCGTGCTGTGGAAAGCAGTGGGCGAATTTGTGGCCTTTTTACCCTCTTATCGAGATACGAGAGAGGGGCGAAAGAAGGCAAAGCAGATGCGCGTAATTTTCGTCGTCCTCGGCATTGGCCTGATGGCCGTCGGTGGAACGGCAACCGAGTGGGGCGCCTTCTGGATTTTATTCGGGATCTTTTTGGCCTGTCTGGCCTTCGTCGCTCCCGTCGAGGATCTAAAAAAGCGCACCTGGCGAGGCAATATCAAAAAAAAGCAAAAGCCCCGCCGCGTGTCGGTCCGACAGAAGGGACGTGTCGTATACGACGGTCGACGGGTCGAAATGCGTCAGGACGGCGAGAAGGTTCGCCGCGTGCGCGTCGACCGCGGCAAACACGAGTTGGAAGCCCGACAAAATGGCGAGGCGGCCTGTCTGGGGGTGTTGCCTCCCAGCGGCAAGCGGGCCGACGGGATCTGGGTATGCGCCACTGGAGTCTCTGAGGCCATCGACTGGGACGGGAGTATCAAAGACGATGAGATGGATCGACCGGCGACGATTGAGGCCGCCGACTGGGAGCGATTGTGGGAGGCACTACAGGGGCAGAGTTGATCTCGTCGGTGGAGCAGATCCTGATGCCCGGGGGAGCACTCGACGAGGCGCTCGAACACTATGAGCATCGCTCGCAGCAGGTGGAGATGGCCCGTGCCGTCTGCCGCGCTCTGCGAGAGCGCCACAGCCTCGTCGTCGAGGCGGCCACCGGGACCGGAAAGACCCTGGCCTATCTGATTCCCGCCATTTTATCGGGGCGGCGAGTGGTCATCAGCACCGGAACGAAAGCCCTTCAGGAGCAGCTTTTTGGAAAGGATATTCCGCTGCTCGAAAAATGCCTGGATACCTCTTTTGACGCCGTATTGCTCAAAGGGCGGCGAAATTATCTGTGCAAATATCGATTCCGGGAAATGGAGCGAACGAAAGCATTTCGCTCCTCAGAGGACGTCAAATTGTGGCCCGTGCTGCGGCGCTGGGCTAAAGAGACGGACAGCGGCGATCGGGCCGAAGTGGACGGGATGCCCGATAATTATCGCACCTGGAATGATCTCTCCGTGGGCTCTGATGGCTGTCTGGGCTCGGATTGCACCTTCTGGGACGACTGCTTTGTGCAAGTGGCCCGGCGGCAGGCCAAGACAGCCGATATTATCGTGGTCAATCATCACCTCTTTTTTGCCGATCTGGCACTGAAATCGGGTGGGTTCGGAGAGATTTTGCCCGAATACGACGCCGTGGTCTTCGACGAGGCCCATCATCTGGAAGCGGTGGCCACCGAGTATTTTGGAGTGCAGGTCTCAAATTATCGATTCCGGGAGCTCACCGCCGATATCGAGCGCTCAGTAGATGACGACGAGATTGAGCGCGACGCCGGCGATCTGATCTATGAGAGCACAAAAGAGGTCGAGCAGGTAATGGGACCGCTCTTCGATCGGTTTCGAGATGCCATCGAACCGGGGCGCCACCGGATGCGCGAGGTGATGGATGGTGCCGAGTCCGGTGAATTGGAGAGCGATCGGCGGCGGCTCGATGAGAAATTGCAGAGCCTGGCCGGAGCCCTACGCCGGGCGTCACTGGGAGAGGTCGGCGAGCGACTCGCTCAGCGATGCCGCGAGCTGGGCCGCGAGCTGGAAATGGTGATGCGGTGTGATGACGGCGATTTTGCCTATATTGCCGAGCGCCGCGACCGCGGTCTGTTTTTACAGGCGGCGCCCATCGATCTGGCTTCCGAGCTGCGCTCCGAGCTACTCGAGACACACGACGCATTGGTATTTACCTCGGCGACATTGGCCACCGGTGGGGACTTCGAGTTTTTTAAGCGGCGAATGGGGCTTTCCGAAATCGACGATGGGGAAACAACCAAACCCGCCATTATCAGCAAAGAGCTGCTATTGCCGCCGGTCTTTGATTATCGCCAGCAATGCCTGTTGTACGTGCCGCGAAAATTGCCTCAGCCCCGCCACCCCGATTTTGGCAAAAATGTGGCGCTGATCGTCGATTATCTGCTCAAGATCACCGAGGGCCATGCCTTCGTATTATTTACCAGCTATCACAATATGCACGACGTCCACGACCGGCTCGTCGACGAGTTGGAATACCCGGTATTTTTGCAGGGTGAGCGAAGCAAGCGCGAGCTTCTGGAGGCCTTTCGCGAGACACCTCACGCCGTGCTCTTTGCCACGGCCTCGTTCTGGGAGGGCGTCGATGTAGAGGGGGAGGCGTTGAGTCTGGTGGTCATCGACAAATTGCCCTTTGCCAACCCATCCGATCCGTTGACGAAAGCCCGACTCGACCGGGCCGACGCCACCGGGGGAAACGCCTTTCGCGACGTCTCGCTGCCGATGGCTGCGATTTCGCTGAGGCAGGGCTTTGGGCGGTTGATTCGCTCCGGCAACGATCGGGGCGTGGTGGCGGTGCTCGACTCGCGGATTGCCCACAAAAGTTATGGCCGCTATTTTTTAAAAAGCCTGCCGCCGGCGCCCGTGGTCTGGACGGCGCCGGAGGTCAAACGGTGGTGGTTTCTCTAACCCGGATTATTCATGACCCGTCTACTGTGGCTCATCAGCCCCAAAATCGCTTCATTTCACTCCTCGACGATGCGCTGCACCCCAAGAGTACTTGGTCGCTTCGCTCCCGGCGCATCGCCTGTGGTGCTCAATTTTGCGCTTTTGACGCTGATATTGCCTCGTTACGACGCCTCATGAATAATCCGGGCTAAATCCGTACCGTCATTTATGTCATGATAAAGGCGGGACGTTTTTGCGATGGTGTTGATGTTTGATGGTAGGACCGTATGCAATCATCCGTCTGGATTGACGCTCGATCGCGGAGTGCCTCATGCTCGAGTTATTGGAGACATTGATAGCCACAACCAGCTTTTTTAACGTCATCAGCCGCCTCGCGGAGTTGACGGTGACCGATATGATGGTCATCTTTTTGCTCTCCAAACCACTATTTATGATCATCGCCCTGGGCGCTGTATTCAGCGGTCGTAAGTGGGGCGAGGCCCATTATCTGCATTTTGAGGAATGCGATCAGTTTCTCTCCGATCCTTTTTCGGCAAAATAATAGCCCCTGTCTGTGAAGGCCTGAGCGACGAATTGCAAAACTTCAAGGGATGGCACTGGACGGCGAAACGCCGTTTTGCGTACAACCGACACCATCGCTATAGCAGTGGTCGGTTCTCTAATCTGAGTTTAACTCCATCGTGAGCAACGAACCACAGTCGGACTCCAACCCCTCTAAAATAGCTGCCAGCCCCCGGGTGGTGGCGGTGGCAGTGGCCGTGCTCGCCGTGGTGCTCATCGGCGCCGGCGGCGCCTTCGCACAGGCAGCGGGGTATGGATTTATGGGATACCGCGTCGTGCTTTACGGCGACGCGGAATTATATGTCCTGAATTTGGCCGACGAAGATCGCTATATTTCGGTGGACGGCCGGCCCGTACAGCGCGTGGAGGCGGGAAATGCGCGGCTGTTACCGCTCGTTGGCGGTGAGTCTGTCATCGAGGCGATGGACGGCGATGGACAACCGCTTCAGAGTTGGACGGTAGAGACCGACGGCTCACATATCTTATTGAACCTCGACGAGGAATCCTGTCTGCTGGTTTCCAAACTCTTTGAGCTCGCTGTGCCCGAGGAGATGAGAGCGGAGATCGCGACGCGGATCGACAGTGAACGAATCCTCTATACCCTCGATTCATCGCGTGTGATCTGGCCTCGCGGCTATCCCGGAGCTGTCGATACTGAAGGTGACGAGCCGATTTACTCCGTGGAGGTCATCGATTGCACGCTGACCGATGATAAAGCCTTTTTACAGGAATATGTGGTCTCTCGGATCAACGATCGCATGAAGTAGAGTCCAGCGGCTTCGATCCCGAAGCTAATCGCGGTAGCTTAGTATCGGTCCGGGAATTGCTGACCAGACAAAACCAGCCATTAAATGCGACCGAAATTTCTTTTTGGACAGGCCGTGATGATCGCAGGTCGAATTTTTTAAGGACCCTGGCGGCCGCAACACAAGACACGATTTCCCCGGTCGGGATAACGAAAGTGCCTATCTTTTGACCCTCGGTGCAGATGCCAGAACCAACGTCGAGTCGGCTTTATCTGGGGGATATCCGCGACGAGTCCTATGAGGTCGATATCGGGCCTTTCCGCCTCGCACAGCGCCTCGGTACCGGTTCGATGGGCGAGGTGTGGCGCGGCTGTCACGTCGAACAAGACGTGGATGTAGCGCTCAAGGTCATCGTCTCCGACCGGGCCATGAAAAATCGCTTTCATCGCGCCTTCCGCCAGGAAGTTCGCAGCATGGCGGGGTTGAATCATCCCTTCGTCGTCGATGTCTACGACTACGGGACGGTTGGCAAACAAGCGGAAGAGTTGTCGCTGGGCCAGATTCGCGCCGGCAGTCCCTATTTGGTCATGGAATATGCCGAGGCGGGAACGCTGGCCGATCGAATCGATGGAAATATCTCCTGGGAAATCACCCAGTTGGTGCTGTTTTCGCTGCTCGACGCTTTGGCCCACAGCCACGCCCGGGGAGTGCTCCATCGCGATCTCAAACCGCAGAATGTGTTGCTCGCCCGGCATGGATCCGGGCTCGGGGTGCGTCTGAGCGATTACGGGCTGGCCTATGCGATGCGCGACACTCAGGAGGTGGCCAATTGGCATCGCACAGCCGGTACACCGGAGTATATGGCTCCGGAGTTGGTGACAGGACGATGGCGCCAATACGGCCCCCCCACCGATCTATATGCCCTGGGATGTCTGGCCTTTGAACTGCTGGAGGGACGGCCGCCATTTGGCGGCCAAAATGTCGTTCAGATCGCCCGGGCCCAACTGGAGGCGCCTGCGCCCAATTTATCCGATGATGTCAGATGCCCACCGGAGATGAATCGCTGGCTTCAGACCCTGCTCGCCAAATCGGTCAGCGATCGGTTCTCATCGGCCGCCAATGCCGCCCGGGCATTGCGCCAGATCAGCGGTCCCTTAGATGAGGCAAAACTACAGCATGACTGGGCTGTCCTTATCGGCGAGGGCAGCGCCGTTTCAATGGGCGATAACGGTCCGCCGAGCCAGTCGGCGTATCCATCGCATAGCCTCGATATCATCATCAATCACGATCATGTGAATAACGAACAGAGCCAACCGGAAAACGGTTGCGATGGTCGCTCACTACCAATTCCCGAGCAATGGCGGCGACCTAACGTCATCATGCCGTCGCTGCGGATGGTGGGAACCGGCCGGGGAATCTTTCGACTGCGCCGATTGCCCGTGATGGGCAGGGAATCGGAGCGAGATCATCTCTGGAGACGCCTTTGTGAATGTGCCCACCAAAATAAGGTTGGAGTCACACTTTTGTCGGGACCGGCCGGTGTGGGTAAAGACTACCTCGCGCAGTGGCTGTGCGACCGCAGCGGGGAATTGGGCGCCGCTCAGGTCTTTCGGGCCTATCATGAGTCATCCGATGAATTTGTCGACGGATTTGCCGAGATGGTGCGTCGGCGCTACTCGCTGACCGGGTTGCCCAGAGGTGAGGTCGAGCTGTTTTTTAAATCCCTGCTGACCGATCTCGGCGCCACAGAGCCCTATGAGTGGAAGGCGATAACCCAGGTAATATGTGGCGGTGATGATCACGAAGGTGTGCATTTTCAGTCGCCAAAACAACGCTATATGGCATGTGCCCGATTTTTAGAGCGGCTGAGTCGACGGGGACCACTGCTGCTGTGGCTCAACGACGTACAATGGGGAATGGAGATATTGCAATTGGTGCAATTGCTGGTGGAGCAGCCCGAGATCGAGGCCCCGATTTATGTGGTGATGACCGCTGGCGCCGATCGGCTGGCGGCTGCCGAACGTCATAGCGAATTAGTGGACTCCATCCTGGAAGCTCCGGAGGCCGACAAACTCGATCTCGGGCCCCTCGATCAGACCACGATCCGCCAGCTTGTAGAAAAAGCGTTGTTTTTAGAGCCCTCGGCCTCTTATGAGGTGGCGCGCCGCTCCGGTGGAAATCCCCTGCATGCCCTCGAACTTGTCGGCGCCTGGCTCGACCGAGATCTGCTCCGACCCGATCGCCACGGCTATGTCCTCGATGAGGAGGACGACCCCGGTGTGCCCGGGGAATGGACGGAGTTCTGGTTGGAGGTCGTCGAGCGACTGACGGCGGAGTATCAAGGCGGGCAGGCGATGTTGGAGGTGGGAGCAATTTTGGGGGAACAAATTCGCCGCCCGGTCTGGAAGAAGGCCGCCGATTATATGGGGGTGAAATTTCAGGAAGAGCTCGTCGACGAGCTTTTGGAGCGGGTTTATATCTACGAAACACCGCGGGGATTGGTCTTTTCCCAGAATATGCTCCGCGAAGCGCTCTTTGAGAGTGCTCGTAGCGCCGGGCGCTGGAGACAGGCATGCCACGCCGCGGCGCGCGCGCTCGACACTATCAGCCAGGACGATCTGAATGTCGATGAACGAGTCGGGTTGCTGCTTTTAGAAGCCGGAAAATCCGCTGAGGGCGCACAGCGCCTATTGCTGGCCGTTCGCCGTCGGTTTCGAAATCGGGAATACCACGCCATGATTCATCTTGCGCGGCGCGGTCAGATGGCGCTGCGCGGACATGAAAGTCGCGATTCTCAACAGGTTCGCGCCGAGTTGTTGGAGCAATTAAGTCACGGCTGGAATAGCATTGGTCGCCGCGGCCTGGCTCTGCGTGAGGCGGAAAAAGCCCGCAAGATCGCCGACGAACTCCAGGAGCCGGGCCGGATGGGGGGGGCGCGACTTCGAGAACTCACGCCCACGTTTATCCGCGGTGACCTCGATGAGGCGAGACAGATTGCAACCGAGGCGCTCGAAATCTTGGAGGGGCAGGCCGAATTTGAGAGTACCTATGCCAGTATCTGTTTGCTATTGGCTAATATCGAATTGCGCCAGGAAAATTATGACGAGGCTCTGCAGCGCATCGATGAGGCCAGTGAGGCCCTGTCAGGGGTTGAGGCTCCCGTCGTGTCCTGCCAGGCCGATTTCGTGCGTCTAAAGGCACGGATGTTGCGCGGGGAAGACCTCATCCGTGAAGAGGTCGAAGTAGTGCTCGACAAGTGCCGGAGCGCCAATACCACTTATGGTGAGGTACAGGTGAGGAATATACGCGCCGAAATTGCCCGGCGGGAGGGCGAACTCGACGAAGCCAAAAAGTGGTATGAGTCCGCTGTGACGTTGGCAAATCTGCTCGATCCCGATGTCGGCGTGCCGGCTCGAGTAAACCTCGCTCTCGTCGCCCTCGAGCGAGGCGATCTGGGGGGAGCCGGTCAAATAGCACAGCGAATCTTACAGGATCTTCGCCGCACGAGGCGGCCGCAGATGCGGCTATATACCATCGCGGCGATGTTGCCGATGCATATCTCGCGCGTCGAGTTTGTCGACGCCTCACAGATTCTCGAGGAGATCGAGGAAATTATCGACGAGCTCGGCGTCGGCGCCGATCCGGATATTGCATTCTGCATATCTACGGCCGGCGAGCTTTTGGAAAAAGAAAAAGGCCAGGAAGACCTCCACCGCAAGGTGTTGGACCTCCTGGCCATCGTCGATCCGTGATGGGCGCCTGAGCCCGGATTATCATTGGGGTGCAGGACCAACGAGCGGATAGTTCCGGCAATTATAGCGACGTGATCGGAGAGCGATCCTCATGATAGAGATAGACTTCCTCTATATCTCTGCGAGGGATATGATCGAGAGAGTCAGTATCAAAGGCGTGGAAAAAGGGGTCTAAATCGAGTGCCTTCTGCGCCTCGTAGACGTCGGAGTGCTCTCCCTGCAATACAATCCAGGTATTGCCCTCGCCGAGGACGAAATAGCCGGATACATCTAATGTTTCGCACATCGCCAGTTTGTCGTTGCGGAAGGTGTCGATCTCCCCGTCGGTTTTCGAGGTGTTATAGGTGCCGAATGGTTTGGTCTCCACAAGTTGTGACATTTGGGCCTCCGGGGGACTGCAGTCATGCCGCCGAAGCCGGCTGACTCGCCCCATAATACAATAAGGGAAAATTGGTCTCGCATCGGTTATCCGACACGAGAATATGTGCCAGTAGGGTTAAATCCTCCCCTGAATGGAGTTGCGCTGACGGGCCCAGAATCGATGTGGTGTTGCGACAGGACCCGAATCCACTGATATGGAGGAAAGAACCGTACCAATTATGGTTCCAGAATTGGCAAGGGGCGTCAAGGACTGCTGAACCAGGGGATGAACCAATAAATTGGACGTATTCGGGGGGGATGAAGTATAAGAAGGGGCATGGAGGACTGTGAGCGAACGTTTCAATCAGGGAAAGAAGAGGAGAGTGCGGGACGGTGGTGGACAATCGCCGGGCGCGTCGCGATCTATCTGCTCTTTGCCAGTGCCGCGGTGTTGACGCTGGTATATGGACTTCGCAGCCCACTGGTATTGGCCGACGTGGCGGCGCCGAAATTAGAGCAGGCTGCCCGGGAGGCCGGCGCCGATCTGGAGGTCGGGGCAATGGGTGGGGCGTCGTGGACCGGCGTTCGCCTCTACGACGTCGAGTTGTCGACGGCCTCCGGCGGGGTGGCTACGAATCTGTCGGCTCCCACGGTGGAAATCTTTCCCGACATCAGAGCTTCGCTGGCGGCCAAACGCCCGGTAATCAAACAGGTGTCGGCGCCGGTGGTGACTATCAATATTGCTCAAGGCACTGACGATCTGCAGGAGGACGCATCGCCGTCGGCTGTGCAAGGCGATACGGGTGGCGGGCTTGAGCGTTGGTTCAATGATGAATTCGAGGTCGCCGTTGACGCCATCTCGGTGGGCATGGATGGAATTGACCATCGCGCTGAGTTTGAACAGGTGGGGGCGCTGATCAATTTACCGCAACATCAGATCGAAGCCCTGTGGGGTGAGGGCAGCGCCGCTGGCGTGGAGTTCGTCTTAACGTCGACCGAAGAGTCGGTGATTGCCGAGCTCGTCTCTCCTTCACTGGACGCCGTGACCGGGGAGTTGCCGGTGGAGCTGACAGTGGAGGCGATCGCCGTAGATCAACAAACGCTGCGCGATCTGGTCGCCACGCGCCGTATCGATGATTTCGGCGTCGAATTACATAATTTGCGCGCCGCCTCTCCGCATCTCGAGGATGTCGCCATCACTGCCCGTCGATCGACGGTGCAGGGCGACGACACCTCGATTCGCTGGAGTGCTCCGATGGCCACCATTGAGAGTGGCGAGCGCTCCTATCGACTCAATACCTCTGAGTTGGCCTATCGCCGAGATGCCGGTGGATTCGAATTTCTGACCGAGATCGACGACAAAGAGGGCGGAAGTATCGAATTACAGGGGCAGTGGCATTTGCCGACCTCATTGGTCGGGATAAATGCCTGGATCCATGACTTTTCCTGGGATGGAGCGATGCCCTGGCCGTTCGGCGACCAATCGCCGGTTCAACAGGCCAAACTCGATGGGGCGGTCCATGGCGATATCGATCTGGTTCATGGGTTGATTTCGTTGGACGGTGAAATCCACTCTCCGGAGCTGACGATATTATTTCCGGTCCTCGCCGACGGCGAACTGACTTTTCGCGACGTCGAGGTCGCTCTCCCGCTCACCGTCGATGCCCGTAGTGAGGCTGTGAGCGTGGTCAACGGCGTCGTCAGTATCGGCGAATTTGGCCCCTTTGAGCTCGACGGGCAAATCATCGAAGCCGGCGGCGGAACCCATGTCTTCGATCTGGCGGCCATCGGCGATGAAATCGATGCATCCAATGCCTCCGAAAACCTCCCCGAGGCCATGACGGGGGTGATTGCAGAGACCAGTGTCGAAGGTGATTTCGGCCTCCAGGTCCAGATGGCCGGTCACTCCGGCTACCCGGAGAGCCTGCTTTTGGAGGCCGACTTCTGGGGCGACCTGGATGTGACGGAAGACGCTCAGTGGCGCGACCAGGATTTGTTCCGGGCCCGGGAGGTGGTGCTATTCGATGGAGAAGGCCAGCCACAAAAAGTGGCCACCCAGATGGAGTGGAAGGAGCTGGCAGAGTTGCCATCATTTATCCCCGGCGCCGTCATAGCTGCCGAGGATACGGCTTTTTTAGAGCACGACGGATTGGACTGGAAGGGACTTAGAATGGCGATGGTGGAGAATATCCAGGAGCGAGCTCTGGTGCGCGGGGGCAGCACGATTACACAACAGGTGGCAAAGAATTTATTTTTGACCCACGACCGAACTCTGTTTCGAAAGCTGCAGGAGGCGTTTTTGGCCTGGCGTGTGGAGGAGACGCTGAGCAAAAATGAGATATTGGAATTATATCTCAATATCGTGGAATGGGGACCACAGATTCATGGCATCTCCGCGGCCAGTCACTATTTTTTCGATCGTCCGCCGGTCGAGCTATCTCCGTTAGAGATTGTGGCACTGGCGTCGATTTTACCGAGTCCGATCCGTTTCGGAGGAGCGATTACACAGGGGTATTTGCCGTCGTCGCGGGCCGATAAGATGCGTCGCGTGCTGGAGAATATGCGCTTTGTGGAAGATTTGAGCTGGGAGCAGTATCACGCGGCGCTCGCGGAGCTCAATGAGGGACGGATTGGTGGGCTGGAGTTGTCGATCTGCGCCGACGACGACACTGCGAAGGACGACGCGATGCCCTGCGACGAAATCGAAGTACAAGACCGCGATGGAGATGTCTTCGAGTACGAGCATGACCAGTGGATGGAGCAGGTCGGCGGGATGGAATGGACGCCGCTGACCTATTGACCGACACCGACAACCGACAGGGAGGTCGAAGATGAGAGTAGAACGGGTCTACGACTGGGCCAGCGGTGAGGGATTTAGTGAGCGAGACCCCCAGAATCTCGATCCTCAGATCCGCGAGGAAAATACAACAAGGCTGGGGCATCTCAGCGATACACACCTCGGCAAGGGAGAGCCGCTAGAGCGCCGGCGAGAGATGCGGAGGTGGCTTGAGACCCTGGTGGGACTCGGCGTCGATGCCGTCGTCCACAGCGGCGATCTCGTCGAGTCACCGGACGATCCGGAGTTGGTCGACGATGCTTTTTCGCTTTTCGATAAGCTCTCGGTGCCGGTCTACGGAGTCCCCGGCAACCACGATGTCCACCAGCCGGGCGAAAATAGCGCCATTACCCGCAGGTGGGGGCCCTTTCCCCGAAGCGAAGTGGTGGGCGAAGTGCGCCTGTGGCTCGTCGACTCGATGGCCTGGCCGGCGGCGGAGCAGCGCAGTGAAAAGGAGCGCAATCTGGCCGAAGAATCCGGCTTTTTTACCAGCGGAGGAGTCGGCCCCCGACAATTACAAACGCTGAAAGAAAGCCTGCAAGCTCCCTGGGATGGCCCGCAGGTGCTCGTCGTTCACCACCATCCGCGCCAGCCGGTTCCCGCCAAGCCCTGGTATGAGAAAAATGCCGATCTGATGGCGCCGCTGGCCGACGCCGACGAATTATTGCAGCTCGCCGGCGACGCCGATATCGAGCTCATCTTGCACGGTCATCGCCATCAATACGTCGCTCCCTATGCGCCATTTGCCAATCTGGCAATTATCAATGGCGGCAGCTCAACCCGTGAATCCTGGCCAAAACGCGCCCGAATTGTCGACGTCGCCAACGGCTGTCGAGCCCTGCGAATCTGGGAATTGCTCCGCCACTCCTGACCTGGCTGTGCGGCTGCCGTTGCCGCCGACGAGAGCAAAAATAGAAATACTCCCGGGGTTGCTCTCGTTTGGTGATCGTGGAAAGGGCTTATATTCCAAGGGGATACACATCAGGTCAGGGAGTACGCCATGAGCAGTGCAGGCGACGAAAATCCGGGGCAACGAATATGGTGGCTATTTGCGGGAGCGATTCTGGCTATTGGACTGGTCTCCTGGCTGACGCTGTGGGGTGCCGAGTCGCCGGAGCAGGCGCCTTTCCAGGAGATGCCCGGTGCTGATCCGGCACCGGCAGAAGAGGAGATTGAAAAACCTGACGGGCCGCTGGAGCGTCCACCGGGAACTGCACCCGCAGATCCGCGGCGACCGGCGACCGTGCCCTATGACGGAAGTAGCGAAAAAGACGGTGATGGCAGCGAAGAGGAGACCCATTCCGAGCTCGTGCCCGAGGAGGTATCCCCGGATGCCGAGGTCGACAGGCGCGATGAGGAAGCCCGTACGGACCGTCGAGACGAGCGATGGAGCGGTGTGGCAAAGAAGCTTCGCGAGCGCCAGGCAGAAGAGCGATCAGAGGATCAGAACGGCGATGATGCCGATGAAAACGGCGACGAGGGTGAGCGACAAAGCGCAATTATCGAGGCCCAGGGCGAGCCTGCCGTCGACGGCGATGAACGCTCGGAGGGGCCGCCGGAGACGGACACCGGGTGGTACGAAGACGGTGAGTGGGTCGAGGGGGAGGAGCAGGAGCTTGCCGAGTCGGAAGAATATGACGGTGACGAGGCAGACAGGGAAGCAGAGGAGTTTGCTGAAGGTGAAGAACGGGTCGACTCCGGAGAGTGGGAAGAGGAGCCCTACGACGAGGCCGGCGATGAGGCTCCCAATGATTCAGGGTCGAATATCGCCGGCAGTGGCGATATAGCGGTGAGCGATAATATAAGCGATCATCAAGGCACATCTTCGCCAACGACCGGTGGCGCCATCTCGCAATCCGGTGATCTCGAAACACTCGATGAGCTCGAGGATCGACCTCCCTCCGATGAGGCGTTACAGGGCTATCGAGAGCATCTCGACGAGGCTGGAATCCCGGCGCCGGAAGACGCCGGACTGTATTCGGCCGTGGCCACTCAGGAATTGGCAGATGTCCTCTATCTTCTCTCCGCCGGCCGCACATTGCCCAGTGACGAAGCTGCTCGTCAGCGAGACGACCTCATCGACAGCACTACCGAGTCGACGCCCGACGACGATGAACTCGCAGAGGACGACCAATTAGAACAAGATGTAGAAGGGGACGGAGAGGCAGGCGCCGAAGACGAAGAGCCGCCGCCTTTCGACGAGGATTGGACGGCCTGGATCGACGCCGCCGACTGGCTGCGACTTATTCAGGAAGAAGAATACCCCGAGTTGGCCCATCTGGTAGACGAGGTCGAGGAGGCCGCCGCGCTGATCGACCCCGAAATGCCGGAAGAAGATCAGGTCGATGAGTTGGTCGACTTTTTCGAGGCCGTCGAAGTCGTCCTGGAGGCCATGGCCATCGAGGATAGTTATCCGCCGCAAGGCGATATTTAGCGCAGCCCGCGGCCAGCCTGGCCGCCATTAGGGCTAGCTGCGTCGCCAGAAGGCCAATTTGTCGAGCGTGCGGACCAAAACGCTTCGGCGGGCGCCGAGTACGGTTTCCAATAGCAGGGCCAGGGTGACGACGAAGAGGAAAAACGACCATAAATTCAGGCGTCGTTCATCGCCGGGGCCGTCAGTCATCTCGCCATCGATCTCCTGCTCGCCCTGCCAGTCGTCGAGCAGCGCATGGGGAAAGCTTCCCAGCTCGGAGCCGCTGCGATCGACATTGGCCGCAAAGGTCATGGACTCGATGAGATGACCGGAGTCATCGCCGTCGTCATCGGCGAAAAAAGAATGCATTCCCGGTGTGCGGGGAACGAAGCTGACCACACCGTCGGTGGGTTCCAATACGATACGGCGCCCGTCGGGGTCGTGGATAATGGCGCGCTCGTTGATTAAATCACCGACCTCGAAACGGACCTGGTCGCCGACGATGCGCAACTCATCGCTCCCCGAGGTGGCCCGCCGCGCCAGATATAAAAGCGATCGATTGATAAGCGGCAGATAGGCGGTGCGTACTGGAAAGTCCGTCCAGTCTCGGTCCACCGACGAGGTAAAGAGCAATACCCGCCCCTGGCCGACGCGGCGCTCCAGCAGTGCCGGCGCGTTGTCCTGGTAGGCCAGGATGAGTTCGGAGTTCCGATCTGAGGGGGCCGGATCGAGGAGCATATAGCTGTATACAGACACACTCTGAAGGGCCCCGGAGCCGGGAACGTCGAAGGACTGAAAGATCGGATGCTGGCGCTGTGGATGACCCATGCGCGTCGTCTTGACCGGGGCGTCCGGATCATCGCGCTCGGCGAGGCG
>SKQC01000005.1 GCA_007119175.1 Myxococcales bacterium | reverse complement strand
TGCTGCAACTCCCCGCCCCGGTATACGGCGCCGCGCACCGAGGTGGCGCTGGGCGAGCGGTGCGACAAAAAGATCATTTGACCGGCTTCGGCCTCGAATTCTTGTTCGTAGAAGTCGCCGGGCGCCAGATCTTCGGTGCCGCGCGCCGAGATTTCGAACTCGGTATTGGGTCCGGTGAATTCGACGGCGTCGAAATGCACATATAAAGAGGATAGCGCGGCGGCGTCGATGACGGTGCCGGAGCCGGCCTCCAGATGATAGCGATCGACGAAGGTCGTCGGATCCGACCAGGCCTCGGCGGTGACGCCGTGGGCGTCGCCACCGATGTCGGTGGGAGTGACGATGACCAGATCGCCCTGGTCTTCGGTGTCGATCTCAATCCAGTTTTCCTCGCTCTCGACGAGGTCGCCGGTCAGCGGCTCTTCGAGGTCCGTCCAGGCAGAACCGTCCGGGGTGCTGATCACGTCGACGACGCCTACATAGGCCCAGGACTCGTCGCCGAAGTCGTCGGCGTTGTCCAGGTTGGCCGCCGATGACTTGACCGTCAGCTCGTACGTTCCGGTGGTCGGGATGGGGAAGGTTCGCGTGGGGAGATTCGACAGTCCCGGCAGCGTGGAGCGCTCCCAGGTGCCTTCGTCGCCACTTTCGCGGACCGAAAAGCCCGGTGAGGGAAGCCCGCGCGGATAGATGGTCAGGGTGACCCAGTCGCCGGAGCTGGCATCTAAATCAAAGCTATGCGATGGCCCGTCATCGAGGGTACCCGTAAAGATAACCGTGGAGTCTGAAGAGGTGACGATCGTTTCCCCATCGGAGTGATCGAACGAGGCCTGAGTGGCCAATTCGTCGGCCAGCGTGCGCTGGGGAATGCACAGGGATTCGACTTCCACCGTATTGGCGCCGCACTCGACGTCGGCGAGATCGACGCATTCGCCGGTGCCCACGTCGAATTCCGTGGTCTCCGTGCAGATATCTTCGGTGGCGTGACATTGCCCTTCGTCGAGCTCCGTATTTTCACCACAGACCTCTTCGTCAATTCGGCACTGGCCCTCGAAGAGCACGGTATTCTCACCGCAACTCAAGGGATCTTCGATATGACATTCGCCGGCGATCTCCACGGTGCCGTCACCGCAGATGATATCGCCCTCGGAGACACATTCTTGCTGGGCTGTGTCGTATTGCGAGCCCTCACCGCAAAAAAGATCGGGCTCCTGACAGTCTCCGGCCGGGGTTACGACCTCGTGGTCCTCGCAGTCGTGTTCCAGTGGGACGCACTCGCCATTGGCCAGCGTCGTGCCCTGTCCACACTCGACAGTGTCTACGGGTTCATCGCTGCTACAGGCAGTCAAAAACAGTGCCGTTAGCCCGACAAGTGTCGCCAGGGCGAGTTTTAAAAGAGGAGATCGTCGACTCATTATGGGTTTCTCCGGTTTGTCCAAACGCATAGGTAGCGCCTTTAGCGCAGCTTCAACAGTGGGTCTACATCATCCGCCCCGGTTTCAGTCCACCTGACAACGATTTATCACGCCACAGGATGGCTGAAAAGCTCAGGGGGCCATTGGCAGACATCTTTACTCTCAGATAAGGGGACTTCGACAGACGGGTGGGGGCGGCAATTTGGGCAAGATGATTAGCCTTCGCAGGTCAGATCGATACTCCAGCTATTGAGTATCCCTTCGTACTCGGGCACCACGTCGCGTACGTGCAGGCCCCAGGTGCCCGATCCGTTGGTCCCGATCAGGTCGTAGAGTTCTTCACCGGTGTCGAGTCCAATATCGGCGGGGTTGGGATAGGTGGCGATGATATTGTCGTCGGAGCCGCCGGCGCGATCGTGGATATTGGCCCTCTCTCCGGAAGGGGCGACGACGTCGATGATCAGGTCGTTGCGCCACGGATGGGTGATATCGACGGAGACCTCAATATCGTAGACCAGCGGGCAGGAGTCGATGATGATATTGTTGGTGATGCCGTCCTCGTCGTAATCGGGGATCACCATGATCGGCTGGCGGGAGTCGCTGACCTCGAATAATTCGGCATCCTCCGAGGAGAGGCTAAATCCGCCGTCCAGCGTCTGCTGGGCTTCGACAGATAAAATATATGTGCCCGGGGTGGCCTCGAAGATGATGGCATTTCGCGCCTCCTCGACGATGGTATTGCTGTCGTCGCGAAGCTCCAGGTGGGTATCGCCGGTGGCGTCTTCAGTGCGGATCGCCAGTAGCTCCTCGGTGTCGATCTCGACCTGGTAGTAGTGGCGATAACCTCGCGGCAAAGTCTGCTCGTAGGTGCTCTCCGTCAGTGAGCCATCGAGGGGACCCAACTCGTCGGCCGTCCCCGTGATGGTGCTAAAGGCCAGAAAATCGAGGTCTTCGCCGGAGGTATTGACCAGCTCCAGGGTGACCGTCGTCGCCGATTCAGCGTACCAATAAAGGCTGGTCTGCCCCTCCGGTGCGTTCGAGACCTCCAGGGGGACCGTAGACGTCAGCGCAGTGTCATCGTCGAGAATCGTGGCGGCCTGCGGATGGCCGTCGAGGTTGTATTGCAGCACGCCCACGTAGTCGCCGGCATCGAGCTCGACGTCTTCATAGAGTGCTTCGCCGTCGTCGACCGGGGCCCCCTGACGCGCCGAGAACGAATAACTGATCTCGTCTCCGGCGGCATAAGCGCGATCGAGGAGCAATAAAAAGGAATCTTCAGGCGGCTCGAAGGTCACGGCGTCGGCGCCGAGTTCGATGGTGGAGTCGATGGTCGTCTCGTCGCTCCAGACCTGGAGCTCCGCTTCGGCGTGGGCGGGGACTTCATCGAAGATAAAGGCCACCGTGTCGATATCGCCGGCGCCGTCGACGGAGTATAGATTTTCGGAAAGATCGCGGATATCGCCGCTTTTCGTTTCTTCCAGAAGCTCGAAGGGCTCGGCATCCGGGGTTTCTAACGTTTTTACGTAGCCCACATAGCCCCAGTCGTCACCACCGGACGGCGGCGCCGCGCCCAGCAATTGGGGCATATTGGCCACGGTCAGCTCGAAGCTCGACTCACTCTGCACGAGCACCTGGCGGGTGACCTCGATTCCCATTCCCAGATCGCTGCGGCGATAAAATCTCTCCTCGTCGCCGTCTTGCTCAATAAATTCAAATGCCGGCTCCGGCAGTCCCAGCGAGTAGACGGTGATCTCAAGCCATTGTCCTGCATCTGCGTCGAGGTGGTAGACGTCTTCGTTCTGGACGTATTCGCCGTCGACCAACTCCGGGGCGTCGATATTTCCGACAAAGACGACGCGATCGCCCTCGTCGGCCAGATCAATTTCGCCGGTGGCGCCCTCGTCGGTCATATCGAGATCCGGCGACTCTGCCAGCTCCTCGTAGAGGGAGTGCGTCGATCGACATACGAATTCGTCGTCGGCCGTGGTGCCCGGGCCGCAACTAAGCGTCGAGATGGGGATGCAAGTGCGCGTGCCCACGTCGAATGTGGTTCCCTCACCGCAGACTCCCTCAGTGGGACGGCAGGCATCGTCGCTGGGTGCAAATTCCGTATCTTCGGCGCAGACATCGTCGGGGCGCCGGCATTCGCCGTTGTGTGCCACCGTATGCTCACCACAGGTCACCTCGATGGCCGGTACACATTCGCCGTCCTCATCGACGGTATCCTCGCCGCACTCCACTTCGTCGTCGGCGACGCATTGACCGAGCGCCTCGTCGAGCATCGTTCCCGCGCCGCAGTAGGCGTCGCCGGTGCGAACGCACTGGCCAAGCACCTCGTCGAGGACTTCGTCGTCTTCGCAGTCGACGGATTCCGGCACGCATTCGTCGGCTTCCTCGTCGAATTCCGTGCCCTCACCACAATCGAGAGTTTCCACGTCATCGGAACTGCACGCAAAGGCAGCGGCGACGGCAATCACGATCAGCAAAGTTGTATACGTCTGTTTCATAAGGTGTACTCTCCCCCCTCTTTATCGACACAATCGAAAGAGATTGCAAATGGTGTTTGTTTAACGGCCTTTTATCGACCTACCTGCCGGTGTGCAAAACCAATCGCCCGCAGCAACAGGGCCAGCGCGGCGGCGGTCAGCGTCTGGCTGGCGCCCACCGGGAAATCGGCCAGATAAGCCAGGTAATAGCCCATGAATCCGGCGGTGGCCCCGGTGATGGAGGCCACGACGAAGACCCATTTTAGTCCCACCGTCAGCCCCAGAGCGCCGATCGCCGGCAGGACGGTGAGCGCGAAGGTCGGAAGCGGTCCCAGAGCGCGAGCGGTCAGACCGGTCATCAGGGCGATGGAGCCGAATAGCAATCCGTCGAGCAGGCGCACCGGCACGCCCTGCGTCTTGGCCACCACCGGATCGAGACTGGAGAAGACGAAGCCTCGAAATCCGTAGATCTGAATTCCCACCAGTACCACGGTAGCGATAGCGATGGCGTACATATCGGTGGGCTCTACCATGACCGCTGTGCCGCTGATCACGGCGTCGATCTGGTGCAATTCCTGGGGAAATAATGGGAGCAATAACAAGATCAGCGCCATGGGAATGATAAAGGCGATCCCCAATACCGCATCTCGGCTTATCCGTGGACGCCCCTCCACGGCCAACAGGCCGGCGACGACGATGAAGGTCAATAATATCGCCATCACCGGCGGCAAAATATCGGTGACCACTCCCGCAAAGCCGAAAAAACCGATGGCGATAAAACTGATGGTGACGCCGAGGGCCGCCGTTTGCGCCAGAGCGGCGCTGATAAAGACCATGCGACGTGAGACGATATAGACGCCCAGAAGTCCCAGACACAGACCCGCCATCGTCGCCGTCAGGGCGGCCTCGCGGTACAGAGGATCGGTGATCAATTCCAGCATGATGGCTCGCGAAAGGACGGTTTCAGATAGGAGCAGTGGGGCAGGTCGCCAGGCATTCCTCGATCTCGATCGCTCCGTGGCGATCGATGGTCATGATCCGATTGCTCACGCTGCGGGCCGGCGGGCTTCCGTGGGCGATCATGACGATGGTCAGCCCTGATTGCTGCTTGATCTCGTGGAGCAATTCCATGGTCTCCATTTCGTGGTCGGGATCCATGGACGCCGCCGGTTCGTCGAGTAATAGTACCTTCGGCTCTCCCAGAAGGGCGCGGGCCAATAAGACCAATTGCTTTTGGCCCTCCGAGAGTTCCTGAAAGAGGTGATCTTCGAAGCCGTCGAGCCGCACCTTCTCGAGGGCCTGACGCAATTGCTCATCGTCGATGTCGATGCGCATCGAGCCCAGCCCGCCGCCCTGATGCAGCCCGGTGGCCAATACGTCGAAGACCGTCGCCGGCAGCATCGGATCCAGGGTGCGTGTCTGGGGCACGAAGCGAAGTTGGGGCTGCTCCACCTCCCAGCCGTAGCTGCCCTCGACGGGCTCTAAAAGCCCTATCAGGGTCTTGAGCATCGTCGATTTTCCGGAGCCGTTGGCCCCCTCGATGAGCATGAACGTCTTTTCGTGGAGGTGGAAGCTCAGCGGTCCCACCACGGGCGTTCCGTGATAGCCGCATACCAGATCATCGACCCGTAAGACCGTGGGCTCCGCTGTGGCGTGGTGGTCCGAATGCACGTGTCCTTCGGCAATCGCCTCCGCTTCCACACTCATGACATCCTCGCCGCGTCGATCATCAATCTGCAGCCTTCTGCATCGCCTCGTATATCGGGCGCACCACGCTTTCGATTTGCTCTAAATAGCTCTGATCTTCCGTCGCCATGGCTGGCACGGACAGGACGCTTACATCATGGTCGACGCGATTGGCAATCGCCTCGGCAGTATCGGTCGAGTAGTACTCGATCTGTAAAATGACCCCGATATTTCGGGCATCCATGGTCTCGATGACATGCGAGATATGCCGAGGATTGGGCGGCACCCCCGGTTTCGGTTCCAGCTCCGTGACATTGTCGAGGTCCAACCAATTTTCCACATACGCCCAGGTCTTGTGATAGGAGACGAATTGGCGTGCCTCCGCCGGCAACTCGGCAAATTTCTGCTCCCATTTCTGGGCGAAGCGAATATTTTCCCGGGCAAAATCGCGAGCTCGCTCCATAAATTCGTCGGCCATCGCCGGGCGGAGCTCGCCGAGCCGCTCCCCGAAGGCCAGGGCAACGCGGGCCATCTGGCGCGGATCGGTGTTGTAGTGGGGATTGCCGCCGGGATGAACGTCGCCCATCGAGCGGTCGATCGGCCCGGAGGGGATGTCCTGAGCCTGAATATATTGGGAGGCGTCGAGATGACCGGGCTGCCCGCTCTGGATATCGGAGTTGCGCGAGCGCGTCAGAAGACTGGGAAGCCATCCG
Organism: Myxococcales bacterium; assembly: GCA_007119175.1. Classification (GTDB taxonomy): domain Bacteria; phylum Myxococcota_A; class Bradymonadia; order Bradymonadales; family Bradymonadaceae; genus SLJM01. The sequence goes on along the minus strand of SKQC01000005.1, from coordinate 15,300 downwards.
ATCTCGAGCTCCATCCCGGCAAAAATTACCATATCGGCCCGATTTAAGTGGCGGGCATAGCTCGGCCGGGGATCGACGAAATGGGGATCCTCACTGGCACGAACCAGTACGACGGTGTCCCCGTCGTCCTCTAAGATCGCCCGGGACATGGCCCCGAAATCGGCCAGCGTCGTCACGACCTTGATATCTGCCAGGGCCACCGTCGGGATCAGCATCAGCGCTGCCAGTGCAGCGGCAAAGAGCATCGACATTCGTTGGGGGTTGCCATTCATCATTATCTCTCGAGTCGTTGGCTTCACGGCATAAGTCAGACCGAATGTAGAGTGCGCGCATTCAAAACGCAACCCATTTGCAATAAGCTGCCTGCTCCGCCGAGGTCCGTGCGACGATGGGTGCTAACGCAACGAAAAAACGGGGAACCGCAAAGGACGCAAAGAAGCACAGCGGAAAGCCACAGCTCGGGCGCCACACCGGGGTGGAGCGCCACCATCGAGATCTCCCGATCTCGTTTAGAGGGTGACAATGGATGAAGAGGTTCGTGGTCTTGATGGGAGGGTGTCTTGGGTATCATTGCGTATTCTTTGCGTCCTTTGCGGTTCACAGCCGTTCCACGCTGTGGGCACCAACCTCCTGCTCCGCCCATTCTTGACGTCTGACCGCCGCCACTGTCATAGTCGCCGCCTGTGACGTCGCGACGGGAAACCCGGTGCAAAACCGGGACGGTCGCGCCACTGTAAGCCGTGAAGTCGTCGATCTTATGCCACTGCTCGCGCAACCGAGTGGGAAGGCGATCGACGGCATTCGACCAATGTCGATCAGCGGCAAGTCAGGATATCCTTGCGACGTCGAAATCTGCCCATGATCGCTCTCCGCGAAAAAGAGAGCAGGTGGCGTTTCGATGCTCCATCCCCTCAAAAATCCCCGTTTATCTGCAGCGATCTCGGCGCTGTGCCTCCTGTCGTGGTCCGGCGACCTGGCGGCCGACGACGAACCCGGTGCCGACGACGACGGCGATGAGATTACCGTTCGCACCGTCGACACAGCCACCTCCCAGCGCGACGACGAGCGATTCGCGTCGGCCATGACCACACGGCTCGACACCCGGGATCTCTCATTTAGAGCTGAATCGCTGGACCACGCCCTGATGCGGGTCAGCGGCGTTTATGCCCGACGCGATTCGAGCTTCGGTCAGCCCGCTCAACTCTCGGTTCGCGGCGGAAATTCGCGCCAGATGGTGGTGGAACTCGACGGATTGCGCCTGAGCGCGCCGGCCGGGGTGGGATTCGACGCCGGGCAGATGATGAGCGATGGGATCGAGTCGGTCGACGTCTTTCGCGGAAGCGGCGCCGCCATCTACGGAGGCGGTGCGGTGACCGGAGCGATGCGCTTAAACCCGGCGCGATCGCCTGACGACGGCTGGGAGCTAAAAGGCCGGACGATGGTCGGAAGCTTCGGCACCACGGCAATGAGCGTGGCCGCCGGCACGGGCGAAGAAAAGCGCGGGTTTCGCCTCCACGGCGCCGCCCGCCAGAGCAGCGGCGACTTTGATTTCGTCGACGATCAGGGCGTCGAGCACCGGCGGATCAACAACGATCATCGGCGCTTCGGATTCGGCGGCACCGGCCATATCGAGGAGGGGACTCACCGGCTGCGCGTCACCGGCATGTGGGAGGGGGGCGACGCCGGAAGTCCGGGGCCCTCGGAGTTTCAGCGCTCCCTGCAGGACGCCCGCGTCGACGACCACCGCGGCCTGGCGACATTTCGATGGGAGGGACAACAGATCTGGGAGTCGTCGAAATCGGTCGTCGACGCTCATTTATCGGCAGGGGCCCAGCAGCGCAGCTATCGATATAATAACCAGGAAAGCCCGCTCACGCGCGAGCCATTCGAGAGCCGAGCGACGGAGCGAAGCGTCGCCATGACCGGGGGCCTGGCGGCGTTGATCGGAAGCTCCCATCTGGCGCGTGTCGATGCCGAGGGGAGATTTGAGACCTACGACGGCGCCCTGATCGCACCGCGAGAGGAGCAATTGCAGGCTTTTCGCCGCACTGCCGCCATCTCGGCAGCCGACGAGTGGCTGCTCGCCGGCGAGCGCTTAAGCCTCATCGCCGCTGTGCGCGCCGAGGCGAGCGACGATACGAATGCCGACACTGCACAGGTGGAGCCGTTTTTGCCGGCCGCCGGCGCCATCGCCCGCCTCCACGAGCGCCTGGAGTTGCGGGCAAATCTGGCGCGGACCTTTCGCCGTCCCGATTTCGATGAATTGTATTTGCAGACCGACGGCATGCGCGGAAATCCCGACCTGTTGCCGGAGCGAGCCTGGGTGGCCGACGCCGGGTTTCGACTGGGCGACAGCGCAGATCCACTGGTCGTCGAAGTCGCCGGATTTACCCATTCCATCGACTCCACGATTTTATTTTTGCCCGTCTCGGCGCACCTCTTCGAGGCTCAGAATCTGCGAGGGGCCACATCGCGGGGCATCGAGGCATCGGCGCGCTTAAAAGCTCACGAGCGATGGCGTCTCGACACGGGTTATACGCTGACGCGGGCCACCCTCAACCGAGACTCTGAAGTCTCGCCGCAGCTCCCGGGTCAGCCGCGCCACCGGGTCGTCGTCGAATCGAAGGTCGACGTTACGGACTGGGCGTTTTTATCCACCTTACCCGGCGTCGAGCTGACCTCGGCATTTCATTATCGCAGCCGAGTGAATCTCGATAATTTTGGAAGCCTGCAGAATCCACGGGCGCTCAGAGTAGACGCCGGGGCCGTGGTTGACGTCACCACCCGGATTCGCTCCGGACTTATTTTGCATAACATCTTCGATCACCGACGCGCCCAGGACAGCCTGCATCGGCCCCTTCCGGGCCGCGCGATCTATATGTCGATGGAATTGCGGGGGCAGGGCTCATGAGCGGACCAATTGAGCATTATTTATCCACCATCGCAGTGCTTTTGGTTTTGTTTTTCGCGCTGGCCGGCTGCGACGACGAGGCCGTCGAAGAGCCGGAGGTCGAATTGCGCACCGAGGCCGTCTGCGAGGGCGGGGCTCCAGCCTACGACGTCGTCGTCGAGCGCCACATCACTGAGATCGGGCCCTCGGCAAATGATATTCAATCGGCGGCCGACGCGCTGTGGATTGTGGAGAGCGCCGCCAATACGGTGAGCCGATTCGATCGCGGTGAGCATCGTCTGGAGAGCGGTTTTGTAGACGTCGGAAACGACCGAAATCCCTACGCCGCAGATCTCGACCCGACGACCGGAGAGCTGTGGATCGCAAATTTCATCGCCGACACCGTCACCGTCGCCGATCTCAATAGCGGCGAAATACTCGAAGAAATCGACGACTCCTCCTTTGCAGATCCCTCGGCAGTGGCGCTCGGTGAAGACCACGCCTACGTGGCGAATATCGAATTTTTGGGCGCCAACGAGGGCTACGGGCCGGGGAGCATCACCGTGGTCGACAGGACTTCTCATAATGTGGTTTCGACCATCGAATCGGCCTTTAAAAACCCCCATTTTATCGACATTGAGGTGATCGACGGCAAAAAAGTGCTCCTCGTCAGCGGCGGCGGCGCCATCGAGATCGTCGACGGCCAGGTAAGCCTGCTCTCCGACGGGGGATTGCAATGGCTCGATATCGAAGAGGACCCGGTCGAGCCACCGTCTCAAGAGTTTTCGCTGGAGCAGCTCCCCGGCGACAATGTCGGCTCGCCGGGCCGTCCGCAGTTGACGCCCGACCAGGAGTTAATTTACTTCGCCAGCGGCATCGCTCCGGTGCTCTTTGTATTCGATATCGAGCAGGAGGACTGGCGATATGACGCCGCCGACCCGCTTCAACTCTACGAGACAGACGGCGAGGCGACCCACGCCGCCGATATGGGAGTAGACGGACTTTTATGGGTGACCGCTTTTAACGAAGATGCCCTCTACCTATTCGACACGGCTTGCGACGAATTGGTCGCCCCGCCGATTGACCTCGGCAGGGCGGCGGATATGCTCGAGGGCCCACAGGCATTGCGCATCGTCGAAGAGGGCGGTCGGCTGGAGGGATATTATCTGCTCAGCATCGCCAATGCGCTCGGCAGAGTGCAGCTAAAGTGATCGACGAGATACGACCAATTACCACTTAAGGGAGCCCCCGAAATGAGCGACGAAAAAGACGAATATCGAGATCCGGAATTGGCCATTAACCGCGTCTATACGGGCGCCGGCGACCAGGGAAAGACAAAGCTCGTCGGTGGCCAGAAGGTCGAAAAAAGCCATGCCCGTATTGCCAGCTATGGCAAGGTCGATGAGCTCAACGCCGTGGTGGGAGCCGCCCGCCAGACCATCGCCGACGAGTATCCGGCCCACCGGCAATTTAAAAAATTGTCGGCTCATCTTTTAAAAATTCAGCACCAGCTATTCAATCTGGGCAGCATCCTGGCCACCCTCCCGGAGGATGTCGGCGAGAAGATGCCCCGCGTCACCAATGCCGACATCGAGCACCTCGAGAATTTGATCGATGAGTATAACGAGCATTGCCCGCCGCTGCGCTCCTTCGTATTGCCCGGTGGTACGCGCCTGAACGTCGATCTTCATCGGGCGCGCACAGTGTGCCGCCGAACGGAGCGCCTCGTCGTCGCCCTGACCGATACCGAAGACGTCGACCCGGTGGCCATCGCCTATCTCAACCGGCTCAGTGACGCCTTTTTCGTCTGGAGCCGATGGGCGGCCATCGAAGCCGATGAGCCCGAGGTGTTGTGGAATCCGAACGCGTAAAAACGACAACGGCTTGGAACCGCAAAGGACGCGAAGAAACACAAAGAAGAACTACAAAAGGTCGGACAGCTCCCGCAAAGGACGCAAAGAAATACAAAGAAGAAATACAAAAGGGCGGACAGCCCCTCCGAAGAGAGAGCGGACTCTTTATGTGACTTCTATGGTTCGATGACCTAAGAAGCCGTCGTCGCCCCAACCGCCGGAAGATAGGCGTTATGCAGATAATCGAGCAGCATTCGCTGGGCATTATAGCGCCATCCAAGGCTCAAAATCCCCCACTTCATGCGCTCGATCCAGGCCCGGCGAAGTCCGTCGCTGCCGATCTCGTAATATAGCGGCAGCACTTCTTCTTCGAGCACTCGATACAGGGCGTCGCTGTCGTGAGCGTCCTGTTTTTCCGGGACCGTAAATTCTCGGCCGTCGCCGATGGCGAAGCCGTTTTTGCCGTCGTAGCCCTCGGCATACCATCCGTCGAGGACCGAGCAGTTTAATACGCCGTTCAACACCACTTTCTGGCCGCTCGTCCCGCATGCCTCCTGGGGCCGGCGGGGATTGTTGAGCCACACGTCGACGCCCTGGACCATATGCCGGGCGATATTCATATCGTAATCGCTCAAAAAGACGACGCGCCCGAAAAACTCGGGGTCCGTGGTGCGCTCGACGATGCGCTTGATGAGCGCCTGGCCGTTTTCGTCGGCCGGATGGGCTTTTCCGGAGTAGATGAGCTGGATGGGGCGCTCTTCGTCGCCGAGTAGGCCGCGAAATCGATCCAGGTCGCGCATGATCAGATCGGCCCGCTTATAAGTGGCAAAACGCCGGGCGAAGCCGATGGTCAAGATTTCCTGCTTCATGCCGCTGCCGGGCACGATCTGGCCGCTTTTGTCGCCGCCGGGAGCGTCCTGCGTGGCCACCCGGTGCTTTACAAAATCCAGCAGACGGGCCTTGAGCACCTGATGGGTCTCCCACAATTCGCCGGGATCCACATCGGCCAGCCCGGCCCACGCCTCGGGCTCTTCCATATGGGCCATCCAATCCGGTCCCAGATGGCGGTCGTATAGCGACTTCATCTGGCCGGCCAAAAACGAGGAGACGTGCACCCCGTTGGTGACGTGGCGAATCGGCACTTCCGCCTCCCGGTGCTGGGGCCACAGATCGCTCCACATCCGCCGGCTGACCTGGCCGTGTAGATGGCTGACACCGTTTCTGTAGTCGCTCATCTTCATGGCGAGTACGGTCATGCAAAATAGCTCATCCGGATCGTCGAGGTCGATGCGGCCCAGGCCGTGAAATTGGCGCAGATCGAGGCGCAGGCGCTGGCGCAGCGAGTCCAGAGCCTCGTCGATCATCTCCGGGGCGAATCGGTCGTGACCGGCCGGCACCGGGGTATGGGTGGTGAAGACGGTCTTCTTGGAGATCCGGTTTCTGGCCTCTTCGAAAGCAACATCTTCTTGTTCCATCAGGCGGGCACATAACTCCAGGGTGGCAAACGCGCTATGTCCCTCGTTGAGATGATAGACGCCGGGGCGAATACCCAGCCTCTCCAGAAGCAATACGCCGCCAATGCCCAGCAGGACCTCCTGGCGGATCCGAGTGCGCTGATCGCCGCCGTAAAGCTGGGTCGTCAGGCGCCGATCTTCGTCGGCGTTGCTCTCCACATCGCAGTCCAGAAGATAAAGGCTGGATCGCCCGATCGGCGCCTGCCACACGTGCATGGTGATCGTCCGCCCGGCCAGCTCGACATTGATCTCCATCGGCTCGCCGCCGTCGTCTGTGAGCTTTCGGATCGCCAATGTGTCGACGTTGGTCCGCCCGTAATACTCGCGTTGCTGGCCGTTTTCGTCGATGCCCTGCTGAAAATAGCCCTCTGCATAAAATAGGCCGATTCCCACCAGCGGGACCGCCAGATCGCTGGCCGCCTTGAGGTGATCGCCGGCCAGCACGCCGAGTCCCCCTGAATAGATGGGGAGCGATTCATGGAGCCCGAACTCGGCGCAAAAATATGCCACCGGCGCCTGGTGGAGGGGACCGGCGAGCATATTGGCCTGCGGGCCGGAGGCGGCGACGTAATTTCGCTGACGCCTGAGCGCCTGGCGAATCCGGCTCGTCAGTGCCCCGCGTCGCACTCGCTCCTGGAGTACATCGTCGTCGATGCCGTCGAGAAAGGCGATCGGATTTTGATTTGTCTCTCGCCACAGATCGGCATCGATGGAACTGAAGATCTGCCAGATATCGGGATTCCAGCACCACCACATATTTCGGGTCAGTTCGCGAAGGCAGTCGACGGGGGCCGGTGTAGTGACCATATAGAATCCTCCAAAAAGTCCAGTTTTTCCAGAATGCGCAAGATCATGGATTCAATCGTGATAAAGAGCAAGCACTATTGCCAATCTTGAATGGGGACTGCTAAAAGGATGACTGACCACAAAGGACGTACAGGACGAAATGGACTCGGTTTGGTGCCGGATCACACGCATGCTGAAGCGGCGGGTCGCCATGACTTGTCGAGCTGCATGGCCGTGATTGTGATTGGTGAAAGCTATGATGTCCGGCAGTCGTTTTCCCTCTCGCTGCGGAGAATGTCGATGGCTGATTCTTGGATTAAGCGTTTGATCAATCCCCATGCGATGGCAGGGCTCTTCGATGAGGAACCACCGCTTGAGGACTTCGAGGTCTGCGAGCTGCGTCTGGAGAGGAGAGGGCCCAGTTTTTTTCTGCACGGCGAGTTGAGCACTTTTCCCGATCATCCACGAGACGGATGGGAGTCCGGCGCCGATCGCCTGCAGGTGCGATTTAATCTGTCGTCGATCGACGCCTTCGAGTCCCGCGGTTCATCCGAGGGGGGGACTGTCGATCTGCGCATCGAGGACGCCGATGATGGCTTCGGCGTCGCCCTCATCGGCGACGGCGACGACCTTGAATTTAAGGCATCCGGAATTGGCCTGCAGGTCATCGGCATGAAGGCGTACTAACTCAAAAACGCATGCTTTTCGCCCGGCAAGTGCCCTGTGCTCTTACACGGAGGTTTCATGACAAGCTGGATCGAGCTTTTGAAAAACCCGGAAGCCATCGACAGCCTCTACGACAGGCCGCCGTCGCTGGCCGAGTTTTCGCTCTCCGAGATCAGTTGGGAGCGCGATAAACAGGCCTGCATGATCCGCGGCACGCTGGCGCGATTTCCCGATTTCCCCCGCTCCAATTGGGAGGAAGACGCCAACCGCGTCGGCCTTCGGCTGTGGCTGGAAGAACTCGACGAATTTGCCATCGAAGGCTGGTCTTTTAATAACGTGGTCGACATCGAGATCGACCCCGTCGAGGGCGGCGCAAAATACCTCGTCGTCGCTCAGGGCGACAAACTTTCGTTTCGCGCCACCTGCGAGGCGCTGCGCGTCGGCGATATTTTTGCCTACCACTCCCTGCAAGTCCAACCGGCAAACTGATCGCCGCTCTAGGATCTGATCACTCTGTCGATTCGAAGGCTTCTTGTATCTGACGTGTATCCGCGGTGGCCGGAAGGTAGATCTCAAAACACGTCCCCTCATCCTCAGAAGATGCTACGTTTAGATAGCCCTTATCCTCCTGGACGAGGCCGTATACTGTGGTCAAGCCAATCCCGGTTCCCTCTTCGCCCTTGGTGGTGAAATAGGGCTCGAAGATCTCCGGGATCAACTCCGCCGGGATCCCCTCGCCGGTATCGCAGATCCGAAGGCGCGTATATTTTCCCGGGGCGAGCTGTTCGGTATCCGGAAATCTCTCTACATCCTCCGACGAGATCGGCATCGTCTCCACGGTCACCGTACCCCGGCCCTTGATGGCGTCGCGGGCATTCAAGACCAGATTCATCACTATTTGATGAAGCCGCCCCTCGTCGGTCAACACCGTGGGGTTGGCCTCCGATAATTGAAGCTCGAACCTTACGGTCGGTGGCAGAAGGCGGCCGAACATCACGGCGATATCGCGAAGAAATTCGTTGATGTCGATGACTTTGGCTTCCTCCGTTTCTTCGCGTCCGAATCGCCGCAATTGATCGGTTAAATTCTGACCGCGTTTGCTGGCGCGGTCGATCTGTCTGATAAATTCATAGCCCGTCTTGTCTTCATCGAGTTCGCTTTTGAGAAGACTTGTGGCGGTCATGATGACGGTCAGGATATTGTTGAAATCGTGGGCGATGCTGCCGGCGAGCAGGCCGAGGGCGTTCATTCGCGAGCTGCGGCGCAATTCGATCTCCAGGTGGTGGCGCGCCGAGACATCGACGATGAGCATCAAGATCAGATCCATATCTTCGGTTGTCGGATCGGGATAGACGACGCGTACCGGATAACCCCATACCCGCTCCCCGTCTTTGCGCACATAGGCGGTGTCCAGCTCGAGGTGGTGATGGTCACCTCGATAAAGGTGCTCGATTCCCCGCTTCAGCTTTTTGCGCTCATTCGGGACCGCCAGCTCGCTTATCGTCATTCCCTCCAATTCCTCGCGCTGATAGCCGATGAAGTCGGCAAATTCGCCGTTGGTGTAGCGTATTTTCTGATCCGGTGTCAGCAGGAGTGCGCCGATTGGCAACTCTTCGAATAGGCGCTCTAAGTTTTCCCGCATTCCAGTTCCTCGCTGCTCCAGTCCACCAGTGGAGGTCTGCAACCAGCAAAGATAAACACGGCCCAAGAGGGTCGGAGTGAATCCGAACCTGCGGCTATTATAGGGCGCCTGTACAGCGGCGCCGAAGATTTAGGGGGAGTGGGTCAGCAAACCCGGGTTGTTCAAACGCACGCCCCCAAAATCTTCGGCGCCGTATTTTGGCGCCCTCAAATAGACGGAGATCGCAGCCCCCCCAGAGCTCAACAGCACCGGGCCCACTTAGCGCCAGGTGACGTTATCGATCGTGACGTCACCCGTGCCCTGAGGAGCGTCATTTTCGATGGTGAGCTCGAAAGTTGAGCCCTCGTCGAAATCGGGAATTTCGAGCACATAAATCGTGTCGTCTTCCCCGCTTTCTTCACCAATGACATCGCTGGAGGCGACGTTGCTGCCATTGGCCTGGACGCGAATTCGACGGCTATTATCGTCGTCACCGGCCTTGCGAAATTGGACCGAAAATGACTCCACGTCACCGTCGATGCCGTCGATTTCGGTGGAGCTGACGTTGGCGCCATCGCTCTCCGAGCGTGCTCCTTCTTCGTCGATGGCGAAGTCGCCGGCACTGCGAATCTGGCTATAATTCCAGATTCGGCCCTCCACACCGTCGAAGGTTCCACTGCTGTGGGTTTCGTCGAAGTCAGCATTTTCGAAATCCTCGATATGGGCGTCGGCCTCCCAGGCCCCGCGGCTGCATTCGGCGCCCGACGGACGGGGAAAACCCCGTTGGTCGGTGCTCATGATCCCGTCGTCTCGACTTCGGCAGTCGGACGCATCGATATCGAGATGCCCGTGTTGATTCGCACTGACCGGATGAGTGGCGGTGAAGCCGCCGAGGTCCTCGAGATCGCCGTAGTTGCTGGATTCGCCGACGATATCGGTGTCGTCATCATCGAAGTAGTCGCCCACTTCGCTGACGAAATTATGGCCCAGTGAATTGATCGGTGCGCCATCGCCGATTCCGAAGATGATCCCCGCCGGCCCCTCGATCTGCTGCCCGCTGGCGGAGCCGTTATTATTTATATAAGTCGCGCGCAAAAAGGCATTTTCGGTGTCGTCAGTCCAGATGCCCTGTCCGGAGTCGGCGCTATTTTCGACGACTGTGCTGTGGCGAAGCTCCACTGTTGCGCCGCCGCTAAAGAATAGCCCTCCACCGTCGTCGCCGGCATTATTGCCGGAGAACGTCGTATTCTCGAGGTAGCCATTGCCGTCGAGATAGGCACCGCCGCCATCGCTGACAGCCGTATTATCCTCGAAGAGGGCGCGCCGCACGTCGAGCTCGCCATCGGCGACCGCGTAGACAGCTCCGCCGAGAGCGGCGTCGTTATCTTCAAAATACGCTTCGTCAATGGTGACGTCGCCGGAGGTATTAACCCACAGCGCTCCACCGTGGAGGTCAGCCGAATTGCCCTGCGCCGTGAGGCGATAGGCGAAGAGAGTGCCACCGGTAGCGATGGCGCCACCGTGGTCATCCGTCGACTCGTTGCTCTCGAAGGTGGCGTCGTATAACTCCGTGACCATGCCTCCGTCACTAAATAATGCACCCCCCGCGAGGCTGGAGGTGTTTTCGCTAAACGTGACATCGTCGACGATGACCATTCCTTCGGCACCGTTGACGAAGAGCGCGCCGCCAAATTGTGCGGAGTTATTCTCAAATTCGCAGTCGACCACAGTGATGGTCTCGGCATCTGCGCGGATTGCGAGCGCTCCGCCCTGGTCGGCGCTGGAGTTGTCGACGAACTCGAGCTCTTCGAAGAGTGCCGTCTCCACATCGGCGTCGATGGCGATCGCGCCACCGTGCTCGGCATGATTGGCGTTGAGGTGCAGATTCGACAGAGTCAGCTCTTCCAACTCTTCCAATACGGCGATCGCTCCGCCGCTGTCGCCGTTTCCTTCATTGCCGGCCTCCAACTGCAGTCCCTGCATGGCAATCTGTGCTTCCCCGTCGCTTGTAGCGATCGCAAATAGCCGGTGTTCGTCGGCCTCGGGCATCAAGAGCACTTTATCCGATGCGTCGCCCAGAATGCTCACAGAGCGCGTCAGCTCCAGGGTCTCCTCGGTCACGATCGTCTCCACATTGGAGGCGAATGTGATCTCCGTACCCGCTTCCACGCGGTCGATGATCGCCCGAAGCGATCCGTATATCGCCGCGTCGTCCTCCTCGCTGGTCACCTGCGTTGGATGCGGCGCGCCGACCTCGATCGTTCGGTCGCCGTCCGACGATAGATTGACCGCGGCATCGAGTCCCTCGAAGACAAATTCGTTGCCCCATTTGTCGGTATAGGGCTCCTCGACGCTCACCTCGTAGGCGCCCGGCACCACCGTATAGTCCTCCGTCGTTGGCCCGTCGGCGCTAAAGGTCTCGACCGTCTCACCATCGCGTAAGACCTGAAATTCAACACCATAAGTCTCGCCATCCTCGACCTGAATATCCTGGGGAAGATCGACGGCGACAGTCAGCGAGCCCATTTCAACGTTATATTCAGTCTCGGCGGTCACCGTCTCGCCGCTCGGTACGTCGTAGGAATCGCTGGAGGGGTCGGCCTGCCAGACCGCCGTAAAGTCCTCGCTGCTATCCGTGATATTCTTGAAGTCCACTTCGTAGACCCCGGGCAGAATATCGCTAAATTGATGTGGGCCATCGCCCTCGAATTCAAATCCTTCCACGTCCTCATCGGGTCCGCTCGTCACCTCGGCACGCATCTGCAGCTCGTCGGGCAATTCCGAGGAGTCGAGCACGAAATTGGCCAGTACTAACTCGTATTCGACGTCGAGCTCCGTGGTGTCATTGCTGGTGATGACCACGTCTTCAATCTCTTCCGCTTCGTAGCTATCAAGGCCCTCAGAGACCGGATTTGGCACCACAGTATAGGTCCCGGGCGGGAGGTTGACCGTGCCGCCGCTGGGAAGTCCTGTGGAGGTGTCGTCCTCGTTAATAATATCGATATCGTGATCATCATTGTCGACAAGGCCGGAGACCGTCACCTCGAGAGTCCCCGATTGTACGCTGTAGGTGACGGTGGCTTCGGCAGTTTCGCCGGCGGCGACGCTGACTTCCACGTCATTTGCCGTATACGTTTCGCCGTTGTCGTCGTAGGGTTGAGGCGCCACCGTATAATCACCGGGCGCAATCTCGGTGAGCAGTCCGTCGCCGGGAAATTCATCGACCAATTCGTCTTCATCGTCCAATAACTCGATGGTCGCTTCGGCTTCGTCGGGAAGATTCGCCACCTCGATCTGGATTTCGCCGGGCGGGCCGACATAGTCGATCTCCGCCCTGGTTGTCTCATCTCCTTCGACTTCCACGCTTTTATCTTCGGCCTCGAAGATGACGGAGTCGACATCGACGTCCTCGGGCATGATATCGTAGGTGCCCGGCGCCACGGCGGCCAGAGTTTCGTCCCCCTCGACAGTGGTCGAAAACCCGTCCGGTCCCTCTACCTGGGCTTCACCACTTGCTCCCTCGGGCAGACCGCCAAATACGATCTCCAGGCTTCCCGATACCGTGACCACGCCATAGGTGACGGTGGCCTCCGCTGTTTCCTCCGACTCCACTTCCACGGTCTGCTGAGCCGGTTCCGGGGTCAGTTCTTCATCGTCACCCTCCACCGCTTCGGCGCTCACCGCATAGGTTCCGGGCATCAGATCATCGAGCTCGGTCGTCTCGTCGAGCTCTTCGTGGAAGTCGCCCGGTCCTTCAACGGAGACGTCGCCGTCGACGCCGCCCGGCAGGCCGGCGATCGTAACCGTCAGCGCTCCCGGGGCCACATCCTCATCCTCACAGGTCAGCTCCACGGCGACCGCCGTCTCCTCGGCGCGTGGATCGTTGCTCGTCACCACGAGATCGGCGCTGCGGACCTCGGCATCTTCACCGCAGTCGCCGTGAACCGTGAGCGTTCCTTCACCGCCGGCGGAGACCGATAGCTCTGATGGCGAGGCGCCAAGCCAGTCGGCCTCGGCATTGAATTGAGCGCTCAACTCGCTGTCGCCAATATTTTCGACGCTCAACTCGGCCTGGTCGCTCTCCTCCACGGCCGCCGTCATTTCTATGGAATCGGGAAGCACCATCTCCGGAGCATCGTCGGGCACCTCCCCCGTATCGTCGGAACAGGGGCCGCATGCAGCGACAAATACCACCAATAAACTCAGCGCAATTGACCTAATGGAGCGATACATTGTCATACCTCATCGAGAAGGGGTCGTGATTCGCAAAGTCCACAGAGTTCTCTGCGAAAGACTTCACTACCAATTATTGTGCCCCCTCCTCTCCAAAGGATCTCGTCGACTTTATCAGAGGTTGCAAATCAAACACAAGCTCGTGAGTTCTGTCGCCCCGCGGTGCGAAAATTGCCGAATCTTTGCTCGAAGGTTGGTATGGTGAATAATGACGCTGTCGACGGCGTCGAAAGACAGCGACTAACCATATGGTGTTTTGACTGCATCGAGAGTGCGATGATGACTGTATTGACCAGAAATTGCTGGCTCGGCATTGCTTTGATAGCGACCTCGTTGGTCCTGGCCTGCAGCGGAAAGGCGGCCCAGGAGGGCGAAGAGGGAAAGCTCGAATTTTTCTATGAGCCAGCCGACGGCGATCGCGACTTCGATCGGCCCCTGGCGGTGGGCTCGGGGATGTCGATCTTCGTCGAAGCGCTGGGAAGCCACGAGCTCGATCGGATCCGCAAGGTCAGCACCGATCCGGAGTCCGTCCTTTTTGCCGAACTCGACGATGACGCCGAAGATGAGGTGTATATCTGGGGCGACGCCGCCGGCGAGGCCACCCTCGAGGTCGAGGTCCTGGGCGGCGGCGAGATCTACACTGATCGCGTCACTCTGCGCGTCGACGAGGTCGATACCGTGGAGATGGCTCATGAATGCACCGACGGTATCGACGCCGCATATATGATCGACGAAGATTTCCGGATCCCCTTTGAGCGCGAAAATGCCGACGGCGAAAAGCTCGTCGGCGAGGTCCACAGCGATATGGACGCCAAATTGAGCTGTCAGGTATTGATGCAGCCCGAATACTTCCAGGATCGGGCCTATTGCAACGAGGCGGGCCTTCATTTCTGGGCCATCGACACCCTGGGGCCGGTCTACCTCGATCTGATCCCGGAGGTCAGCGCGGCGTCCCGTGCCTTAGATGAGCTCGATATCCATATCGTCGACGAAGACGATATCGGATTCGAGCCCGCCGACGGCGAGCTGCGCACTGACGCTACCCGAAGCGTGGATATGTTTCCCGTCCAGGCCAATACGGGCGGCCGCCCGGTATGCTCCCACCTTGATTTATATATTGAAATTCTCACTCCTGGCACCTGCACGGCCCGAAATGGAGATCTCTACCTTTATATCGACGGGGACGACGAAAATGAAATCCCGCTGCGCGGCCAGGCCCCCGGCCTCTGCGAATTCGCCGTCGAATTCGCCGACCGCCCCGATCTTGGCGCCTGGTATTTCGACGCCATCGTCCGAGAGTAAGCGCCAAAGCGTGTGATTGGTCTCCGCCGGTAATCAGGCAAATAGGGAATGGAGTCGATGGCATCCGTGCCATCGCCGCGCCGCAAGGCGCGTGGTGTGAACGGCAGCGATGCCAGGGATGGCATCGACACCAGCGAAAAACGAGAGAGACCGATCAACGTGGATCACCTCCAGCGCCATACGCCGAGGTCGAGATTTCAGCCGGGATCTGCGAGATTCATGGGGTTTGCGTAAGTTCCAATCTGGGGACCCCGAATCGAAGCAGTGCCGAGAAGAAATTATCGAGATCGGCAATCGGCGCAACCGCAGGCGTAGCCGGAGGCTACTCCAAGAGTTAAGCCGATGCCGAGGTCGAGATTTCAGCCGGGATCTGCGAGATTCATGGGGTTTGCGTAAGTTCCAATCTGGGGACCCCGAATCGAAGCAGTGCCGAGA
>SKQC01000406.1 GCA_007119175.1 Myxococcales bacterium | reverse complement strand
CATCGGGCTGGATGCTATCATGTCGAAAGAACTTCGGTGGTGATTTGACCACGGGCCCTCACCCAGAGGTGCCCAACCAAACTTTGTGTTTTCTTCGCGTCCTTTGCGGTTCCCAGTTTTTTGCTGATCTGGCACCCACCGTTCGACGGCCACACCCGATCGCATTGCTCGATCTGGGCGGCGATCTTCGCTAACCCGAATCTACGCAAAGGTTTTGTTGTTTTTGGGGCCTGTTTTATGCCCCGTTCGATCGCCTCGACGATCCGATTTGATCGGTTTTCCACAGGCTGTGAAAAACTAATCCAGTTTACCACAGCCACCTCGCAACATCGCTTGTGCACTGGATTTTATGGCCTGCCGACCCCTGTGGAAAAGCCCATGTCGCCCCAGATCGGCCTTAACTTTGCGGCCCTCATCCCCGATAACAAATAGGCACTGACGGCGGTGGCGTATTGCCCTCGGACAAATAGGTCGGATCCAGCACCTGACGACCAAATTTTGTCGACGGCGCCAATGGATAAAGCCCCGCCGTATTTTTTGTGATTTTTTGATGCTCTTGGTTCACGCGTCCCCTGCCCCTCACCGACACGACTCATGCATGACATCTGGAATGCCGCCCTGCGCGAGCTACAAACCAAGGTCAGCTCTGATAACTTCGAGTCTTGGTTCGAAAATATTCGTCACCATCACTACGCCGATCAGGTATTTTATCTGGCGGTGGACGACGACTTCTTTAAGGCCTGGATCGAGGATAATTACCTCGATCTCATCGAGGACGCCCTCTGCGAGGTGACCGGTGAGACCATGGAGGTGGTCCTCGATATCGAGGAGGCCTTCGACGAGGGCGAGGAGCGCCAGGTGGAGCTCGACGAGCCGCGCAAAGCGGCGCGCAGCGCGCGGATAGACGACGGCGGGCAAGCCGCGCTTTTCGAGTACACAGACGAGGGCTCAACACCTCAGGAGCTGGACCAGAAGGTCAGCGACTCCGGGATGAATCCCCGCTATACCTTCGATGAATTCGTCGTCGGTACGTCCAACCAATTTACCTACGCCGCCTGCCGAGCGGTGGCCAATACGCCGGCCGATACCTACAACCCGCTATTTATCTTCGGCGGCGTGGGCCTCGGAAAGACCCACTTGTTGCAGGCCATCGGCGTGGAGATGCTCGATCGCGACCCGAATGCAAAGGTGATGTATCTGTCGAGCGAAGAATTTATGAACCAGCTCATTACGAGCCTTCGCAACAAGGATATGAATACCTTTCGCAATCAATTTCGAAACGATTGCGATCTATTGCTGGTCGACGATATTCAGTTTATCGGCGGCAAAGACTCCACTCAGGAGGAGTTTTTCCACACCTTTAACGCGCTGTATCAAAGCGGCAAGCAGATCGTGGTGACCTCCGATAAGTCGCCGCAAGATCTGCCGGGCATTGAGGAGCGGCTGGCGAGCCGGTTTTCCTGGGGATTGATCGCCGATATTCAGCCTCCGGGCATTGAGACCCGGGTGGCGATTTTAGAGCAGAAGGCGGAGGCCGACGGCATCGAGATGAGCAGTGATGTGGCGATGTTGCTCGCCGGCAGCATCCGCAGCAATGTGCGCGAGCTTGAGGGAACGCTGATCCGACTCGGCGCCCAGGCAAGCCTTATGGGCACGCCTTTGACCGTGGAATTTGCCCGGGAGATGCTGGACCGCATGAATATCGATCACCGCCGCCAGATCGGCGTCGACGAGATCATGCGCACCGTATGCTCCCACTTCGATATCACGGTCAGCGATATGAAGGGGCCGCGGCGCACCCGGGCCATCAGCGAGCCGCGCCAGATCGCGATGTATCTGTCGCGAAAGCATACCAGCCACTCCTACCCGGAGCTGGGCCGAAAATTCGGCGGCAAAGACCACACCACAGTGCTGGCGGCCTGCAAAAAACTGGGCGAGTTGGTGGAGATGGGCGACAACGACTTCGCCCATTCCATCGCCGATCTGGAGTCGATTTTATTTCGATGATCTCGGGGATCTGATGAGCCCGCGCGGGCTTGACTCTGTGCGGGTCATCATGTTTGATTGCCGCGCTTCGGAGGCGCCCGGGAATAGGGCGAGGTTTGTCACCTGTTTGCGATCGCCACCAGCAACGCGTTTGTATATCAATTTGCAACAAAGATAGAGATCGAGTCATGGCTAAAAGAAAAAGAACTTATCAGCCGAGCCGACGGCGACGCAGCCGGCGACACGGATTTCGCAAGCGAATGAAGAGCAAAGGCGGCCGCGATGCGCTGAAGCGTCGCCGCAAAAAGGGACGAAAGTCGCTGACGCCCAAGAAGCATCGCAAGTGAGAGCAGGCGACGACGCCCGTGGCGATACAGACGAGCGATTTCGCAAAAGTGAGAGGCTGCGAAAGCGCCATCAATTTTTGCGCACTCGTCGGCGCGGACAGCGCGCCGGCGGGAAATGGGTCGTCGTATATGCTCTGGCCAACGAGCGCGCTCATTCTCGACTGGGAGTGACGGTCAGCAAGCGGGTCGGCAACGCCGTGGTCCGCAACCGCACAAAGCGGCGGCTGCGCGAGATTTTTCGCCGCGGAAAAGGCCATTTCGGCGACCACTACGACGTGGTGATCATCGCCAAGCGAAGCCGAAAAGAGCCCTCCTTTGAGCAACTTCGAAGCGATGTCTACAGGACGGTCGACCGGGCCATTGGCTCCGGTGGCCGCCGCGGAGAAAAGCGGTGACAGAACAGGACGATAAGACCCAATGTGGCTGTGCAGACGCCGACACAGGCGAGCTTGCAGTTCCTGATTCGGTATCCCCTTTGTCCTGGCTCGCCGTGTGGCCGATTGTATTTTACCAGCGGGCTATCTCGCCGCTTTTACCTGCCTCGTGTCGCTACCATCCGACCTGTTCTCAGTACGCACTGACGGCGATCCGTCGGTACGGAGTCATCCGCGGAGGATGGCTGGGAACGAAGCGGATAATGCGATGTCATCCATTTCGCTCCGGAGGCTATGATCCGGTCCCGTGACCGGTGAATTGCCTTTCGGCGCACTCCTGACCTCCGACACGACTTACGATGGAACAGCAACGTTTCCTGCTGGCGATGATCTTGAGCGGTCTCGTCATTTTTGTATGGCAGATTTTCTTTGTCCCTCCCCCGGAGGAAGAGATCGCCGTCGACGACGAAGATGTGGTCGTCGAAGAGCAACTCGATCCGGCTGAGGAGCCGGAGGTCGAGGAGCCTCAGCCCGATCCCGATCCCGAAGAAATCGTCGACGTCGATCCCGAGGAGCTCGCTGAGCCCGACGAGGTCGTCGAAGATGTCCCGGAGATCGAGGAGCGGGTCGACCGCATCCGCACGGGCCGGTTCGACGTCAAATTGAGCAATCGCGGGGCCGTGGTCGCCGATGTGCGCATTACCGCCCCCGATCAATACTCCGGTGAAGGCGGCGAGTTGATGCGGGCCTTTGAAGAGGCGGCCCCGGATTGGCCCTATTCGCTCGATTTTGTCGACGGCAATATCGACGTCGCCCCCGATCAGCTCTACGAGGTCGTCGAAGAGCAGAGCACGCTGGCCGCCGATGGCGAGTCCTATAAAAAAATCACCTACCGCCACACCCATCCGGGCGGTCATTACGCCGTCGACAAGATTTATAGCATCGACGAGGATCGCCACTACACGCTGAGTCTCGATGTGGAGGTGCATAACCTGCTCGACGAAGACGGGGTGCGCCTGGCCGGAAAGCCGATTTTAAATATCATCGGCCGCGACGATCCCGACAAAGAAACGGCGTTTTTCGACTTTCGCCCCGACGTCTTAGAGGGAGCCTGCCACACCACAGACGGCACAGAGCGCGAGGTCTTCGACAACCTGGAAAATACGGAGACCTTCGACGCCCACAGCGTGTTGTGGGCCGCCGCCGATACCCGTTATTTCATCATGGCCGCCCTGCCCATCGATCCGGCGGAGGCATGTGTCTTCGAGTCGGCCGGCGAGGATTATCTGCGGGTTCGCTTAGAGCACTCCAGCTTTACCATCGATCCCAGCGAGTCCTGGTCGATGGGCCACCGGCTATATATGGGCCCGAAGGATTTCGACATCCTCAGAGACACGGGCCACGAGCTTCAGGAGGCCGTCGACTACGGACTCTTCACCGTGTTGGCTCGTCCCCTTCGCTGGGCGCTGGCGGGGCTTTATGGATTCACCCACAACTGGGGGCTGGCGATTATCTTGTTGACCTTCTTCATCAAGGGCATCACCTGGCCCATCACCGGCAAGGCGTATACCAGCGCAGAGCGGATGAAGAAGATCCAGCCCATCATCAAGGAGATCCGCGAAAAATACGAAAACGACCAGCAGCGCATGACCGAAGAGACGATGAAGGCGTTTAAGGAAAATGACGTCAGTCCCCTCGGCTGCCTGCCGCTCTTGTTGCAGATGCCCATTTTGTACGGGCTATTCGTAATGATCTACAACTCCGTAGAGCTCTATCAGGCGGAGTTTTTATGGTACGCCGACCTGTCGGCGCCGGACCCCTGGTTTATACTCCCCGTGGTGATGGGAGGGGTGATGTTCGTCCAACAGCGCATCACCATGTCCACGGCGGCCACCACCAATCCGCAGATGATGATCGTCATGAAAGTGATGCCCGTGGCGTTTACGGCGTTCATGTTGTTTTTGCCGGCCGGATTGGTGCTGTACTACCTGCTCAACTTGTTGATGGGGCTGGGACAGCAATTTTTGATCAAGCGACGATTCCGGCTCGCCGAAGAGGCCGGAGAAGATATCTGATGTGTCGGCTGCGCTCCTGGTGCGGCCTCAACAACCAAACTGCGAACGAGACGAAGTGATATGGCTGAGAACAGCGATAAAAACGGCGAACGAAAGAGCGCCCGCGGAGAGCGGGCCACAAAACGGGATGAAGACGTCCTGGAGAGCGCAGATAACGGCGATAAAAAGGTCAAAAAAGTGGCCTCCCCGGAGGCCACGGCAACGCGCCGCGGCGGTGATAAAACGCCGACCGGCGAGGACAAGTCTGCTGAGGACAAGCCCGCAGCGAAAAAGCGGGCTCGGAGAACGCCCGAGAAACAGCAGCGGAAGGAGCCGGTCGACCATATCGCCGGCGGCGAAAAATGGCTCGCTGAGCTCTTCGAGAAGATGGAGCTCGATCTGAAGGTCAAGGGCTCAAAAGACGGCGATAATTTCGTCTATAACGTCACCGGCTCTGACGCCGAATCGCTGGTCGGCCGCTCGCGGCAATCCCCGCGCACTCTGTCGGCCCTGCAAACCCTGCTTGCCGAGAGTCTGGGACGGGAGACCCGCGGAAAAGTCCTGGTCGATATCGGCGGCTATAAACAAAAGCAAAAATCGAGGCTCACCAATATGGCCGACCAGCTCGGCAAGGCCGTCGAGAAGACGGGCAAGCCGCTGAAGATCGCCGGCCTCAACAGCTACGAGCGCCGCGTGATCCATCAGCACCTGGACGATCTGGGCGACGTGGACACAGAGAGCGTCGATCAGGGGATCTTTCGGAAATTGCGGGTGATGCCCAATTGAGTTGTATGCGTTCAGTTGGGTGACGAAGTCATGCGCCACTACGACCCTGAGGTTCGGGATAGCAGTCCCAAAAGGCGGCCAGGCTGGCCGCGGGCCCCGGGGGCTGAACGCTTATATTGAGTTTTCATGAGCATGAGCAAGACGATCGCGGCGATCGCTACTCCCTCCGGCCGGGGCGGAGTGGGGATCGTGCGCGTCAGCGGTAAAAAATCCCACGACATCTTAACGCGTCTGGTGCCCGATTGGCCCGAGAATTTCGACGCCCATCGGCTGCGCCTGTCGCATATTCACGACTTAAAAGGGGAGCTCGTCGACGAGTCGCTGGCCGTCTTTATGCCGGGACCGAAGAGCTATACCGGCGAGGATGTCGTGGAATTTCAATGCCACGGCGGTCCGGTGATTTTGCGCCGTGTCCTGGATGCCGCCCTGGAGGCGGGAGCGCGAATAGCAGAGCCCGGTGAGTTTACGCAGCGAGCCTTTTTAAATGGCCGCCTCGATCTGACGCAGGCCGAAGCGGTGGCCGATCTGGTCAATGCCACAAGCGCAAGCGCCCACCAATTGGCGTTGGAGCATCTGCAGGGGAGCCTGGGAGACGAGATCACCGACCTGGTCGAGGTGTTGATGGAGGCGGTGGTCCTGGTGGAGGCGGCGATTGATTTTAGCCACGAGGAGCACGTCTATCAGATCGAGACGGACGAGGTGGGCCGGCGCATCGTCGACGTCTATGATCGACTCCACACGCTGCGCCAGCGTTTCGACCGCGGACGGCGCCAGCGCGAGGGCGTGCGGGCTGTAATTCTGGGGCGGACAAATGCCGGGAAATCGACATTATTCAACGCCCTTCACGGCACGGATCGGGCGATCGTGACCGATGTGGCCGGCACGACCCGTGATTTTCTGGAAGAAGAGCTCCACTTAGAGGGCGTGGCGATTCGCCTCGTCGACACCGCGGGCCTTAGGAATACGGGCGATCGCGTGGAATCGCTGGGCATTGAGCGCAGCCGAGAGATGGAACGCCGCGCAGATCTGGTGATCTGGGTCGTCGATCGGAGCGAGGGGTTTCACTCCGAAGATCGCCGGCAGTTGCATAAGCTCGCCGAATCGGATCGCCCGGCGATAATTATCTGCAATAAGAGCGACCGTCCGGCGGCCTTCGATGACGACGATCGCCGGCTTCTGGAGCGCTTTGAGCATTGTTTTAAGACCAATCTAGCTGCCGAGCCGCCGCCGGGGCTCGAGGCGGTGGTCGACGCCATGGCGAAGGTGGCCGTGGAGCTGACCGCCGGCGAGGGCGTTTTGCTGAGCCGGGCGCGCCATCTAGAGGGCGTCGTCGATGCCATGGAGAGCCTCCAGCGGGCTCGCCAGGGGTTAAAGATGCAGATGGAGCACGAGCTGCTCGCCATCGATCTGCGCGAGGCCCTCGACGCTCTGGGCCGTATTACTGGCAAAATCGACACCGACGATATTCTGGAGCGAATCTTCTCCGATTTTTGTGTCGGTAAATGACCTCGCTGGCGTTTATTTTTATAAGTAGCGTG